>JAZRFS010000079.1:0-18491 GCA_045643765.1 Eubacteriales bacterium
GTGCGTGCAACTTCTGCGCGCTCGCCTTCCATCAGGGGCGCACCGTGCGCTCGCGCAGCATTGAAAGCGTGGTCACGGAGGCGAAAAAGATCACCGAAATGCCCACCTTCAAGGGGTATATTCACGACGTGGGCGGTCCCACTGCCAACTTCCGCTACCCTGCGTGCGACAAGCAACTCAAAAGCGGCGTGTGCGCGCACCGCAAGTGCTTGGCACCCAAGCCCTGTCCCAATCTCAAGGTCGATCACAGCGAGTATATTCAATTATTGGAAGCGATCGAAGCACTCCCCCGTGTGAAAAAGGTGTTCATTCGCTCGGGCATCCGCTTTGATTATCTCTTAGCCGACCCGGACGAGCGCTTCTTCAAAAAGCTGGTGCGCGACCACGTCAGCGGTCAGCTGAAGGTTGCCCCCGAGCACTGCGCGCCTCGCGTGCTGGATGCAATGGGCAAGCCGCACTTTGAGGTCTATGAAAAGTTCCGCAAGCGCTATTTTGAGCTGACCAAATCCATCGGCAAGGAGCAATACCTCGTCCCCTACCTGATGTCCAGCCACCCCGGCTGCGAGCTCGCCGACGCGGTGGCGCTTTCCGAGTGCCTGAGGCGCGATCACTACGCGCCCGAGCAGGTACAGGACTTTTACCCTACCCCCGGCACCGCCTCCACGGTGATGTACTACACGGGCATTGATCCCCTCACGATGAAAAAGGTGTTCGTGGCGACCGACCCCGAGCAAAAGCAGCTCCAGCGCGCACTGCTGCAGTGCAACCGCCCCGAAAACGCGGCGCTTGTGCGCAAGGCACTGCGCCTGGCAGGGCGCGAGGACCTGATCGGCTTTGCCCCCACCTGTCTTGTCCGCCCCGAGGGCGCACAGAAGCGCGAGGGCGCGCAATCCGCGCCAAAAAGCAACGCGGGAAAGCGCGAAAAAGCGCAAAACACCCCAAAACGGGGCGAAAAAAGCGCAAAACCGTCCCCTAAGAGCGCCAAGCCCGTGCCAAAGGGCGGCAAAAGCGCTCCCGCTGCCAAGGGCAAGCCCGCGCGCGGTGCGCAAGGGAAACCGGCTCCCAAAAATCAACCGCCAAAGCGCAAAAAGTAACACCATGCCATAAGCATACTTGAAATCCTCGCCACAGCCGTCGACGGCGATCCGGCGATACAACCTGAAAAAATAAGGTTGAGCGTTCCCCGGCGCAAAAGAAAAAAGACCGCACGCGCGGTCTTTTTTCTTTTTTGGCATATCAAGCATCGCTCACGCATATCTATAAGTGAGCCCAACACATAAAAAGGAGGATTGCTGTATGGATACTCAACTCGAAGTCAAGCGCGAGCAAAGACGCTTGCCCAAAATCAACCGCCGCCACATCGTCATCGCGGGTGCGGTGCTGCTCATCGCTCTGGCGGTCGTACTCAACGTGGTGCTGTTCACGGGGCAGACCCCCGTCGTGGATGAACCCGACGCAAACGTAGGTGTCAACCCCGACGACACCACGGGCGGGGACAGCACGACGGTAGACGGCTACTTCTCTGCCACGCAGGTCAGCCGCCAGCGTGCACGCGACGAGGCACTGGAGGTGCTGCAGGGCGTGGTAGACAACGCGGGCACCGATGAAGCCGCCAAGACGGGCGCGCTTCTGGAAATCTCCGCACTTGCCGAGGCAATGGAGGCTGAGGCAAACATCGAAACGCTGGTGCTTGCCAAGGGCTTTGCACAGTGCGTCGCGGTCATCAACGGCGAGGCTTGCTCTGTGGTCGTCAGTCACGAGGGTGAGCTTGCACCCGCACAGATCTCCCAGATCAACGAGATCGTGTACGAGCAGGCAGGCATCCAGCCCGTGAACATCAAGATCATCGCGAAATAAAGGCGCATTTTTGTGGGGAAAACTTTTTCAAAAGCTTCCCCTACACGCTCCTCAATCCCATAATAGCAATAACAACAACAGCGGAAGGACGTCGTCGTCCTTGCCGTTAAAAAGGGAAAGCGCAACCACGGCAAGCAAGATCCAGTCCCACAATTCACTGTGCTTGCGCTCTCCTTCCCCGCACGCGCGCGGCGGTGGCGCAAACGAGGAAAGAAAGGGAATGCGGGAAAAGAGCCCGTTCAGCCCCAAACCACCGAAAAAGTCGCCCCGTTTGCCACCTTTTCCCGAAAAAGCACCCACCGGGGTGCTTTTTTGCGTCTGTTCGATTTCCGCCTCACCCGCCACCGTTGTCAAGCTCTCGTCGCCCATATCCTTGGCGGGCGACGGCGGGATCGGTGGCAACGGCGGCACGGGCGGATCTGCCCCGTAAGTATGCCCGCTGTAATCGGGCGGTGCGTTGCGTGGCTGCTCCGCAGAATTTTCCTGAATATACACGTCACCCCTCCTTTGTGATGTTTTTGATAAGCGCCCCTACCTGCCAAAGACGCAGCAGATAATCCGCCGCCTCACAGCGTGCGGGGGACAAGTAGGGCTTGAGCGCACACAACAGTGCCTGGCGGTGGGAGGGGGAGGTGCTTCCCTCCCCTTTCCCCGACATCGCGCGCAGCAAAGGAGCCGCCTTGTCAATTCCCGCCATCACGTCGGCAAATTCCCCTTCGGGCAAGCCCGCGTTCTCGCGCTCGCTCATTTCCCACCGCGCAGATTGCGCGTAAACCTGAGCAGCTCCTCATCGGTGGTTGCCCGCAGCGTGCGGCGCAGTGCCGCCATATCCGCTGTACTGATATTCAGCTCCTTAAGGTCCACGCCGTATTCCCGCGTCAGCTTTTCGATCACGGCGGCAAGCTGCGCATCATTCAAGGAAAGCAGGCGGTCCAGCGCCTTTCTGTCCAGCTTCATATAAGATCACCCCTCTCTATCGCCCAGTATATGCAAGGGCACTCGAAAACGACAAAACTCCGCTGCAACACTTCCGTTGCAGCGGAGTTTTTATACCGTTATAGGGTTAATTTGCGTTTTCTTCAGCGGGCGCGGGGACCTTCTCACTCGCCCTTTCCTCCTCGCGCATCACGCGCTGGGCATTGGCAAGCATCAGCTTAAGGCGATTTTCCTGATTGATACGCGACGCGCTTGCGTCGTAGTCGATAGATACCAGATTGACACCGGGGTGATGCTCGCGGATGATCTTCATCATCCCCTTACCCACGATGTGATTGGGCAAGCAGCCAAAGGGCTGCGCGCAGACCACGTTCTTCACGCCCATCTCGATCAGCTCCAGCATCTCGGCGGTTAAGAGCCATCCCTCGCCCATACGCATCCCCTCTCCCACGTAACCCCCGATCAGCTCCTTGAGCTTATAGAAATCAGACGGGGGTGTGAAGGTGGTGTACTCGCGGTACATAGAGATAAAGTCCAGCTGTTTTTTATGCAGATAGCGGTTGAGCAGACGCATGATGCGCGCGGTGATGCCGACCTTGCTGTAAAGGCGGCGATCCACCTCAGAGCCGTCCAGACAGTACATCAGGAAATCCAGAAGCCCGCCCATCGCGGTTTCTGCGCCCTCTCCGACCAAAAAATCCTCCAGATGGTTGTTGGCAAGCGGAGAGAATTTGACGTAGATCTCGCCCACGATACCGACCTTGACCTTTTCGGTCTTCAGCCGCGGGAGATTTTCTTCAAAATCCTTCAATATATCAATATACGTGTTGCGCAACACCTTGTATTTGAGGTTTTTGCGCTGGCGCATCAGCTCGACAAGCTTCGCGATCCACTTGTCTGCCATCGCCTGCGTTGAGCCCTCCACGATCTCGTACGGGCGGCACTGGTTGTACAAATTCATCAGAAGATCGCCGAAATACACGCCGTACAGCACCCGCTTCAGCAACGGAACAGAGAGCTTGAAGCCGGGATTTTTCTCGATCCCCGTAAAGCTGACCGAGATCACGGGCACGTGGGCAAAGCCCGCCTTTTCCAGCGCCTTGCGCAACAGCGCAATGTAGTTGGAGGCACGGCAGCCGCCGCCCGTTTGCGAAAGCAACAGCGCCGTCTTATTCACGTCATACTTCCCGCTTTGCAGGGCGTCAATGAATTGCCCAATGACCAGAAGCGCGGGATAGCAGGTATCGTTATGTACGTATTTCAGACCCGCCTCGATCACCGAGCGGTCCTCGTTTTCCAGCAGCACGCACTTATAGCCGCAGGTATTGAAGATCGGCACCATCACCTTGAAATGCATATGCAGCATATTGGGGACAAGGATGGTGTAATCCTTTTTCATTTCCTTGGTAAAAACCACACGGTCGGTATTTGCCACGGCTTATCCCTCCTTTTTCTGCTGATCCAAGGCGCCGATCAGGCTGCGTAAGCGGATCGTCACAGCGCCAAGGTTGGTGATCTCGTCGATCTTGATCTGCGTATAAAGCTTTTTGCCCCTTTCCAGAATGTCACGCACCTCGTCGGTGGTGATAGCGTCAATGCCGCATCCAAAGGACACCAGCTGTACCAGCTCCACGTTTTTATGCTCGGTGGCAAAGCGCGCGGCATTGTAAAGGCGCGCGTGATAGGTCCACTGATTGAGCACGCGCGGGCGCACGGGGGCGCTCGCCAGATGCGCCACGGCATCCTCGCTCGCCACAACAAAATCCAGCGAGGTCGCCAGCTTGTCAATGCCGTGTCCGATCTCGGGATCCACGTGGTAGGGGCGACCGCAAAGCACCATCAATCTTTTGCCGTGCTCTCTGGCAAATCTAAAGGCGCGCTCGCCCTCGCGGCGAATGGCTGCCATATGACGGGCGTATGCCTTGCCCGCCTTACGAACAGCGCTCTTGACCTCCGTCTTTTCAAACCCGCCGAAGCGCTCGTTCAGGAACACAAGCACCTCGCGGGCAAGCTCGCTCTCGCGCTCCAGACACAGGTACGGGTAAAGGAATTTCACCGAACCAAGGCTGTCCATATTGTTCTGCACAACCTCGCCGTAATATGCCACAACGGGGCAGTTATAGTGATTGTCGCCCGTATGCTCGTTCACATTATAGGTCACACTGGGATAGAAAATGGCATCCACACCGTCCTCAATCAGCTGCTCGATATGCCCGTGCATGATCTTGGCGGGATAGCACGCGGTGTCCGAGGGGATGCTGTACTGCCCCTTCTGATAGATCTTGCGCGTGGAAAATCCCGAGAAGCGCACGCCAAAGCCGAGCTCGCAAAACAGCGTGTACCAGAACGGACCCAGCTCGTACATACCCAGCGCCAGCGGCAAGCCGATCGTGATGCCACGTCGCCCCGCAACAGGCGTCAGCTTTTCGAACACCTCACGCTTATACGCGTGCAGGTTGGGCAAGGGGTTCTCCGAGGGCTTTTTGCCGGCACCCTTCTCACACTTGTTGCCCGATATGTATTTTTCGCCATCAGCGAAGGTGTTGATCGTCAGATTGCAGCGGTTGGTGCAGCCCTTGCACACCGTTGCACGCGAGGTATGCACAAAGCTCGCCAGCTCCTCGCGGGAAAGCATCGCAGAGCAAAGCGTGCGCTTTTTCTGCGCATAGATGGCGGCGCCAAGCGCGCCCATCAGACCCGCGATCGAGGGACGGATAACGTCACGCCCCAGCTCGCGCTCAAAGGCGCGGAGCACGGCATCGTTTAAGAAGGTGCCGCCCTGCACCACGATATTCTCGCCAAGCTCCTCTACCGAGCCTGCGCGAATGACCTTATAAATGGCATTCTTCACCACGGACGCGGAAAGTCCCGCGGAGATATCCCCCACGGTGGCGCCGTCCTTTTGCGCCTGCTTCACCGAGGAATTCATAAACACGGTGCAGCGCGAGCCAAGATCCACGGGTGCTTTTGCGAACAGTCCAAGACGGGCAAATTCCTCCGCCTCGTACCCAAGTCCGCGGGCAAAGGTCTCGATAAAGGAACCGCATCCCGAGGAGCACGCCTCGTTGAGCATGATGCTGTCGATCGCGCCGTTACGGATCTGGAAGCACTTGATATCCTGCCCGCCGATATCCAGAATGAAGTCCACGTTGGGGTTGAAATGGCGCGCGGCGGTAAAATGCGCCATCGTTTCCACAAGCCCGTGATCCAGGTGGAAGGCGTGACGGATCAGCTCCTCGCCGTATCCCGTCACCGCCGCACCGCGGATCGTGATGCGCTCACCGCAAAGGGCGTAGATCTGCTCCAGCTGCTCCTTCACGATGCTGACGGGATTGCCCTTATTCGAGCTGTAATAGGTGTAAAGGATCTCGCGCTCCTCGCTCATCAAGAGCAGCTTGGTGGTGGTGGAGCCGCAGTCAATGCCGAGATATGCCTCGCCCTCATAGGAGGCGGGGTCGATCTGCGGCAGAGTGGCACGTGCGTGGCGTGCGCGGAAATTTTCGTACTCTGCCTCGCTTTCAAACAGCGGCGAGAGAGTGACGGTATCCGTCGTGGCGGTGGTTGCCGCCTCGATACGGGAAACAAGATCGGCAAAGCTAAAGCTTTGCGACAGATCGGCAGCATAGATCGCCGCACCCATCGCCACGGAAACGCGGGCATAGGGCGGGAAGACGGCGTTGCCCTCCTCCAGCTTCAGCACGTGCAAAAATTGCTTGCGCAATCCCTCGTTGAAGGAAAGCGGGCCGCCAAGGAACATGACCTTACCCTCAATTCTGCGCCCTTGCGCAAGACCTGCGATCGTCTGATTGACCACCGCGCGGTAAATGCTGGCAGCGATATCCGCCTTCGCCGCGCCCTGGTTGAGAAGCGGCTGAATGTCGGTCTTGGCGAACACGCCGCAGCGCGACGCGATGGGATAGACACGCTCTGCCTGCAAGGACAGCTCGTCCATCTCCTCAACCGTCAGGTCAAGCAAGGTCGCCATCTGGTCGATAAACGCTCCCGTGCCGCCGGCACAGGAGCCGTTCATACGCTCGTCGGTGCCGCCGTCAAAAAAGATGACCTTGGCGTCCTCGCCGCCAAGCTCGATCACAGCGTTGGTGTCTGGCTCCAGCTTGCGCACGACCTCGCCCGTGGCAAAGACCTCCTGCACAAAGGGCAATCCTGCGGCGTTGGCAAGTCCAAGCCCCGCCGAGCCCGAGATCGCCACCTTGATCTCGCGATCGCCGATCATTTCCTTCAGACGCGAAAGGATCTCCAGGGTCTTCACACGCACCTGGGAAAAATGGCGCTCGTAGCATTGATATGTAATTTTACCATCCTGCTCCAGCACGACCTTGGCGGTGGTGGAGCCGATGTCGATACCCAGAAAGGCGAACGGCTTTTTCATCATCATTACACTCCGTTTCTTTGCTGCTTTGTGGATCCATGCATCTGCACATTCGTACGCCACGCACGCGCGTGCGTAGCATAAAAGGGGCAGATACGTGTGAGGGGCGGGGAGGGGGGAAACTTTTGCAAAAGTTTTCCCCATCCCCTTTCAAAGTCCTTTCATCAAAAAGGAAAGGAGGGTAGCCGCATTGTTAGCGAGAACGGCGTTGTATGGCGCGGACCGGCGTCCTCGACAGTCCGTTTGCACGTGTGAAGCTTTATCGGGAATGCGAGAATATCTTACTCCCCGTCCGCGTCCTTATCGTCCTTATCGTCCAAGAAATCGGTATCAGCCTCGGGCGTTTCGGGCGCTTCCTCGTCCCGCACCTCTTCCAGTGCAAGCTCGGCGGTCAGCTCCTCCAGCGTGGGCAGACCCGTACCGCTGTTGGGCAGTGCCGCCTGTGCAGCCTTTTCGCGCTCGGCATCGTTCTCCCGGGCGCTGCGGCGCTTCTTCGCCTCCGCCATTTCCTCCAGCTCTTCCACGGTGGGATCGCCGTTCATTGCAGCGGCAAACTGATCGCCATCCATCGTTTCATGCGCAAGCAGATACTCTGCCACAAAGTCAAGCTTGCCGCGCTGCTCGGTGAGCACGCGCTCGGCAGTGGCATAGCCCGCATCGACCAGTGCCTTGATCTCCTTGTCGATCAGCGCCGCCGTTTCGGGCGAGTAGTCAGCACCGTTCGAGAAATCACGACCAAGGAAGACCTCGCCGTGACCCGTACCGTATTTCACGGGACCAAGCAGCTCGGACATACCCAGCTGGGTCACCATCTTACGTGCAATGTCAGTGGCGCGCTCAATATCGTTGGAGGCACCGCCGGAGATATCACCGAAGATGATCTGCTCAGCCACGCGGCCTGCAAGCAGCTCGGCGATCTTTTCCTTAAGCTCCTCTTTATACACGCTGTATTTGTCCTCAGCGGGCAGGCTCATCGTATAACCAAGCGCACGACCCGAGGGGATGATAGAGATCTGATGCACGCTGTCCAGATGCGGCAGAATATGCGCCACAATGGCGTGACCTGCCTCGTGGTAGGCGGTGTTCTTGCGCTCGCGCTCGTTCATCACGCGGGTGGTCTTCTTGGGTCCTGCGATCACGCGGATGAAGGCGTCGTCGATATCCTGCATACCGATCAGCGACTTGTTGCGGCGGGCGGCAAGCAGCGCCGCTTCGTTTAACAGGTTGGCAAGATCGGCACCCGTAAAGCCCGCGGTCTTCTTTGCCACGACCTCCAGATCCACACCGGCTTCCAAGGGCTTATTTCTCGCATGTACGCGCAAAATTGCGGCACGGCCCTTGATATCGGGAGCGCCTACGGTGATCTCGCGGTCAAAGCGTCCGGGACGCAGCAGCGCGGGGTCAAGAATGTCGGGGCGGTTTGTCGCCGCCATCACGATGATGCCCTCGTGCGAGCCGAAGCCGTCCATTTCAACAAGCAGCTGGTTCAGGGTCTGCTCACGCTCGTCGTGACCGCCACCAAGACCTGCACCGCGGTGACGACCCACGGCGTCAATCTCGTCGATAAAGACAATGCTGGCGGGGGATTTTCTGGCGGTTTCAAACAGGTCGCGCACGCGGGACGCACCTACGCCCACGTACATTTCCACAAAGTCAGAGCCCGAGATCGAGTAGAAGGGCACGCCCGCCTCGCCGGCGACCGCCTTTGCAAGCAGCGTTTTACCCGTGCCGGGAGGGCCCACAAGCAGTACGCCGTGGGGGATCTTGGCACCAAGTCGCGTGAATTTGGAGGGATCCTTCAAGAACTCTACGATCTCCTCCAGCTCCTCCTTTTCCTCGTCGGCACCCGCCACGTCCGCAAACGTGACCTTGTCCTTACCGTCGGCGGGAGTGCGCACACGCGCCTTGCCGAAGCTGGAGAGCTTCGAGCCGCCCGTTCCCGTCGAGCCCATCATAAAGAAGAACAGCACGACAACGATCAGAAGAACAATGGCATAAGGAATAAAGCTGACCCACCAGGGCGTGGGGGTCACGGGCTGGACCTCATACTTTTCCAGATTTTCACACGCGGGAATGAGATCGCCGCAGTATTCCTGGAAAAGCCCGAGCGACTGGAGCTGATAGCCCTTTTGCTCGGTTTCAAACCCGCTGCCGTCCGCTTTATACAGGGGTGCACCGTCTGCACCCGTTTTAATGACCGTCATCGACAGATAATAATCCTCGTCAATGACGAACTCCTGCACAAGGTCGTTCTCAAAATAGGTGACGACGTCACTTAAGATCAGCTTCTCTTCCTCGGTGCTCTGGAACATAAAGGAGACCACCGCAATGATCACGCCGATCAAGAGCAGGTAAAAAAGAATGGATTTCAGATGTTTCTTCATGGGTTCCTCCGTCTATGGAATTGGTATGCACACCTGCATACCATTGGTATATACTCCGATGCACAGCATCGGCAATATTCGTCAGTTAAAATACAGATACAGCGTCTTGTCTGCGTTTTTCTTCGCGCCGTCGCGCACAGGGCCAAACGGCACGGCAAGCACGCCGTCTTCATCGCACAAAAGCGGCATACCTTCCCGCGTTTGCAAGGAAAATTTTGCCATACAGGGCAGCTTGCGTACGCTTTTGTGGCATTTGCCCGACAAAATGCGATCCCCCGCGCGTCGATTGCGCAGCACGGGCTCGCCCTTCATTATAGCAGAGCAAAAATCAATGCGTGTTTCGTATCTGTAAACATTCATCCCGTCGGGAATGCAATTTGCACCAGGCGTGCCAAGCACTGCCACGCCGCGTCCCTCGGGCAACGGCGTCACACCCTCGCGAAGCGGGATTTCATAATCCGCGATCTCGCACGCCTCCTCTTTGGCAAGCGTCAGGCGTCCTCCCTCGATCTGCACACGCACAGCGGGCAGGGAGAGCGATTTGTGCGGCTGGGCTGTGTGCACCAGCTGCCAAAGTGCATCAATATGCACCGCCTCAGGGGGCACGGGCAGCATTTTTTGCATCACGCGGGCAAAGATCGGGCGCGGCAGCTCCGCCAGTGCCGCAACACAGGGCATATCACCCTCTCGCAGCAGAAAATCTGCGGCAAGCGATTGCAAATACGTCTCATCCTCGGCAAGAGATGCCGCGGCACGTGCAGCGCGGGACGCACCTGCAGGCCACAGCTCGCGCAAAACGGGAATAACCTCGGCGCGTAGGCGATTGCGCGGGCATACAGGCTCTTCGTTGGTGCTGTCCGTCACGAAATCAAGTCCGTTTTCCACGCAATATGCCAAAATCTGCTCTTTTGTCATCTGCAAAAGCGGGCGTACCACAAGGGCACACGCCCCCTGCTGCAAGGGGCGCACGGCGGGAATACCGCAAAGCCCTCTCGTGCCCGCACCGCGTAACAGATGCTGCAGCATCGTTTCCAGCTGATCGTCCGCGTGATGCGCGGTGGCAAGCAGCGGGATCCTTCTTTTTTTCATTTCGGCGGCAAGCGCCTCATAGCGTGCCGCGCGCGCAGCGCTCTCCAGTCCCATTCCGCTCTCGGCGGCAAGGGCGGGAACGTCCACATAAATCACCGCAAAGGGCACGTCAAGCCGCGCGCACAGTGCGCGGCAAAAATCCGCATCGCGATCCGCCTCTGCACCGCGGATGCCGTGATGCACGTGAATGGCAAGGAGTGCGCCCGCATACCATGCTTTCAGTATATGCAAAAGCGCCACCGAATCCGCACCGCCCGAAAGCGCTACGGCAAGGGGTGTATCGGCGCCGCATCCCGAAAGCAGATGGGGCGGGGTGTATCCCAGGGGGGCACTTTCCGTCATCTTAAGGCTCCTCGCGCTCCTGGGTATCCAGCGTCACAAACTTCGTGTAGGAACCGATCCAGCCCATCTCGATATTACCCGTAGAGCCGTGACGGTTCTTCTGCACGATGACCTCGACGGTGTTACCGCCCGTATCCTCGGGCGAGCGTCCCGCCTTGTAGTATTCGTCGCGATACAGGAACATAACCACGTCGGCGTCCTGCTCGATAGAGCCTGACTCACGCAGGTCGGACAGCTGCGGGCGCTTATCCGTACGCCCCTCAGTACCACGGGAAAGCTGAGCGCAGCAAAGGATCGGAATATGCAGCTCCTTCGCCATCAGCTTAAGCCCTCTGGAGATCACGCCGACCTCCAGCGCACGGTTGTCGTAATGCTGCTCACTTTCCATCAGACCCATATAGTCGATGACCACGAAGCCGAGGTTATCCACACGGCGCAGCTTGGACTTGATGCCCGTCACCGTAATGCCTGCGGTATCGTCGATCAGGATATTCATATTGGAAAGGCGCATCGCGGCAGCACCGAGCTTGTTCCAGTCCTCGTTCGAAATCTGACCCGAGCGCAATGCGCGGCTATCCACCATTGCCTCGCTGGAAAGCAGACGGCTGACCAGCTGCTCGGCAGACATCTCCAAAGAGAAGACACAAACTGCTTTTCCCGAAGAAGCCGCCACGTTGGTGGCGATATTCAGGGCAAAGCTGGTCTTACCCATACCGGGACGGGCACCGAGAATGATCAGATCAGAGTCACCCATACCGACAAGCACGCGGTCCACACCCGAAAAGCCGGTGGAAAGTCCCTGCACCTCGCCGCCGTTTTCCGCCAGCTTATGCAGATTATCAAACACGTCGCGCAGCACGTCCTTGATGTTGCGCAGATTGCGGGTATCTCTTCCCTGCGCGATATCGTTGAGCTGTCCTTGCGCGTAGTCCAGCACGTGGGAAACACCGTCCTGCTCGCCATAGGTCATATCCGACACCTCGGCACAAACCGAGATGATCTGGCGGCGGGTGCTTTCCTCCTTCACAATGCGGGCATAGTCCATCACGTTGAGTGCGCCCGGCGTCGCGTCCAGAAGCGCGCGAATATACTCCTCGCCGCCCGCCTTTTCGTAAACGCCCTTGTGCACAAGTGCATCGACCAGCGTCACGTGGTCGATCTCACTGCTCGCATCAAACAGCTCGCGCATCGCCAGGAAGATCTCGCGATGCTCGGCCATATAAAAATCCTCTGCGCGGATGAGCGAAAGCACCTCGGTGATCGAAGCGGGATCGATCAGAATGGATCCCAGCACCGCTCGCTCTGCGGAAAGGGAGGCGGGCATTTTGCGCACCATATCCCCCATATCCTGCCACGCGTTTTCCGTTCTTTGTGCCATAGCTTACTTTTCCGTGACGATCAGACGGATCTTGCCCGCCACGTCGTTGTAAAGGCGTACGTCCACCTCGTAGCTGCCGTAGGCCTTGATCGGCTCTGCCATCGTGATCTTGCGCTTATCCACGGTGATGCCGTGCTCGGCGGCAAGCTTTTCCGCGATATCCTTAGAGGTGATCGCGCCGTACAGGCGACCGTCTGCCGATGCGCCCACGCGGAACACTGCCTGGAAGGTGGCAAGCTTCTCGGCGATCTCCTTGGCGTTTGCACGCTCTACGTCGATCTTGTGCTGAGCAGCTGCCTGCTTGTTCTTCAGCTCGGTCACAGCCTGATTGTCAGCCGCCTTTGCCAGCTTACGCGGGAAGAGGAAATTGCGGGCGTAGCCGTCCGAAACCTCTACCATCTGATCCTTTTTGCCCTGTCCCTTTACGTCTGCCAAAAGAATAACTTTCATCTCAAAAATTCCTTTCTGTCTGTTGCTTAATCGTTTCTGTGCGAGGCCTCCAGCTCGGCAAAATGCGCCGCCACAGCCTCCTTCAATTTTTCCACTGCCTTGTCCAGCGTCACGTCGGAAAGCGCTGTGCCCGCGGAGTCAAAGCGTCCGCCGCCACCCATACGCTCCATAATAAGCTGCACGTTGATCGAGCCGTCCGAGCGACCCGAGATATGCACCACGCCGTCGATCATCACCAAGGCAAAGGATGCGCCGACGCCGCGCACGGCAAGCAGGCGATCCGCCTCCTTGGCAGCCGCGATACGGTCATCCGAGCCGCGCCCCGTGCCGGCGCTCCAGGTCACGCCCACGGTGTCCCCGTGCAAAAGCATACAGCCGGAGAAGCTGCGCTCGCACACGTAATCCTCGTAGCTCTGGTTGAAGAAGCTGTTCACACGCTCGGCATTCGCGCCCTTGCCGTACAGATAGCGTGCCGCGTCCAGCGTACGCGTACCCGTATTGCGGGCAAAGCGGTCGGTATCCAGCATGATACCGGAAAGCATCACGCTTGCCACCTCGTCGTTCACCAGTTGATTGATGTCGTTCTCCGAGCCCGTTTCGCTTTGCTCCAGCATTTCGCTGACCAGCTCGCAGGCAGAGGAGGCACTGGTGTCGATATAGTTCATAACGGGGTCGAAGTTATATTCGCCCTTTTGCAAATGGTGGTCGATGATTGCGATCTTCCCCGAAACCTCACGCACGCTGTCCGCAAGCTCGGGCGCCTCGATCGTGGCGAAGTTGTTGACGTCCACGATCACCAAAAGCGTACCGGGACGAATGAGATCCATTCCCTTGTGCGCCGACACGAAAAGATCGGCGTAAAGCGACGAGGAAGCGAGGCGCTTGGTCGCGATACGGAAATTCAGATCCGTCAGATTGGAGATGATCTTGGTGGGCACGCCCGCAAAAAGTCCGAACTGTGCCACGCCGATGGCGGCACCGATACAGTCGTAGTCGGGATTACGGTGTCCCATAATGAGGAGGTTATCCGCCTCCGAAATCTTGGAAAGCAGGAAGTTTGCCACCACGCGGGACTGCACCTTGGTGCGGCGACGGAAGGGTCTGGTCTGACCGCCGTAGTAACGGATGCCGTCACGGCGGCGTACCGCCACCTGGTCACCGCCGCGCTGCAGCGCCATATCCAACGCATTTTCCGCCTCGGTCGCACGCTCCGCCATTGTTGCGTCGGACAGCGACACACCCACGGAAAGCGTCACGGGAATGCTGTACTCGCCAAGGCGGATATCTCTTACGCGATCCAAAAGACGGCTGAACTTATCCTCCTCGCATTCGCGCAGCTTTTCCTGCGAGAATAAGAGGATATAACGGTCACGCTCATACTCGCGCAGAAAACCGTTGACCTCGGCAGCAAAGTGAATGAGGATGTCGTCCACACGGCGGGACACGTCACGGTAGCTGGTGCGGGTGTACTGCGTCAGCTCCTCCAGGTTGTCAATATCAATATACGCCACGGCGGGCATTTCCCGCTCGGTCTTTTCCTTCAGATCCAAAAGCTCTGCCGTATCCGTAAAGGTAATCATATAGTTGGATCTGTTGTTGAGCTCGACCTCGTACACGCGGGCGGTATAGCGCCCGTTGTCCAGAAGCTGCACCACCTTGCCGCCGCGGGTCACGCGGAAGGCATCCTCGGGCGGCGGGGGCGCCGGCTCCTTATCCTCCTTAAGTGCCTCGGTGGAAAGATGATCGGGCGGGCGATAGCGCTCAGCCTCAATGATGTCTGCCAGCGTCACGCCGCCGCAAAGCTCGGAAATGTTACCGCGATAAAAGGGATCCTCGGCACCGATCAGATGCTGCATCGCATCGTTGACCACGCGCACGCGTCCCAGGTCGTCCACGATCGCGTAGGGAAGCCCCACGGTGTACTTGAACAGATTGTGCATCTTGTCGTTGAGCGTGAGATGCATCACCTGCTCGTTGCGTTTCTTGTACTGACGGACAAGATGCACCGCATAAACGGTGATGGCAAAAAACAGATATACGCCAAGGAACACCCAGGCGATCCCACGCGGCGGCTCGGGATACAGCCAACCAACCGCCAGGTACGCGCCGAAAAACAGCACGCCGAGCAGGATACAAACCAGCAGCGGCACACCGTAGTCGAATTGGTAGGAATGCTCGTTTTGCTTTTGCATTGTCATTCTCCTTTATGATAGTCGGGGAAATTCCCTCCCCTTACTTGTTTGCGTCCTTTTTCTTCTCCCGCGCGCCGAGAATGGCGGCAAGCAGGATGCGCGCGGCACCCCAGTATGCCGCAACGCTGAGCGCCAGCGTGGGATAGTTGAACAGCAGCAGCGCAAGTGCGATCAGCAGGAAGACGGATACACCCGAGCGTCGCTGCGGATCACGCACGAGAAGCGCGGTCACACCCACCAGCACAAGCGGCGGCTCCAGCACCAGCGCAAGGTTCTCGCAGATCGTGCCGAACAGCCCGACACCGCCGAAAAGGCTGAAAAGCGAGGCAAGGATGAACAGCGCCGCCGCAATGGGGGACAGCGTCATCGCGCCGATGCGCAAGGGCACGCGAGAGAGCGTTCCCCACGCGGTAAGCACACGCAGGTGGGTACGGTAAATAACGAAGGCCAACACGCCGCAGCCCGCAAAGAACAGTCCGGGCAGAATATTGCCCACCGCCGCGGACAGGTTGCGGATATCCGCATCCGAGAGCAAGATCGTCATTCCCTGCGCCTCATAGACCTCGGATGCCGTGCGGTACACGCTTGCCATACCGCCGCGCACCAGCTCGCCGAAATAGACAAAGGGATTGGCGACCGGCCAGCCGCGAAGGGCGTACCATACCAAAAAGGTAATCAGCGCCGATGCCGCCAGCACAAAGGAAAGCATCACCAGCACGGGGGTCTGCGGACGGCAAGTAAGCATCCCGTGCGCCAGCACCAGGGAAAGCAGCGCGGGGATCAGCACAAGCAGCCCCGGATAGGGTCCCGCCACAGCGCCCGCAATCGCATAAGCCGCAATGGGTAAAAGCAGCAGCGGCAGGTATTTGCGTTCACGGCAATGGATCAGCAAAAAGCTGCCGCCGATGCCGCCAAGGATCAGCGCCGTATAGACGGCGGGCATCAGGAAGGGGTGCGGCAAGGCGGGTGCCAGCGCGGATACGCCGTACAGCGCCACACCGGGCAGCGCGATCGTCACCACGGCACCAAGCGAGTGTGTCAGCATATAGTAGAAGATCACGGCGTAAAGCAGGTACAGTCCTGCCACGGCTTCGATCCTGCAAAGCGGAAGCGCCAGCGCCGACAGGAAAAACATAGCTGCCGCCGCGGCAAGTCGTGCGCCGTCCGCGGGATTTAGCATCCCTCGCCAATCGGCACGCGCTTTTTTGTCAAGTGGGGTAAATTGCATCTTAAAACTCCTTATATTGAAAGAAGGGTATAGTACACTATTCTATTTTATAATTATAACACTAATTATGTTGGTTGTAAACCTGTTTCGTGACAGAAATGTGAAAATGCCTGACATTTTGGTGGTTTTTCCCATAGACTTTTCCCAAATTTCTCAAAAAAATCAAAAAAAATTGCATTTCCTCTTGCAATGACGCAAAAAATATGCTATAATGCTATCAGCATAAGATCGGGTGGAGCGGGCTGGCAGGTCCGCTCCCTCTTGTTTGTCGGGCTTTCCCGCGGAAAGGAGAAATTATGGCAGGAAGCAAAAATATCGCCGCCACCGTGCGTGCGGGGATCCTTCCCACCGCCGACGCACTCGGCTACACGCTCTGGGACGTGGAATTCCTCAAGGAGGGTGCGCGCCGCATTTTGCGCGTGACCATCGATAGCGAGCAAGGCATCACCATCGACGACTGCGAGCGGATGCACCGCGCGATCGACCCCATCCTCGATGAGATCGACCCCATTGACGAGGCATACGATCTGGAGGTCAGCTCCCCCGGCATTGAGCGCGATCTGCGCACGAGCGCCCATATCGACGCTTGCGTCGGTGAGCGCGTAGAAGCCCGCTTTTTCGCCCCGTTTGAGGGAGTAAAGCAGCTGGAGGGCATTTTGCTTGGCCGCGAGGGCGAGGAGCTTGTTTGCATTGAGGTAAACGGCGAGGAGAAGAAATTCCCCAAGAGCGCCATCTCGAAGCTGCAGACACTGTTTGATTTTTGATTGGTAAAAAACACACATAGATTTTTAGGAAAGGTATTGTGCTATGAGTACGAAAAACAAGGAGTCGATGCTGAGCGCGCTGGATCAGCTGGAGAAGGAAAAGGGTATCCCCAAGGCATACATGCTGGAAAAAATTGAGGCTGCCATGATTTCCGCCTACCACAAGGAGTACGGCGCAAATGCACGTGTGCGCATCTTCATCGACACGGAAAAGGATGACATCAAGGTCTTCCGTCAGATGACCGTTGTCGAGGAGGTCACCGACCCCGAAAACGAGCTGACCGTAGAGCAGGCAAAGACCTACAACAAGCGCTACAAGCTCGGTCAGGAGATTGAGATCAAGGTCAAGCCCGAAAACTTCCGTCATCTTTCCGCAGCTGCCGCCAAATCCGTCATCATCCAGAGCATCCGCGAGGGCTCGCGCAAGGTGATGCAGGACGCCTACGAGAACCAGCGCAATGAGATCATCACCGCCACCGTTCTCAAGGTCGATCCCCAGAACGGCAACGTGGTGGTGGATACCGGCACGGGTCGCGCCGTGCTGCTCAAGAACGAGCAGATTCCCGGTGAGGAATTCTATCCCGATGACCGCGTCAAGGTCTTCGTGATGGAGGTCAACAAGGAAGCGCGCGGACCCCTGGTGACCCTGTCCCGCTCCCACGCAGGACTTGTCCGCCGCCTTTTCGAGCTGGAGATCCCCGAGATCACCGACGGCGTCGTGATCATCAAGGGCGTATCCCGTGAGGCGGGTGTGCGCAGCAAGGTTGCCGTTTGCTCCCGCGACGGCGACGTGGATCCCATCGGTGCGTGCATCGGTAACCGCGGTATGCGTATCGCGGGCATCGTAGACGAGCTGCGCGGCGAGAAGATCGACATCATCCCTTACAGCGAAAATCCCGAGGAGTACATCGCAGCAGCGCTCGCCCCTGCCAAGGTGCTTTCCGTAGAGATCACGGGCGAGCGCACCTGCCGCGTGCTTGTCGATCCCGACCAGCTCTCTCTTGCCATCGGCCGCGAGGGTCTGAACGCGCGTCTTGCCGCACGCCTTACCGGCTTCAAGATCGACATCAAAGCCGAATAAGTGCCATAACGGTATTGATTATGGAGCAAAAAAAGAAAAAAACGCCCGAGCGTCAATGTATGGGCTGCAACGAGCATTTCCCCAAAAACACGCTTCTTCGCGTGGTGCGTGATCCCGACGGAAACGTATCGCTTGACTTCACGGGAAAGAAATCCGGTCGCGGCGCATATATATGTAAGAATGTAGCGTGCCTGAGAAAAGCGCAGAAAACAAGACGGCTTTCCCGCGTGCTGGAATGTGAAATTCCCGACGAGGTCTTTGCCGCTATGGAGGAAGAGCTGAATGCCGCCCGTTGACACGACCCGCGCGCTGCGCCTTCTGGGTCTTGCCGCAAGAGCCCGCGCCCTTGTGATCGGCGTGCCGCTGATCTGCACCGCGCTTTCCCGCGCGGCAAAGGGTA
>JAZRFS010000080.1:0-13239 GCA_045643765.1 Eubacteriales bacterium
CCCCCTACCCACGCAGAGAATAACAAAAAGAGCCATAGCTATCGCCACGGCTCTTTTATTATTCTGGCAGGGGCAGGAGGACTTGAACCCACGACACCCAGTTTTGGAGACTGGTGTTCTACCGACTGAACTATACCCCTATATAACAGAGATATTATAGCACAAGGAAAAGGATTTTGCAACCCCTTTTTGCAAAAAAATAAAAAAAGAAAATTCCACGGCTTGACACGCTCTTCTCGCGCGTGCTATAATAAGAAAAAATGTGCCTGAACGGGGTGACTTTTATGGACTTTATTCTTTTTACCGAAGCGCAGAAGCACGCGTACCGCGATGAGATCATCGCCATGATCGCCGCGTGCGATCACGAGTTCGTGCCGCCGCTTTCAAGCCGCCACGGGCCGACGCAAACGGATTTTTCCGGAGCGCTTCAGACAGAGGACAACCTCCCCGCCTATTATGAAGATATGCGCAAAAACGAGATCCTTGCCGCCTTCCGGGGCGAGGAGCTGCTCGGCTTCATCGCGTTCAAGCGCAATATGACCAATCAGTATCTCACGGCAGAAACGCTGCCCAACCTCTACGTTGCCGTGCTGCTTGTCAAGCCGAGCGCGCGCGGCATGGGGCTGACCTCTAAAATGTATCAGCACCTTTTCAACGAGCTGCACCCGAACACCAACCTCTACACGCGCACCTGGTCCACCAACGCGGCGCACGCCGCCATTCTGCGCAAGTTCGGGCTGGAGGTCGTGATCCGCATCGAAAACGACCGCGGCGAAGGCATCGACACCGTGTATTTTGGAAGGAAAAGAGTGTGAGTGAATTGTGGGGGAAACCTTTCACGAAAAGAAAGGGCGCATAGCCGCGGTGTTAGTGGGAATTTGTTTGTTACTACCCTCCCACCGCTAACGCGGTCCCCCGTGACCGCGCAGCGTGTCAACGTGCTCGCGTAGCGAGGACAACCTCCCTCGCAAGGGAGGGACAATGTAGCCGCATTGTTTGCGATATGTTTCTTATATGGCATCGCACTATGTTCGCACTCCCCTGTCCGCCCCTTGTGAGGGGCGCGGGACCAACGAAGTTGGTGGTGGGGTAGTATCCCCGACAAACAACCGACCAATGCGCTGGCTGCAATTTTTGATGCAGACGGTGCGATCTTGCGCGAAGGTGTACGAGGGTACTCCGAGCGCGAGATCGTGACGAAAAAAGAACACGGAAGCGTTTGCTTCCGTGTTCTTTTTGTTCTGCCCCAAGGCGCGCGAGCCGCGGGTTTTGATGCAGAAGGTGTGATCGCGGCACGAAAGGCACTTCCCCTCCCCCAAGCCGCGCTGGCTGCGATTTTTGATGCAGACGGTGCGATCTTGCGCGAAGGTGTACGAGGGTACAGCGAGCAAAAGATCGTGACGAAAAAAGAACACGGAAGCGTTTGCTTCCGTGTTCTTTTTGTTCTGCGCGAAAGGCGCAGTCAGATAGGACTTATTCGTAGAGCTTGCCCATCTTCACAAGGCGATCGTAACGAGCCTTTGCATTCTCCTCTGCCTTGACGAACAGATCCTTCGCTCTTTCGGGGAAGGACTGTGCAAGACGAGCATAGCGAGCCTCGTTTGCGATGAATGCCTGGTAATCGCCCGTGGGAGCAGCGCTGTCGATGGTCAGCTTGTTTGCTTCCTTGGTGGGATCGTAGCGGAACATATTCCAGTAGCCTGCCTCAACTGCCTTCTTCATCTCGATCTGGCAGTTCTGCATGCCGCCCTTCTTAATGCCGTGCATTTCGCAGGGAGCGTAGCCGATGATCAGGGAGGGACCCTTGTAAGCCTCTGCCTCGGTCAGTGCCTTGAGCAGCTGGTTCATGTTAGCGCCCATAGCGGCCTGTGCCACGTAAACGTAGCCGTAGGACATAGCGATCTCTGCAAGGTTCTTCTTGCCGTTTGCCTTACCTGCAGCAGCGAACTGAGCCACCTGACCGATGTTGGATGCCTTGGATGCCTGTCCACCGGTGTTGGAGTAAACCTCGGTGTCGAACACCATCACGTTGACGTCCTCACCGGAAGCCAGCACGTGGCCAAGACCGCCGAAGCCGATGTCGTATGCCCAACCGTCGCCACCGAAGATCCAGACGGACTTCTTAGCGAGGTAATCCTTCTCAGCGAGGATCTTCTTTGCGCAGTCGCAGCCGCAAGCCTCGAGAGCAGCAACCAGAGCGTCGGTAGCGGCGCCGTTCTGCTTACCGTCGTCGTAGGTCTCCAGCCACTTCTTACCTGCCTCAACGACAGCCTCGTTCTTGCCGCTTGCCACAACGTCCTCAACGTAGCCCTTCAGCTTGGCGCGAATTGCCTTCTGACCACGAGCCATACCAAGACCGTGCTCGGCGTCATCCTCGAACAGGGAGTTTGCCCAAGCGGGACCCTTACCGGTTTCCTTGTTCACGGTGTAGGGGGTTGCGGGTGCGGAGCCGCCCCAGATAGAGGAGCAACCGGTTGCGTTGGAGATATACATTCTCTCACCGAACAGCTGGGTAATCAGACGCGCGTAGGAAGTCTCGGCACAGCCTGCGCAGGAGCCGGAGAACTCAAGCAGGGGCTGCTTGAACTGGCTGCCCTTGATGGTGGCGTTGATGATCTCGGGCTTCTCTGCAACCTTTGCCACAGCATAGTCCCAAGCGTCCTGCTGACCGTCAGCCATCTGGCTTGCCTGGGTGGTCATGTAGATCGCGTAATCAGCCTTGTCAGCCTTGGTGCCGGCGGCAGCTGCCTTCTTGTCAGCGTTTGCGTTGACAGGGCATGCCTTCACGCACAGGGTACAGCCCATACAGTCAAGGGGAGATACAGCCACGGTGAACTTGTAGTTGGTCTTAAGCACAGGTGCCTTTGCAAACTTCGTGGATGCGGGAGCCGCAGCAGCCTCCTCCTCGGTCATAGCGAAGGGACGGATGGTAGCATGGGGGCACACGAAGGAGCAGTTGTTACACTGAATGCACTTGTCGGGGTTCCATACGGGAACGTTCACGGCAACGCCGCGCTTCTCGTAGGCGGTAGAGCCCTGCGGGAAGGTACCGTCAGCGTAGGGCATGAATGCGGAAACGGGCAGGCTGTCACCGTCCATCTTGGAAACGGGCTTCACCACGTTGTTCACGAAGTCGACAAGCTCTGCGCGATTACCGGTAGCGGCATCGACAGCAACGTCCTCGGTTGCGTTTGCCCAATCGGCGGGAACCTTGACCTCAACCAGAGCGGAAGCACCCATCTCGATCGCCTTGTGGTTCTGAGCCACGACCTCTTCACCGAACTTGGAGTAGGACTTGGTAGCCATGTACTTCATCTTCTCGATGGCGAGATCTGCGGGCATCACGTTTGCAAGTGCGAAGAATGCAGACTGCAGAACGGTGTTCTTAACCTTGGGGTTGCCAACTTCCTTTGCAGCGATAGAGGTTGCGTCAATGATATAGAACTTGACGTTGTTGTTGGCGATATATGCCTTCACGGATGCGGGAAGCTTGTCGCCAAGCTCCTCAGCGGTCCAACGGCAGTCCAGAAGGAAGGTGCCGCCGGGCTTAACGTCCTGCACGATCTTGAAGCCCTTCTGGATATAAGCCACGTTGTGGCAAGCCACGAAGTTTGCCTTGGTGATATAGTAGGGAGCCTTGATCTTGGTGTCACCGAAGCGCAGGTGAGAGATGGTCACGCCGGAGGTCTTCTTACTGTCGTACTGGAAGTATGCCTGGATGAACTTCTCGGTGTTGTCGCCGATGATCTTGATCGAGTTCTTGTTTGCGCCAACGGTGCCGTCGCCGCCAAGACCCCAGAACTTGCACGCGATGGTGTCAGCGGGAGCCGTGTCGGGAGCAACGGTTTCGGGCAGAGAAAGACCGGTCACGTCGTCCACGATACCGATGGTGAAGTTGTGCTTGGGGCACTCCTCAGCCAGGTTCTGGTAAACGGCGAAGACGGAAGCGGGGGTGGTGTCCTTGGGGCCAAGACCGTAACGACCGCCAACAACCTTCAGGCTGCGGCCGGTGTGTGCAAGAGCGGTCAGCACGTCAAGGTAAAGGGGCTCGCCAAGGGAGCCGGGCTCCTTGGTGCGGTCAAGCACTGCGATCTTCTTGGCGGTGGCGGGAATTGCCTCGGCAAGCTTGTCTGCGCAGAAGGGACGGTACAGACGAACCTTGACAAGACCGACCTTCTCGCCGGCTGCCATCATGTAGTCGATGACCTCCTCTGCCACGTCACATACAGAGCCCATAGCGACGATGACGCGCTCAGCCTCGGGGTGACCGTAGTAGTTGAACAGCTTGTAATCGGTGCCAAGCTTTGCGTTGACCTTGTTCATGTACTCCTCAACGATGGCGGGGAATGCGTTGTAGTAGGAGTTGCATGCCTCACGGTGCTGGAAGAAGATATCGCCGTTCTCGGCAGAGCCGCGCAGAACGGGATGCTCGGGGTTGATGGCGCGGGCACGGAATGCCTTCACTGCGTCCATATCCACCATCTCGGCAAGATCGGCGTAGTCCCAAGCCTCGATCTTCTGCACCTCGTGAGAGGTACGGAAGCCGTCGAAGAAGTTGAGCACGGGAACGCGACCCTTGATGGTTGCAAGGTGAGCAACGGCACCCAGGTCCATAATCTCCTGCTGGTTGGTCTCAGCCAGCATGGCGTAACCGGTCTGACGGCATGCGTACACGTCAGAGTGGTCGCCGAAGATGTTCAGCGCGTGAGAAGCCACGCAGCGTGCGGAAACGTGGATAACGCTGGGAAGAAGCTCGCCTGCGATCTTGTACATGTTGGGGATCATCAGAAGAAGACCCTGAGATGCGGTGTAGGTGGTCGTGAGGGCGCCTGCGGCAAGAGAGCCGTGCACGGCACCTGCTGCACCTGCCTCGGACTGCATCTCTACCATCTGTACGCGCTCACCCATAATGTTGCGGGCGGGCTCGCCAAAGATGTTCTTGTCAGCAGCGGACCAGGTGTCGGTCTGCTCAGCCATGGGGCTGGAGGGGGTAATGGGGTAGATAGCTGCCACTTCGGTGAACGCGTAGGACACGTGCGCCGCGGCGGTATTGCCATCCATTGAAATCTTTCTGCGTTTGATAGCCATTTTCGATTTCCTTTCGTTTTTATATTGAATTTTTTGTTTTTTCGGATGAATTTGATGAAAAATTATTCACCACTGTTCATTATAGCACGAAAATTCGCACTTGTAAAGAGATTTTCACGCGTTTTTGATGGTTTTTGCGTAAATTGCTTCCTCTTTTATATAAGTCAGGCAAAGGTCGGGGTGTTCAAAAACCATTGCCCCTCCTCCAGCACAAAATCAAGCTCCATTTCCTTGACGGTATCCTCACCCGCCCGGCGGTAATTCACCGTAACGGTAACCTTTTTGGCGTTGCCGCCCGTCATTTGCATCGTGGTGAGATCAAATTCCGCACGCGGCAGCGGATCGCGCCATTTCCACGCACCGCCCGCATTGGATTTCATCAGCCATTCTCTGTCGGTGCCCTCCTCGATATAATCGGTGTAGGCAGCCTGATAAACGTCGTTCGTCGCGCCGACCATACCCGTGAACAGGCTCTCGTAAAGCGGTGCCATAAAGGCGTTTGAATAGACCGCGCCGATCGCCGCCTTCACGTCGTCGGTGTTGCGATAGGTCTCGTTGGGACGCACGTAGTCGTAGTGGCTGTCCTCATCGCC
Source organism: Eubacteriales bacterium (assembly GCA_045643765.1). Lineage (GTDB taxonomy): Bacteria > Bacillota > Clostridia > Oscillospirales > CAG-272 > Firm-07. Next base: position 5,682 of record JAZRFS010000080.1, read on the forward strand.
TGAATACAGAATAGAGGACGCCGCCATATCGGCGTTTTCGTAATTCGGCAGCGCGTAATAATAGTAGCCGTCTTTCTCGAAAATGGGGGTCTGCCCCTCAACGGGGGTCTTGGTCTTTTGCGCAAAGCGTGCCGCACCGTTCTTGTACTCGGAAAGTACTCTGCCGCTTTCCACGTCATAGATGGTGTAAACGGTATATCCGTCCTCGTTGGTCTTTCCCTCGGCAACACGCACCTGATATTCGTAGGACACGATCCTGCCATAGGTAGCGTCGTCGTACAGATAGTAACGCAGCTTTGCCTTTTGCACGTTCCCTTCCTTGTCCTTCACAGGTTCGCCGTTTTCCTTCGTTACCGTGAGCTCAAAAACCTGCGTTTCGGCATCCACGCGCGAGTAAACGGGCAGCCCCGCTCCCCAGATGATCTCGTTGACGTCCTGCGATTTTGTAAGCAGCTCCTCAAAACGCCCGCGCACGTCCTCGAATTTCGGCGGACGGTTGTTGACAATTGCCACAGTGATCAGCACGCCGGCAAGCACCAACAAAAGCGCACCCGTCACAATCGCAACAGTAATAAGACGCTTTTTCGTGCGCGCCGACATCGGTGCACGCGCTTTTTTTGGTGCGGGCGCATCCGCGTCCGCCCCTTTGTTTTCCATATCCCCCGAAACGGTATCAATTTCAGCCGTATTTTCGGAAAGATCCTTTTCTTTTTCGTCCATATAGTTCCCTTTCAGTATCTTGCTTGCGTGTGGGCGCGCCCGCGCCCATAACGTGCCATTCCCCCCGCCATTTGGCGGGGGGAATGGGTCGTTTTCTTATACCGTTATGGCACTTACCAGGTCATATCCTTCATTTTCTTGTGTTTTCTGATGGGTACAATGATGGCAAAAGCAATGCCCGCAAGCAGGATGGGAGCTGCCACGGCAATGCAGATAATGGGACCGTAGGGGTTCTTGTATTCCGTCACCTTGGCGTTGCATTGCTGGCAGATCACGCTCTGGTTAAGGGGGGTAAGGAACCCACGCTCGGATACCACCACGGGCTCGCCCCAGGTGTGCATATCGTGGAATTCCGGATTGGAGCGGCCGCAATTTCTGCAAAAGCTGCTGCAGGGCACGTTCGGAAATCTCAGCTGATAGTTATGATCACAGCGATAGGTCAGCTCGTACACGGTGTCGTCGTTCTTCTTGAACTTGCCCGTGATCTCCTGTGCCTCGCCCACGTAGGTCATACCCTCCAGCGCAATGGGGGTGATCTTGTACTCGTCGCCGCTGAAATAGCCGCCGACGGTGTACTTGCTAACAGTGTCACCCTCCTCGTTCTTGCACACGACTGTCACAGACTCGCCGAAATGGATCTTTTCCTCCAGCTTGAAGTCAACCTCCCACTCGTCGATGGTGTTGTTGCCGTCCTGATCCGTGCCCGTCCAGTTGCGGACCTCGTCCAACACGATCTTGTTGAAATCAGCCTCGTTACCGGCATAATACACGGTTTTGAGGTTCGGGCACTGATAGAACACCTGACGATTGATCTTCTTGATCGAATGGGGAAGGTAAACCTCCTCCAGCGCATCGGCATAGGAAAGCGTATAGCGACCCATCGAGCCGATGCCCTCCTCTACCTTTACGGTCTTGACCTCTTTGATCAGATCGTTGTTCTGCCAGGGCACCCAGTGCAACGCGATGTAGGGGAGCATATACTCGGGCTTCTTATTGCCGTTTTCATCGGTGCCGCAAAAGATCTCCAGAAGACCTGTGTCGGTGTCCAGCTTGTAATTGATCTTATAGGACATCGCGTTTTCAAAGAACTCGCGATCCTCTTCAGAGTTATAGATGCCGTTGTTCTGTCGGATAACCTCGGCAACGTCAACGGCAAGACCTTGGCGGATCTCGGCGCCTGCGCCGATGCAGAACATCGGCACAAGCAAGGCTACCAGTAAAAGTGCGCAAAAAATTCGTTTCATAGATCCATCTCCTTAAATCTCAGGGGTGGTTTCCTCGGTGGTGGATACTGTGTTGTCGGCTTCTGCGACAGCGGGCTGTGCGTTTTCGGTTGCTTCGGTGCTTTGGGCAGCCTCAGCCTCCTCGGTGATCTCCTCGTGGGCGACCTTCGAGAAGTTGACGATGCTCTGTCCCTCGGCCAGGCGCATCACGATGACACCGCTTGCAGAACGGGAGTAGGTGTTGATATCCTTGACGGGGGTACGGATGATGGTACCGAGATTGGTGATCATCATCAGGTCGTCGCCGTCGTCCACGGCGGCGATGCCCGCAAGCAGACCCGTCTTATCCGTGAGATTGTGGCAGGTGACGCCCAGACCGCCGCGTCCCTTGACGCGGTATTCCTCAAAGGAGGTGCGCTTACCGTAGCCCTGCTCGGTCACGGTAATCAGCTGCTTGTCGTCCTCGACCTTCACGGCGCCGACGACGAAGTCGCCCTCGCGCAGCTTCACGCCGCGCACACCGCGTGCGGTACGGCCAAGAGGACGGACGGCACTCTCGCTGAAGCGCGCCGCAGAGCCCTCGTGCGTGGCAAGAATGAGGTCTGCCTCGCCGTGGGTGTGCATCACGAACACCAGCTCGTCGCCCTCGTCCAAGGTCAGCGCGCGCTTACCGCCCTTGCGCTGATACTCATACTCGGAAAGCAGGGTGCGCTTGATCACGCCGTAGCGGGTGACCATCGTGAGGTAGGAGTTCTCGTCAAACTCGGGCACGGCGATCATCGCGGTGATCTTCTCGCCCGGCTCGGTTTCGATAATATTGATGATATTGCTGCCCTTTGCGGTACGGGACGCCTCGGGGATCTGATATGCCTTGCGCATAAAGACCTTACCCGTATTGGTGAACAGCATCAGGTACGCGTGGCTGTGTACGACCTGCACCATTTCGATGAAGTCCTCGTCCTTGGTGGTCATCGCAAGGATACCCTTGCCGCCCTTGTGCTGTGCGGAGTAGGTATCGGCGGGCTGACGCTTGATGTAGCCCGCGTGCGTGAGCGTAATCACGCAATCGTGGCGCTCGATGAGGTCCTCCAGGTCAATGTCGTCGGTGGCTGCCACGATCTCGGTGCGGCGCTCGTCCGCGTACTTGCGGCGGATCTCGGAAAGCTCGTCCTTGATGATGGCATACACCTTCTGCTCGTCGGCAAGGATACCGCGCAGCTCTACAATGAGGGCGTGGAGTTTATCCAGCTCGTCCTCGATCTTCTGGCGCTCCAGACCCGTGAGCTTACCAAGCGTCATCTCCACGATCGCCTGTGCCTGCGTATCCGAGAAGCCGAAGCGGGCGATCAGCTTTTCCTTCGCGTCCGCAATGGAGGAGGTGGAGCGGATCAGCGCGACGACCTCGTCGATGTTGTCGTTCGCGATCTTATAGCCCTCCAGAATATGGGCGCGCGCCTCCGCCTTGTTCAGATCGAACTGCGTGCGGCGGGTCACAACGTCCTTCTGGTGTGCGATATAGTGGTCCAGGATCTGCGGCAGGTTCAATACCTTCGGCTCGTTATTGACAAGCGCGAGCATATTGATCGCGCAGGTGTCCTGCAGCTGAGTATTCTTATACAGCTGATTGAGAATGACCTGACCGTTCGCGTCGCGGCGGAAGTAGATCAGCACGCGGATACCGTTTCGGTCAGAGGACACGTCCTTGATGTCCGTGATGCCGTCGATGCGCTTGTCCTTGACGAGCTGTGCGATCGTCTGCACCAGGGTGCTCTTGTTCACCTGATAGGGGATCTCGGTGACGATGATCTGATGATGCTCCTCGTCTACCTCGCACTTGGCGCGCACCATTACGCGGCCGCGGCCCGTGCGGTAGGCATCAATGATGCCCTGCTGACCGTAGCAGGTAGCGGCGGTCGGGAAGTCGGGGCCTTTTACGTGCTCCATCAGCTCCTCGACGGTGCATTCGGGGTTGTCGATACGCAAGATCGTCGCGTCGATCACCTCACCGAGGTTGTGGGGCGGGATGTTGGTCGCCATACCCACGGCGATACCCACCGAGCCGTTCACCAAAAGGTTGGGGAAGCGGCTGGGGAGAACCGAGGGCTCGCGCAGTCTGTTATCGAAGTTGGGGACGAAGGGCACGACCTCCTTTTCCAGGTCTGCCATCAGCTCCTCAGAGATCTTGGCAAGGCGTGCCTCGGTATAACGGTAGGCAGCCGCGCCGTCACCGTCCACAGAGCCGAAGTTGCCCTGACCCTCGATGAGGGGGTAACGGAGCGAGAAGTCCTGCGCCATACGCACCATCGTGCCGTACACGGCGGCGTCGCCGTGCGGATGGTAGCGACCCAGCACGTTACCCACGGTGGTCGCAGACTTGCGGAAGGGCTTGTCGGCGGTCAGATGGTCCTCGTGCATCGCGTACATGATGCGGCGCTGACCGGGCTTCATACCGTCACGCACGTCGGGAAGCGCACGCGACATGATAACCGACATAGAATATTCGATGAAGGCCTGCTTCACCCGTTTTTCCATATCAACGTCTTGTATGATCTGATTTGGAAACTCCAGATTTTCGTTTTTGTGTTCCACAGCTTGTTTCCTCACTTATCTTGAAATTCACTTACAATGACTTCACTTGCGCGCTCTTGCATTTGCGCGGCAGAGGGGAGCGCAGTTCCCTCCAAGCTCACCTTTGCGGCAGCCGCCGCGGTGGCTTTTTTCAATGCTTCCACGGCACTCTCGCCGCGAAGCGTGGCTGTTGTGAAGGCGGAAAGGAAGGTGTCACCCGCCGCCACAGTACCCCGCACACACGCGGGAAGTGCTTTTGCATAATATATATGTTGTTTATCTGCCAGCACCGCACCATCCCCACCAAGCGATAAAAGTAATACCGTTTGGGGGTATTTTGCGCGGAACTGTGCGATTTTTGCACAAATGCTATCCCCTTCCGGGATCAGCTTTTCAAATTCCGCACGGTTGGGCTTGCAAAGATCGGGCGCGGCTTTGAGTGCTTCTTTTAACACCTCGCCGTCCGCATCCACCACCGTGAACGCCCCTTTTTCCCGCGCCAAATTCACGCACTTGGCGTAAAAGTCGGTCGGGCATCCCTTCGGCAGGCTCCCCGCCAGGTACAGGCAGTCAAACTCGGCTGCACGGAGCGCATCCAGCATCGCCGCGCACTCGCGCGCGCTCACGGGACCGCCCGCTTGGTTACATTCGGTAAATACGCCCTCGCCGTCCGAGATCTTGACGTTCATTCTCACCCCGGCGGCGGTTTTGATGGGGACAAAGCGCATCGGCTCGTCCTTGTAATAGCTCTCGTACACACTGCCAAGCTCTCCCCCCGTAAAGGTGAAGTAGCTCACGTCTGCACCAAGGCGTGCCATCACGGTGGCGGCGTTGCCGCTTTTGCACCCGCCGTGCTGCACCACGCGTGCGGCGCGGTTGACCGCCCCCCGCTCAAGGGGGCAATCAAAGTACATCGTGCGGTCGATACCCGGGTTCAGGGTAAGCACCGCAATGCGCGGGTTTTTCGTATTTTTCATACCGTTCGGGCGTTAAATATCCAAATTCTCGGCGAACTTGGCGTTCTCCTCGATAAAGGCACGGCGCGGCTCGACCTCGTCACCCATCAGGGTGGAGAAGATCTGATCGCACAAAATGGCATCCTCCATCGTCACGCGCAACAAAATTCTGCGCTCGGGGTCCATCGTGGTTTCCCACAGCTGATTGGGGTTCATCTCACCAAGACCCTTGTAGCGGTCGGCTTCCAGACCCTTGTTCTCCGCCAGCAGCGCGTCGCGCTCGGCATCCGTGTAGGCGTACTTCTCGCCGCCGACCTTACCCGAACGCTTGTAGACCTTGTAAAGCGGAGGCTTCGCCAGATAAATGTGACCTGCCTCGATCAGCTGCTTCATATGACGGAAGAAGAAGGTAAGCAGCAGGATCTGAATGTGCGAGCCGTCGTCGTCCGCGTCCGCCATCAGAATGATCTTGCCGTAGCGGAGCTTTTCCAGATCAAACTCGTCACCGATGCCGCAGCCCAGTGCCTGAATGATCGGAATAACGGATACGTTGGCGTAAACCTTGTCCAATCTTGCCTTTTCTACGTTCAGAATTTTACCGCGAAGGGGAAGGATCGCCTGGAAGCGCGGATCACGCCCCTGCTTGGCGGAGCCGCCTGCCGAATCTCCCTCCACGAGGTAGATCTCGGTCAGCTCCTTGCGGCGCTCGGTGCAGTCGAAAAGCTTGCCGGGCAGCGTCACCGACTCAAGTCCGTTCTTGCGGCGGGTTGCCTCGCGTGCCTTTCTTGCTGCCTCGCGGGCGCGGTTTGCCGTCAGCGCCTTCTCGATGATGATCTTACCCACGCTGGGGTTTTCCTCAAAGAATTCGGAAAGCTTCTCTGCCACCAGCTTATCCACAAACTGGCGCACGTGCGCGTTGCCGAGCTTGGTCTTGGTCTGACCCTCGAACTGCGCTTCCTTGAGCTTGACGGACACGATGGCGGTCATACCCTCGCGCACGTCCTCGCCCGAAAGGTTCTTTTCGTCCTCTTTGAGCATCTTATACTTACGCGCGTAGTCGTTGATGACCTTGGTGATGGCTCTCTTGAAGCCCTCCTCGTGCATACCGCCCTCGTGCGTGTTGATGTCGTTGGCGAAGGTCATAAAGACCTCGGTATAGGTATCGGTGTACTGCAGTGCGACCTCTGCGATCGTTCTGCCGCGCTCCTCCTCGTTCTTTTCCCCGCGCATATAGATCACGTCGGGGTGGATCACCTGGCAGTGCTTTTGCTCGTTGAGGTAGCTGACAAAGTTCTTGATACCGCCCTCGTATTGCAGTACCTCGCCCTTGAAGTTGCCCTCCTCATCCATCTCGCGCTGGTCGGTGATCGTGATGATCAGACCCGCATTGAGGAACGCCTGCTCGCGCAATCTCTTCAGCAGCGTGTCGTAATCAAACACCACCTCGTCAAAGATCTGTGCGTCCGGCTTGAAGCGCACGTACAGACCGTGCTTATCGGTCTCGCCCTCATCCTTGAAGCCGCGTGCGACCACGCCGCGCTCAAATCGCTCGGTATAGCGGCGACCCTGATAGCAGTTCTCCAGCTCGATCCATTCGGAAAGAGCGTTTACGACGGACGAGCCCACGCCGTGCAGACCGCCCGAGAACTCGTAGCCGTTGCCGTCGAATTTGCCGCCCGCGTGCAGCACCGTGAAGATGACCTCCAGCGTGGGGATCCCCATCTTGGGGTGGATGCCACCGGGAATGCCCTGACCGTTATCCTGAATGGATACCGAGCCGTCGGGCAGAAGCACCACGTCGATTTGCGAGCATCGCCCTGCCAGTGCCTCGTCGATCGAGTTGTCGACGATCTCGTAAACCAGGTGATGCAATCCGCGCAAGGACGTGGACCCGATATACATACCGGGACGGCGACGCACTGCCTCCAGGCCTTCCAGAACCTGAATTTGGCTGTCGTCGTAAACCTGTCTTACTTCTTCGTTGTTTGCCATTTTTTTGACCTTCCTTTTGTCTTTATGAAAAGATGTTTATTGATAAGTGTATGGTTTGGCGGGGGGAAATTTTTCTAAAAAAATTTTTCCCCCCCCCCC
>JAZRFS010000081.1:0-5496 GCA_045643765.1 Eubacteriales bacterium
TATTGCATCAATATCCTGGACACCCCCGGACACCAGGACTTCTCGGAGGATACCTACCGCACGCTGATGGCCGCCGACAGTGCGGTGATGGTGATTGACGCCGCCAAGGGCATCGAGCCGCAGACGCGCAAGCTCTTCCACGTGTGCGCCAAGCGCGGCATTCCGATTTTCACCTTCATCAATAAAATGGACCGCGAGGCACGCGATCCCTTCGACCTTCTCGACGAGCTGGAGCGCGAGTTCGGCATCGGCACCTATCCGATGAACTGGCCGATCAGCTGTGGCGTGACCTTCAAGGGCGTGTTTGACCGCCGCGCGCGTTGCATTCACACCTTTGACAATTTCCACGGCGGTCGCGGCAAGCTGGACACCATCGAGTGTGACATCACCGAGACCGACAAGCTTGACGCCCTGATCGGTGAAAATCTGCGCGAGGAGCTGTGCGAGCAGGTGGAGCTTTTGGACGGCGCGAGCTTTGATTTTGACGAGGAGAAGATCGCGCGCGGCAAGCTCTCCCCCGTATTCTTCGGCTCGGCGCTGAACAACTTCGGCGTAGAGGATTTCCTTGCCGCGTTCCTTGAAATGACCTCCTCTCCGCTTGCGCGCAAGACCGCAGACGGGCAAGAGGTTACCCCCTTTGACGAGGGCTTCTCTGCATTCGTATTCAAGATCCAGGCAAACATGAACAAGGCACACCGCGACCGTATCGCCTTCCTTCGCATCTGCTCGGGCAAGTTCGAGCGCGGCGAGGAATACTTCCACATTCAGGGCAAGCGCCCCATCAAGCTCTCCCAGCCTCAGCAAATGATGGCACAGGAGCGCGAGGGCGTGGAGGAGGCCTTTGCGGGCGATATCATCGGCGTGTTCGACCCCGGCATCTTCTCGATCGGCGACACGGTTTGTGCAAAGAACCACAAGGTGACCTACTCTGGTATCCCGACCTTCGCCCCCGAGCATTTTGCGATGGTCGAGCAGATCGACTCGATGAAGCGCAAGCAGTTTGCCAAGGGTATGGATCAGATCGCCAAGGAGGGCGCGATCCGTATGTTCTTCGAGCCCGGCGCCGGTATGGAGCGCGTGGTGGTCGGTGTAATCGGTATGCTGCAGTATGACGTGTTGAAATTCCGTATGGAAAGCGAGTATGGCGTGAAGTATATCCAGCGTGACCTGCCCTTCCAGTATATCCAGCGCATCGAGGGCGAGGACGTAGAGCCCGCCAAGCTTAACCTGACCTCCGACACCCGCGTGGTGGTGGACGTGCAGGGTAAATATTACCTGCTTTTCACCGGTCAGTGGAGCATCAAGTGGGCTCTTGACAACAATCCCGGATTGACGCTTGTCGATTTCGATCATATGTAATTTCCAATTAACTTAAAATATTTTCCAATTTTATATTTCACAAGAACAGTATTTTCCAAAAGCACGTGCAAAAAGGTGGTTTGCGCGTGCTTTTTCTGTTTGACTTTTAAAAGTTTTTATGATATACTAATATTATCAAAACTTATTTATCTTTTCAGAAAGGAGTTCTTCTGATGCCTCCAACCAATAATGAGCCTGCCGTTTTCGAGCACAAAGCGGAAACAACACAAAAAAAGCGGCGCCCGCTATGGGGCGTTCTGGCGCTTTTGCTGATTGCCCTTGCCACCCTTTTCATTCTATATATGGCAAACGTCCAGATCCGCGAGGAACAGCAAAACGATCTTTTCGAGGGTGTGCCGATCCCCGTCCAGGTGCGCGACGACGAAGGGAAGGATCTGTGGGGATATCTGAGCACAAGCGGCGAGCTGGTCGTCCCCGCCTTGTACGAGGCAGCTACAAGCTTTGCCAAAAACGGTCTTGCCGCCGTGAAGCAGGACGGTCTGTGGGGCTTTATCAACAAGAGCGGCGAGCTGGTTATCTCTTGCTGTTTTGAAACTACGTGCGGCTTTGGCGAGGGCTCCTTGGCACCTGTAAAGCAGGACGGCTATTGGGGTTACGTGAACAAGCGCGGGAAGATCGTGATCCCCTGCACCTATACGCACGCAGAGACCTTTGCCCCGAACGGACTCGCCGCCGTCAGGATAGGTGAAAAATACGGTTATATCGACGAAAACGGCAAGCAGGTGATCGAGCCTATCTTCACCGCTGCAAAAAGCTTTGATGAAAGCAACCGCGCCATTGTCAAGATCTACGGACAGTGGGGCGTGATCAACAAGCGGGGCGAGTTCGTGATCAACCCCCAATTTGACGCTCTGCATGATTTTTCTCCCGTTGGACTTGCGCTGGTGCAAAAGGACGGCCTGTTCGGCTATATCGATCGGGACGGAAAGTATGTCATTCCTCCCACATTTCCTCACGCCAACGCCTTTGCCGCCAACGGGCTTGCCGCCGTGTGCACCGAGCTATACGGGCTTTACGGCTATATCAACACCGAGGGAGAAATGGTGATCCCACCCGTCTTTGATCAGGCGATGCCCTTTGCCCTGAACGGGCTTGCCGCCGTTGCCATCAACGACCCGCTCCCGGGCGAGATCTCGGCTTTTCGCTGGGGATACATTGACGAGGACGGCGAGCTCGTCATTGATATGACTTTTACCTACGCCTCCGACTTTGTGGCAGGACTTGCCGCCGTGCGCGACGAGGACGGGTTCCACTATATCAACGACAAGGGGGAACGCATGTTCTCGCTTGGCGAAAATTGCACGGGCGCCCACGCCTTTTGCGACGACGGCTATGCCATTACCGTCCACTTTAACGGTCCTCCGGAATACAATGGCGGATTAACTCCCGTTAACCGTTACATAGAAATTATTGACAAAACCGGCAGAGTGATCCACACGCATCGTCTGCTTGCACTGGGCCCGGCACAGCCAAGCTCAAGCTTCTTGCTTGGATAACACTTGACAAGCGTATAAAAATCGGTTAAAATAGAAATACTGAAAGAGGTGATAAAAATGGCTGAAAACAAAAAGAACGAACTGCAAGAAGAGGAAGCTGCCATCTGCATGCTTCAGGACGAAAACGGAAACGAGCACAAGTTTGAGGTGATCGCCGATTGTGAATACAAGGGCGCCATCTACTACGCAATGATCCCCGCGCTGGACAGCGATATGGAGGACGAGTTCTGTGAGTACGTGATCCTCAAGGAGGTCGTGGACGAAAACGGCGAAGAAACGCTGGTTTCCATCGACGACAACGAAGAGGAGTTCAACGCCGTTGCCGACATTTTCGACAACCTGTTTGACGAAGAGCTCGACTACGACAAGAAGTAATCCACAACCAAATTAAAATCCTGCCGTTCTCGTGATAGCCGTTTTGGGGGGCCGACACGAAGATCAAAGGGATCCGGATAAAGCCAACACCGTGGTTTGCAGGCCTCCCTCCCCTCGCATCGATTGACTTGTCTCGGCGAGGATCGAGGACGTTGGAAGCAGTAAAGCGGTGGGCAGGAGCCCGCCCTATACCAAAAGGGTTCTTTCACATCGGTTACACGGCTCGGTGGGTCTTATCTTCGCACAGAGCAAAGCTCGAAGAAAAAAGCGCATTGCGTATACGCAATGCGCTTTTTTCGTACCGTTATGGGGTTAATCCGGCAAAAGCTCAGGGAAGGATGCAGGGATCGCACGCCTTTGCGACAAAGTGCAAAGCGGAGATTTCCCCTCAAGAAAGCGGTGGCGCTCGCGCACGCCCTGCGCGGAAAGCTCCGCGATACCAAAGCACGCGCGCACCTGAACGCAATGCGGATCCTCCCGAGGGCAAACCACGTCAAGGAGAACTCCGCGTGCCTCGGCACACGCAAGCACGGGCAGAAATTCGCTCACCGTTTCCACGATTTCTGTACGAACGTATTCCAGATACAACGTCGGTGCGCCCTCCATGGCAGCGTACAGACGCACGCCATCCGCTGCACCCGCCCCACGTGCCGCCGCAAGCGCAGCAAGCATCACGCCAATGGCAAAATCCAGCTCAAGCCCCTCACAATGAAGCGCGGGCAAACCGGAAAAATCATAAGAAAACGGCACGTTTAAAAGTGTGCAGAGCCGCGCGGCACAAAAGCTTAGCGCGGGAACGAGCGCACGGTCTGCGCCCTTGGTGTAAGTAAAGGGTGCGCTGACGCTCAACAGCCAACGACAGGCTGCGGCGAACACCGCCTCCTCGTGCGCCTTATAGCGCATCTGCGCCGAGGGGCTCACACTCACGCACGCGGGCACATGATGAAACGCGGCAGGAAAAGACAGCGTGGATTTCACCTCACCCTGAGGCATCAGCGCCAAAACAAGCCCCGTATGTGCCGCCAGCATTCCCACAAACACAACGGGCGTGCGTCCGCAAAGCGTCAGCAGCACAGTTTGCGGATAGGACTGCACGTAGGCAGCGATTTCCTCACGCACCGCACGTCTTGCCGGGAAAAGATCAAAAAACGAGGTGCCAACTGCAGCATTCTCTGCGTTTTCTTCACACGTATGCGCACCAATGACGCAAAATTCGCTGTTCAACAGATAGTATCGTGCAGCAGCAGCATCGGCAGCATCCACACGTTGTTCTTTTTGGTGATTTATCATCAGATCCATACCGTCACTCCTTCTTTTTCTTTATTGTAGCATATTTTGATGCAAAATGCAAATCAAGAAAACGCGACGAAAGGGCGCACGGAAGCTTTCGCTTCCGTGCGCCCTTGTTCTGCGCATCACGATCTTCTGCGCCAAGCTCCCCCAGGGCGAGCGGATTTCGATGCAGAAGGTGGGAACGCGGCACGAAGGTGTACGGAGGGCACACCAAGCACCGCGGTTATGACTTATGCGCAAAATACGCCGTCCGCACCCTTAATTGCAGCAGCAGCACAGAACGATCAGAGCAATAATGATGATCCAGCAGCAGTTGCCGTCGTTGCTGAAAAGCCCACCGATACAGTTGTTGTTCATAACAGTTCCTCCTTGTAAGCGCTTGGGAGAACTTGCCCCTCCCTGCTATCATTGTATGGAGGTGCGCCAAAAAGGTGATAGAATTTTGCAGATATTTGCCGAAATGCACTTGACAATCCCATTCGCGTGCGCTATAATAAAGAAGCCGAAAAACGGCATTACAAAACAAATGAACACGCTTCCCTGTGCCAAGAGCGCAGGCGCGCCCGCTTGCGGGTGCGGTTGAGGAAAGTGCGGTGCAAATCCGTCACAACAGCCATTACCGTGAAAGTCGGAATGCTCATCGTCCCGTGCCGTAAAACGCTCCCGGGCAAGGGGGACGCGTGGCGCTTTACCGTAGTTCCGGCGGTATTTTTTGGCGTTTCGCTCCCCCACGGGTATCCGTTGGGGGAGCTTTTTACATTCATTCTTTTTGTAAAATCTTACGAAAAGAGGAAAAACAAATGAGAACGACAACCAGAATTTTGCTCCTTGTTCTTGCGCTTGTGATGGGGCTTTCCCTTGTGGCTTGCGCCGACGTGGACAAGACGGGCGCGTGGGAAACCGCCACCTATGACCGCAACACCGAGCTTGGCGAGGGGGCAAAAACCGTCAC
>JAZRFS010000082.1:0-1615 GCA_045643765.1 Eubacteriales bacterium
CCTTAAGCTTTTGTGCGTCATCATACCCGCGTGGCTTTTGTGCTGCGCGGGTGCTTTCTCTTTTTGGCGGAATGGACAAAAGATAGGCAAGCGCGCAATAAATTTTATGCGGATTTTTGTGCCGTTTTTGCTTGATGATACTTGACAAAAGTTGTGGAATGTGATATAATAAGCCATATATTTTTTATTTCAAAAACGTTGATGAGGACAGGTGCATACGGGACCGATACAGAGAGCCGACGGGTGGTGAAAGTCGGTGAGGAAAGTATGTGCGGCTCACCTCGGAGTTCTGCTACGAACGCATATTTTGCCATTAGGAGCAGACGGTCGCGCCCGTTATCGCGCAGGTGCAATCGCACGCAGAGAGGTCGCCCACGGGCGGCAAAAAGAGTGGTACCGCAAGATTTTTTATGATCCTGTCTCTTTTCCTTGTAGCAAGGAGGAGGCGGGCTGTTTTTTTATCAACTACCGTACGGAGGTGTCAACTATGCTAACGTTAGATCAAATATTTCACGCATCGGTCGTGCTGAAGGACATTGTCCGTAAAACGCCGGTTGTACGTGCCATTGGAATTGCTCCGGGTTGCGAGCTGTATCTGAAACCCGAAAATTTGCAGAACACGGGCTCCTTTAAGCTGCGTGGCTCGGGATATAAAATTGCGATGCTGTCCGAGGAGGAAAAGCAGCGCGGCGTTATTGCTTGCTCGGCAGGTAACCACGCACAGGGCGTGGCGCTGGCTGCTTCCAAGTGCGGCATTCCTTCGCTGATCTGCTTGCCCGACAGCGCGCCCATCTCCAAGGTCGAGGCGACCAAGAGCTATGGCGCACAGGTCAACTTGGTCAAGGGCTGCTACGATGACGCGTATGCCGAGGCGCTGCGACTCAAGGATGAGATGGGTTACACCTTTGTACATCCGTTTGACGACGAGTACGTCATCGCAGGTCAGGGAACCATCGGTCTTGAGATCACCCGCGATCTTGACGATGTGGATGCCATCATTGTGCCGATCGGTGGCGGCGGTCTGATCTCGGGCGTTGCTTATGCGATCAAGTCGATCCGTCCCTCCATCAAGGTGTACGGTGTGCAGGCGGCGGGTGCACCCAGCATGTACAACTCCATTCGCAACGGCAAGATTGAAACGCTCCCCTCCGTTTCCACCATCGCCGACGGTATTTCCGTTAAGCAGCCGGGCGAGAATACATTCCGTCTGATCAATCAGTACGTAGACGATATCGCGCTTGTTACCGAGGACGAGATCTCCTCCGCGATCCTTACGCTGATCGAAAAGCAAAAGATGATCGCCGAGGGCGCGGGCGCTGTTTCCGTTGCCGCAGCGATGTTCAATAAATTCCCCATCCAGGGCAAGAAGGTTGTCAGCGTAGTATCGGGCGGTAACATTGACGTAACCAGCCTGTCTCGTGTCATTGAGCGCGGCTTGATCAAGTCGGGGCGCTCCTCGCAGCTTCTGATCGAGCTGATCGATAAGCCCGGACAGCTCAAGGACGTTTCCCGCATCATTGCCGATTGCGGCGGTAACGTGACCAGCGTTCACCACGAAAGAGCAGGAGATACCGAGAGTGTCAATGGCTGCTACTTGCGTATTGCGATGGAAACC
>JAZRFS010000083.1:0-6093 GCA_045643765.1 Eubacteriales bacterium
TGCTCCTGCGCGACCATACAGCCGCATACACCGATCACGAGGTCGGGATTTTTTTCGCGCAGATGCTTGTACTGCCCCACGATGGAAAGCGCCTTGATCTCCGCGTGCTCGCGGATGGCGCAGGTGTTGACTAAAATGAGGGTGGCCTCCTCCGGCTTATCTGTAATGGTATAGCCCATTTCCTGCGCCATACCCGAAAGCTTTTCGCTGTCCGCCACGTTTTGCTGACAGCCAAAGGTCAGCACAAAGCACTTGGGCGCCTCGCCGTGTGCCGTGCGATACTGTTCGCTGTAACGGCGCACGCTTGCCACCGCTGCTCTATCAAAGTTCACTTGCGCCATTTTGCCTCTCCTTTAATAATATACTAAAATAATATTATACATAAACGCGCGCAAAATGTCAAGATGTGCAAGAAAGAATTCGTCGTTTTTGTCCGATTTTTCTTTTGGGATACAAAACATATTTATTTCCAAAAAAGAACAATAATTAACATTTTAACAAGTTCTGGCATTTCAAGGCAAAAAAATCGGGGCGAAGCTGTTTTGCTTCGCCCCGATTTTTTATTTTATTCCGGCAAGCGCGACAAAGTAATCGACCGCCTTTTGGTACTCACTGAGATTGCTGCTTTTACCCACAAAATACGGGCTCATCAAGCAAAGCACCGTATCCGCAGGCAGTATCTGACTGACCGCTATATTGCTCTTATAAAGGTCGGTATCACCAAGTCTTACGCCTAAAATTTTCGTGTTTCCGTTCTTATCCGTGTAGGACACGGCGCCTTCGGAAAGCGTACCCGGAAGCTCGGAAAGATCGGAAAGATAGTCGTTTTCTTTCTTTGCCATCTCCTCAAACAGCCACGGATCCAGGAATAAAACCGAGGTTTCTCCCAACATCATATAGGTGTTGTACTGGGAATAATTCTGCTGGATTGTAGCGGTATTCACACGGATAGGATTGCCGTTTTCGTCCTTCTCTTTTTGGATCTGTTCGATCTGCTCCTTGGAATAAATCATATAGCTGACCGCATCCACCTGCCGCACACCGTTTTCGTCATAATCGGCGGGAAGATAGCGCGCAAGGCATTGGCGAAGAGAGATAAGCCCCGCCTCGTTATCCACGAAGGTGTAAGGACCTGCCAGCATTACGGAAATATCTCCCTTTTCCTCCTTTTGACACATCTGCAACGTACAGATCAGAATGGTAATGATGAGAAACAGCGAGATCAGTGTTTTCCACTTGTGATGATACCAGAAATTATCAAACCATTTGTAGACCTTTCCGTGCTCACGCTCTTTCTTGCGGTCGCGTATCGAGGGGATGCGTATTTCCCCGCTTCCCTGCAGCTTTTGATCCTTTTGTTCGTTTCTTTTTGCAGGATCTTGCATATCTTTCCTTTCTCAAAACGCCTACCGCGAAACGGTAGGCGTTTTGTCAATCATCTGAAAAAGTGTGCTCAATCAACGGGCTTCATCGTCGGGAACAGAAGCACGTCACGGATCGAGGGGCTGTCGGTAAGCAGCATCACCAGACGGTCCACACCAAAGCCAAGACCGCCTGTGGGGGGCAAACCGTACTCAAGGGCGGTGACGTAGTCGTAATCCACCTGTGCGCGGCAGTTGGGATCCAGCGCCTTGCGCTCTGCAACCTGGCGCTCAAAGCGCTCCTTCTGATCGATGGGGTCGTTGAGCTCGGAGAAGGCGTTGCCAAACTCGGTCGCATTGATGAAATACTCAAAGCGCTCGGTGTAGGCGGGATCCTCGGGCTTGCGCTTGGCAAGCGGGCTGATCTCCACGGGGTAGTCGTAAATGAAGGTGGGCTGAATGAGCTTCTCTTCCACGAAGGCATCAAAGAACTCCGCAAGGATCGCACCCTTGGTGGGCACCTCGGGCAGCTCTACGTGCTTTTCCTTGGCGATGGCGATCGCCTCCTCGTCGGATTTGATCTCGTTAAAGTCCACGCCGCTGTACTTCTTGACAGCCTCCAGCATCGTCATTCTCTCCCAGTGACCGAGGTCAATCTCGTGACCGCAGTAAGGGATCACAAGGCTGCCGCAGACCTTCTGGGCGACGGTGCGCATCATCTCCTCCACCAGATCCATCAGCGCGTGATAGTCGGTGTAAGCCTGATACAGCTCAATGCTGGTAAATTCAGGGTTGTGCTTGGGGTCCATACCCTCGTTACGGAAAATACGACCAACCTCATAGACGCGATCCATACCGCCTACGATCAGTCTCTTTAAGTAGAGCTCGGTCTCAATACGCAGAACCATATCCATATCCAACGTATTGTGGTGCGTCATAAAGGGACGTGCAGAGGCGCCGATCTCAAAGGGGGTAAGAATAGGGGTATCCACCTCCAAAAAGCGCTTGCTGTCAAGGAATGCGCGCAGCTCGCGCATAATAAGGCTACGCTTGACAAAGGTGTCCTTTACCTCGGGATTAACGATCAGATCCACGTAACGCTGACGGTAACGGGTTTCCTGATCCTTCAGACCGTGGAACTTCTCGGGCAGGGGGAGCAAGCTCTTGGAAAGCAGCACGATCTCGGTGCAACGCACACTGATCTCGCCCATCTTGGTGCGGAACACGATGCCCTTTACACCCACGATGTCGCCGATATCCATCTTCTTGAAGCCCGCGTAGGGCTCGTCGCCGATCACGTCACGGCGCACGTAGATCTGGATATCACCCTTATCGTCGCGCAGGTGAGCAAAGCTTGCCTTGCCCATTACACGCTTGGTCATCATACGGCCCGCAAGGCAGACCTCGACCTCGGTCTCCTCCTCAGCGGCAAGGTCAGCAAAGCGCTCCTTGATCTCTGCGGAATAAGCATTCTGAGGGTACTTGGTGATCTGGAAGGGATCGGCTCCCGCCTCACGCAGGGCGGTCAGCTTCTCGTGGCGAACGCGGATAACGTCCGACAAATTGACCTCGGGAGCGGCTTCTACCGCTTCGTTTCTCTTTTCTTCAGCCATTTTCAAACTCCTTAATCGCGGGTAACCTCAAGGATCTCGTAAGAGAAGGTAAAACCGGAGCTCTCCACGGTATCGGTCACGAGCTCGCCCTTCTTGTGGCCGATCAGTGCACGGCCAACGGGAGAAACGTCAGAGATCTTGCCCTGCGTCACGTCAGCCTCGTTAGAGCCGACGATACGGAAGGTCATTTCCTTATTTCTGTTCTTATCAATCACCTTCACGGTAGTACCGATGTTGACCACACCCTTCACAAAGGTGGAGGCGTCCATTACCTCGGCGTTTTCAATATCGGACTTCAGCTGCAGAATACGTGCCTCGTTCTCTGCTTGTGCGTTACGGGCAGCATCGTACTCGGCGTTCTCGGACAAGTCGCCGAAGCCGCGCGCTACAACGATATCGTTCTTAATACGCTCGCGCTCCTCGCCCTCGCGCCATTGCAGCTCCTTGACAAGCTCGTCATAACCCTCTTGGGTCATCGTAATCTTCTTTTCGTTTGCCATTTCGGTGTTCTCCTCTATTCAAAATTCAAATTTATTTCGATAAAACGTTTTGGATAGCCGCTTGTAACTGATTATCCTCGGCTTCTGTCAACAAATACAGGTTTTTATTTTGTGCCTCTTCGGCAAGCACCACGACCTGATCGGGAGCAATGCCCTTGCCGTCGTAGTTCACACCCGAGGGGGGCGCGTAATAGCCCACGGTCAGCTTCAAACCGCCGCTGAGCTCCATACCGAACAATTCTCCCACATCGGAAAGCGCAAATATGCTTTGCAGCACACCCTTTCCATAGGTGTTCTCACCCACGACCTCGGCAAGCCCGAAATCGCGCAGAGCGGCGGTAAAAAGCTCGCCGGCACTTGCAGTATTGCCGTTGGCAAGCACCACGGCGGGATATTGGCGATAAACGCCGATCTCTTCCTTCGCAATGCTACACGCAGCATATTCGTCCGTGTAGGTGGCGGGCTCCGCCTTATAATAAGTCGTTTCGCCCTGCTTGGGCACGGTACTGACCAGCACGTCGCCCTCGTTTGCGAAATAGGAAAGCACGGCACAGACGGATTTCAGCTCGCCGCCGGGATTGTTACGCACGTCATATACGAAACGATTGCAGCCGGCTTTGCGAAGCTCTCCCATCACATTTTTGAACTGTGCGGGCGTATTCGCCTCAAATCCGGAGATGCGAACGATACCCACGCTGGGGTCGGTGCTGCTTTGGTGCCCCTCTACCGAAACTGCGGTAAATTTGGCGCGTACAATGGAAAATTCGATTTCCGTGCCGCCACGCGACACAACGAAGCTCGCCTCGGTTCCTTCGGTACCGAGCATTTTTTTCATTGCCGCCTCGTAACCGATCTCGCTCACGCGCTCATTTTCGGCAAGTGTACCGATGGCAACGACCAGATCTCCCGGAAGCACGCCTGCTTTTGCCGCAGGAGAGCCGTTTGCTACTTGAATGACGCAAATACACGCATGATCGGGGTCATACGTCACAGTCACACCGATGCCAACAGCGCTTCCCTCCATATCGGAAAGCAATGCGTTGAACTCCTCCTCGGTGTAATATGCGGCATACTTATCCCCGGTTGCGGCGGCATAAGCGTGCAGCATTTCATCCAGCAGCAGCTTGCCATCCGTATCGTACAAGCCGTAATTTTTAAACAAAAAGTCAATGAGCGCGATTTTTTCGGCGTAATTCTCACCCGTTTGCGCTTCGGTACCAAGCGTTTCTCCGAACATATCAGTAGGGGGCGAAAAAAACAAAAATGCCGCCGAAAACGCCAAAACGGAGCAGATGAGTGCGACCGCGATCAGTGAAACAATATGCCGCGACATTTTCACCGTGCGCACGGGCTTTTCAAAAAACACGCGTGGCTGTGTTGGCGTATTGTGCTCATTATAGGTATCGTTGGGAACGCGCACAGGGAGCATTTCGTATTTTTGCGCAAGCATACGCAAGCGCTCAGTCACATCTATCGGATCAGCATGAGGAGCAAGATCCAGCACGATGCAGCCGTTTTTGGGATCCAGAAGGGCTCTTGCTTCGGGAATGGATTGTCCCAGCTCTGCAGAAAGCTTTGCGTGATGCTTTTTCAGCAGCTTTTTCGGGACAGAAAACGTAATTCTCATGAAAAAATTTACCTTTCTCGTCGAGATTTTCCACGTGGTATATACTCGGCGGTCGGCAGAAAACAGCAAGGACGGGTAAGCGAGGCATTTTTCCTGCTTCGCTTACCCATTTTGCATTTTTAGAATTTAGAAGGCTTGGAATTGAGGTATTTCTTTACCATCAGCGCTACCTTGAAGGTGATGGCGTGCTCAAACTCGCGCAGATCAAGACCGGTGAGCTTGCGGATCTTCTCCAGACGGTACACCAGCGTATTGCGGTGCACAAACAGCTTACGGGAGGTCTCGGACACGTTGAGGTTGTTTTCAAAGAAGCTTTGAATGGTCATCAGCGTCTCGCGGTCAAGCGAGTCCAGGCTTCCCTTCTTGAAAACCTCGTGCAGGAACATCTCGCACAGGGTGGTGGGCAGCTGGTAGATCAGACGGCCAATGCCGAGGTTCTCATAGCTGATGATATTCTTTTCGGTTTCAAAGACCTTGCCGACCTCAATGGCAACCTGTGCTTCCTTGTAGGCACGTGCCAGATCCTTGATGTTATCCACAGCGGTGGAGATACCGATAGCTACCTTGGCGTAGAACTCGCCGAACAGGGTGTCGGCAATGCCGTTTGCCATACGCTCGATCTCCTTGCTGTCAGTACCCGGCTTGATCTCCTTGACCAGCACGATGTCGTGCTCGCCCACGCTGATCACATAGTCCTTGGACTTATCCGGGAACATATTCTGCAGCATTTCAAAGGGCATCATATCCGTCTTGCCGAAGAATTTGATCAAGAAGACGATGCGAACCTCTTCGGTATTGAAATGAAGCTCCTTGCTCTTGATATAAATATCACTGGGAAGGATGTTGTCAAGAATAATGTTCTTGATGAAAGAGCCCTTATCGTATTTTTCGTCGTAAAGGTTCTTGATATTCCCGAGAGAAACGGCAAGAAGCTTGCACATCTTCTCTGCCATCATATCCTCACCCTCAACGAAAACGATGTACTCGGCCTT
>JAZRFS010000084.1:0-14874 GCA_045643765.1 Eubacteriales bacterium
CTCCTGTTCTGATCAAGAAGGCCTGCGGCATTGAGACGGCTTCTGACAAGCCCAACAAGACCAAGGTTGCAAAGATCACCAAGGGGCAGGTCAAGAAGATCGCCGAGACCAAGATGCCCGACCTCAACGCCGGCTCTATCGAGGCAGCTATGAGCATGATCGCAGGCACCGCCCGCAGCATGGGCATCGAAGTGGTTGACTAAGGAGGGAACGAACAATGGGAAAGAAATATACTGATAGCGTAAAGCTGATCGAAAAGAACAGATTGTACGATCCCGCCGAGGCACTTGCCCTCGTTTGCGAGACCTCTAAGGCTAAGTTCGACGAGACCATCGAGGTTCACGTTCGTCTTGGCGTTGACTCCCGTCACGCTGACCAGCAGGTCCGTGGTGCAGTTGTTCTGCCCAACGGTACCGGTAAGACCGTGCGCACCCTGGTTCTGACCAAGGGCGACAAGGTTGAGGCTGCTAAGGCTGCCGGCGCCGACTACGTTGGCGATATGGAGTACGTTGACAAGATCATGAAGGAGAACTGGTTCGAGTTCGACGTTGTGATCGCATCCCCCGACATGATGGGTCTGGTAGGCCGCATGGGTAAGGTTCTGGGTCCCAAGGGCTTGATGCCCTCTCCCAAGGCCGGCACCGTTACCCCCGACGTAGCACGTGCTGTTACCGAGGCTAAGGCCGGTAAGATCGAGTACCGTCTGGACAAGACCAACATCATCCACTGCCCCATCGGCAAGGCATCCTTCGGCGCTGAGAAGCTGGCTGAGAACTTCAGCACTCTTCTGAACGCTATCATCAAGGCTAAGCCCGCTGCTGCCAAGGGTCAGTATATCAAGTCTTGCGTGCTGGCTTCCACCATGGGCCCCGGCATCAAGATCAACTCCGCTAAGATCGGCTAATTGAGCGATGCCTTTTGTGCAGAACAAAAAGCACAAATAAGGAAAACGCCGCCCCTCTCCCGTGCAAATGGGGGAAGGGCGGTTTTTCTGCGGTAGAAAGCCCCAAGGGCTTTCTTTTTTTATGTGCTTTTTTAAGCGCCCTCGCGCGGCTCAGAGTATCGCATACACCTCACGCCACGCGATGATGCTTTCTGCCCGAAAACTCATTCGCTCAATGACCGATTAACGCATAAAAACCTCTCCGCGTGGCGGAGAGATTTTTTGTTTTTCAAAAGTTTTCCGCACAGACTTTACATTCTTTCCAATCCGTGCTACAATAAATATAACAACGAAAAAGGGAGAATTTTTATGATTACCTTATCCGCATCGACCTGGATCCTGGATCCGATCACGCCAAAGACCCCCTACGACGTCAAGCGCGGCCTCACGGCCTACCGCGCGGCGGGCTTTGAATACGTAGACTTCAACCTGTGGAACTACTCGCACAAGGGGATGCCCCTTGCCGCCGACAACTGGCGCGAGTGGGTGGCGGAAATGCGCGAGCATTGCGACAAGCTGGGGCTTGTTGTCCGCCAGGTACACGGTGCCACGGTGAGCGGCAAGGAATGGGATATGCCGGACGGCGAGGCGGTGGCGTACATGAACGCGATGAACCTGCGCTGCGTGGAAGCCGCAAAAACGCTCGGAGCCGAGTGGATGGTGATGCACCCCTTCAACTTACCGCACGACCCCGTTTACAGCCGTCAGAAGGCGCAAAATGCGACCGTGGCGTACCTTGCGCCCTATATTGAGCTTGCCAAGCAGCACGGCGTGGGCATCGCGGTGGAAAATATGGTGGACTACGGCGGCCGCCGTCGCCGCTATTGCGGTGGCGACCCCGAGGAGCTGATCGAGCTGGTGGACTTCATCAACGACCCTGCCGTTGGTATGTGCATCGAC
This sequence comes from Eubacteriales bacterium, assembly GCA_045643765.1. Taxonomy (GTDB): domain Bacteria; phylum Bacillota; class Clostridia; order Oscillospirales; family CAG-272; genus Firm-07. The sequence continues at coordinate 1,844 of JAZRFS010000084.1, forward strand.
ATCGGTCACGCCCATAACAGCGGCGTGTATGCGCCCGATTTCATCCGCATGGCGGGAAAGCGCCTCAAGGCCACGCACGTGGACGATAACCTTGGCGACAAGGATACGCACCTGCCCCCCTTCATGGGAACGGTGGACTGGAGAGGCGTGATGAAGGCGCTGCACGAGATCGGCTACGAGGGCGATTTCTCCTTTGAGATCGGCCCGCAGCGCACCCCCTTCGCCTGCCGCGATACCTGGTATCGCTATATCTATTCGCTGGGGATGGATCTGCTCTCGCTCAAATAAACAAAAAAGACCGCGGTTGCGGTCTTTTTTGTTTTATTGGGTTTCCACCTCGCACCCGTCAAGGGTAATTCCTTCGCGCATAAAGGCGATGCCGCCCTTTGCGCAAAGTCCCGCGATACGGCAACGCGCCGCGTGCCCGTGGCTACGGCGTGATCAATGGCGTTTTGGATGCTTTTGGCATCGCTTGCGCCGGGATGCGCGTTGGGCGTGACGTATTCGATCATTTTACTTCTTCCTTCGGGGGGATGCCGAAATCCGCCTCGTCCAGATAGTAGATGCGCGTGGCGGCAGGGCGTCCGTGCATATCCTTGACGATGATGTGGAAGAACACGTCGTCGGGATCGAGCGCGAGCGCTGCCTCGGTGATCGGCTCGCTGTCAAAGGGCACCAGCTCCGAGGGCTTGCGGCGACCTGCCGTTGCCATAAAGATGCCCTGCACCTCACTGGTCTTGATATGCACCACGCCGTCCTCGACGTACAGCTCCTTGATCTCGGGGCCCGTGGACACGTAGCAATCGCCGTTCTGCATCGCCGTGATCGCCGCCTTGTGCGAAAGCTCAGGCATCTTCAGCATCGTCCACGCCTGGAAGAAGTGGCGCGCATGGTGGTTATCGTCGCCTGCAAAGGTCACAAGCTTCTTACCGTTCCACGCCATTTCGCGCATCACGTGAGGCACAAAATCCAGCGCGGAGGAACGGTAGCAAGCACCGTTGATCAGCTCGATGGCGGTAAGCCCCTCCAGCTTGTTGTAAAGCGACGCGCTGTTGAGCGACCAGTGCGGGTGGTTGAAGGAAACAAGGAAGCCCGCTTCGCGGCCGCGGCGGATCAGCTCGTTGACGTTTTCCACCGAGTGCGTGTCATAGATGTCGTCGATATTCGGCTCGCACTTGGTCTTGTCGGGATCGATGGCGAACATATTCAGATGCACCACCTCTGCCTGCGGATTCGTGGCAGGTCCCTGTAACAGCGCAGGGAAGGGCGTGCTTTCATAGTTACGCGTCAGATTTGCCTCGTACGAGGGGAGCGTGATGAACTCCGCATCGTCCAGGTGGCGCAGATCGTGGTAGGTGCCGTGCTCGGTGTAGGCGAAAACCGAGTAGCCGTTCGCCTTGTAAATGTCCTTCAGCTCCTCGACCGTGTACTTACCGTCGGAAAGCGTGCTGTGGCTGTGCAGATTTGCCTTGTAAAATTGCCCGTCACGGGGCAGAAGATCAACTCTCATCGAAAAAGCTCCTTTTTTTCGTCGTTGCCCCTATTGTAGCACGAATTCAAAAGAATGTAAAGGCATCGGGAAGCTTTTTATAAAAGTTTTCCTTCGATTTTTCAAAATCACCGCAAAACAAGGGCGCAACAGCCGCATCATCCGCTTACAAAGCTTTCCACCCTCACACAAACCCTGTCATTCTCGGCGGCAAGCGGCGTGCCGTCGGGGGAAAGCAACAGCGAAAAGCCCTGCCCTGCAAGGCGCGTGTTGCCGTTTTCCTGCGTAACGGTATGGATCTCGCCCGTGGCGGGAAAGAGATCAAGCAGCGCGCCGTAGGCGGTGGCGGCGGCTTCGGTAAGCGCCAGGGAAAGACCGTCCACGGTGAGGCAGAGCGCGCCCGACGCGTCCCGTGTCAGCACCGTGCCCGAAAACGTCCCCGGCGCATAGAATGTTAAGGTCATCACCCGCGCACCCTGCCCGTCGGGGGCGGGTGCCGAAAGCTCGGCTTCAAACGCCACGGATTGCCATTCGCCCGCGATCCTCGCGGTAAATTCCCCTTGAAACGGGGCGAAATAATCCCCCTTCTCCGGAGCACAGCCGAAAAAAGCCAGCAAAAGCAGCACGCATAAAAGCAAAATTCTTCTTCTCATTGCAAAACCCTCCTCGCGCGCACGTTCTGCTTCAAAATATGCAAAATATTGCGAAAATATGTGGCACAGGGCTTGTCAAAAGACAAAAATTGTGGTATGATGACAGAAAAGAGGTTGCTATGACAAAGCCACCGCCCCTTGAAAGAGCACGCGCCGTTGCCGAGATCGCCACGGACGCGCTTTCACACAATTTCCGAACCGTTTCCCGCGTCTGCGGAAAAACGATCGCCGTGGTGAAGGCGGATGCCTATGGGCACGGCGCGGCACTTGCGGTTCCCGCATTTTTACGCGCGGGGTGCAGCTTCTTTGCCGTAGCAACGGCGCAAGAGGCACTGACGGTGCGAAAACTCGCCCCGTTTGCACACATATTGTTGCTTGGCTATGCATCAGCGGATGAAATCCCGCTGCTTGCCGCTGCCGGTGTCACACTGTGCGCGTTCTCGCGCGGCACCGCCGAAATGCTGTCCCGCGTGGCAGGGGAGATGGGCACGCGGCTCGCCGTTCACCTCAAGATCGACGGTGGGATGTGCCGCCTTGGCTTTCCCCCCGAGGATATGGACGGTGTTTTGCACGCGCTCGCGCTTCCGCACCTTGACGTATGCGGCATCTTCACGCATTTTCCGTGTGCGGACACGGATAAAGCGGGGACGTTTCGCGCACTTGCGCGCTTCAATGCCTTGCGCGAAAAATTACCCGTAAGGCTCTTTGCGCACGCGGCGGCAAGCGCCGCGGCACTCACACTTCCCGAGGCACGCCTGGATGCCGTGCGTGCGGGCATCGCACTGTACGGATACCCGCCCGTTCCAACCGCGCTTGATCTGCGCCCCGCGATGCGCGTGATCGCGCCCGTGGTGCAAATTCGCCGCGTGGCGGCGGGCACAAGGGTGGGCTACGGCGGGGATTTTGTCTGCCAAAGGGACAGCGTGATCGGCACCGTGCCGCTTGGCTACGCGGACGGCATTTTACGCACGCTCACGGGGTATCGCGTCACCGTTTTGTGCGAAAACAACGCCTTCACCGCGCCCATCGCGGGGCGCGTATGCATGGACTATCTGATGCTGGACCTGACCGATATTCCCGCAAAAGAGGGGGAAACGGTATGTGTTTTGGGGGATTTTGCCGCGGCGGCACGCCACGCGGGGACGATCCCTTACGAATTACTCACCGCCATATCGGCACGCGTGCCGAGGCGAGGGAAAGGAGCGCTATGATCGCCTTTTACGAAAGCAAAAACTATGCCTTCAGCGCCTGGGAGGGGAACCGCCTGGAATTTGCCGCCCACCTGCACCATCATCTGGAGCTGGTGCTGTTTTTAGAGGGGCAGACGGTCGCCTTTGCAGATGCGGAGCGCTGCGAGGTGCAGCCGGGTGACGCGTTTCTTGCCTTTCCCGAGCAGATCCACCGCTATGAAACGACCGGTCCCGAGCATTTTTATCTTCTGATCGCAGACCCCGATCTGATGCCCGAGCTGTCCGCGCTTTTCACAGCGCCCCCACCCGAAAGCGCACTGATCAAGGGCGGGGCGCTCGACCCCCTTGTCATCGAGGCAGCAAAACGCCTTATGGAGCTGCAAAATCCCGAAACGGTATCGCAAAAAGCGTTGCAGAAGGGACTTTTGCTGACCATTTTCAGTCGACTTCTCTCGCAATGCAATCTCTCGCAAGCCCGCACAAGCGGACCGCACGCCTTCCGCGCGGTGGTGGAGTATTGCACGAAAAACTACCAAAACGAGCTGTCGCTCTCGGTACTGGAGCGCGAGCTGCACGTCAGCAAATATTACGTATCGCACCTGTTCTCTGAGCGGATGAAGCTAAGCTTTAACGACTACGTCAACTCCTTGCGCGTGGCGCACGCGTGCCGCTATCTTAGCTCGGACGAGCTTCCCATCACCGAGATCTGCTCGCTGGTCGGATTTTCCACCCTGCGCACCTTCAACCGCGCCTTCCAGAAGCAAATGAATATGACGCCAAGCGACTACCGCAAGGCACACAGAAAGGACAAGCCATGAACAGAATTGCCAGCTTTTCGGTGGATCACGATAAGATCCGCCCCGGAATGTACATCTCCCGCATCGACGGGGATATTACCAGCTTTGATCTGCGCACCCGCACGCCCAACGCGGGGGACTATATGGATCAGATCACGATGCACTCGGTCGAGCATATGCTTGCCACGCTGCTTCGCAACGGTGAGATCGGCGGGAGCGTGATCTATTTCGGCCCGATGGGCTGCCGCACGGGATTTTACCTGCTGACGCGCGATCTTGCACCCGTTGCGGTACTAAATGCGCTGAAAAAGGCACTTGCGGCTACCGTCGCGCACGAGGGCGAGGTATTCGGCGCCACCCGTAAGGAGTGCGGGAACTACAAGGAGCTTGACATCAACGCGGCAAAGCGCGAGTGCGCCGCGTACCTGGAAGTATTAAACCAACACAAGGGGGATTTTTCGTATGAACAATAAGGAATTGATCGGCATTATCGGTGCGATGCAGGTGGAAACGGAAGGCCTGATCGCGGAAATGACGGACACCAAAACCGATACCGTCAGTGGGGTAAAATTCACGCAGGGCAAGCTGTGCGGGCGCGACGTGGTGGTTGCCACCTGCGGCGTGGGCAAGGTGTTTGCCGCCATCTGCGCTGAGGCAATGATCTTAAAATACGGCGTGACCGCGCTGCTCAATACGGGCGTGGCGGGCGGCCTTCTGCCCGAGCTGGAAATCGGTGACGTGGCGCTTGCCGACAAGGTCGTGCAGCACGATATGAACACCACTGCCCTGGGCGATCCGCAGGGCTTGCTTTCCGGCATCAATATCGTGGAGATCGGCACAAGCGAAAAGCTGCTCAAGCCCCTTTGCGAGGCAACCGCCGAGCTGGACTTCAACGGTGCCGTCGGCACCATCGCCTCCGGTGACCTGTTCGTGGCGAAAAAGCAGACCAAGGAGCGCATCATTTCGCAGTTCGGTGCCATCGCCTGCGAGATGGAGGGCGGTGCCATCGGTCACGTGGCATTTGTCAACGGCATACCCTTTGCCGTGCTGCGCGTCATCTCGGACGGCGGGGACGGTATGGAGTTTTCCGAGTTCGTCAAGATCGCCGCAGACCGCTCCGTAAAGCTGACCAAGAAGTTTTTGGAGTTGCTGTAAGGGGGGACGCGATTTAGGGGGAACTTTTGCAAAAGTTCCCCCTACAACCCCCTCAAAATCCCCTCAAAGAAAAAGGAAGGGCAACAGCCGCATTGATTGCGGGTAGTTATACAAAAAACAAGGGCGCAGAGAAAACTCTGCGCCCTTGTTGCTTTTCTTTGCGGCTACTGCCTTTTTCTTTTGATGAAAGGTTTTGGGTGTGAGTATGGGGGAGGGCTTTTGAGAAAAGCCCTCCCCCACTCGCCTCTTACTTCACCTGATATCCTGCGCCCTCCACGGCGGTCTTGAGGGTGGCTTCATCCACACCTGCTGCCTTGACGGTCACGGTGGCGGCGGCAAGGTCTGCCTTGGCACTCTGCACGCCCTTCACGGCAAGCAGCGCCTTTTCCACGTGCGCCACGCAATGCATGCACATCATACCCTCTACCGAAAGGGTAGTGGTCACGACCTCTTTTTTCTTGAAACCGAACATATCCGTATTCTCCTTTTTCTTTGTTTTTTCTTTCTGTTCTCTCACCCGTTCGCGGATGGCGGGCGGGATGAAGCGCGTAAGGCGCAGCGCGTTGCTCACCACAAAAAGCGAGGAAACGCTCATCGCGGCGGAAGCGATCATCGGCGTGAGTAAAATCCCGAAAGCGGGATAGAGCACACCCGCGGCAACGGGAATGCAAATGGCGTTGTAGCACAGTGCCCAGAACAGATTTTGCGCGATATTGCGGCGGGTGGCGCGCCCCAGCTCAATGGCGGCAGCCGCGTCGGAAAGCGAATTGCCCGACAGCACCACGCCCGCGCTCTCCATCGCCACGCCCGTACCGGCACCGATGGCAAGACCCACGTCGGCACCCGCAAGGGCGGGCGCGTCATTGATGCCGTCACCGACCATAGCGGTGCGACCCTTTGTGGAAAATTCGCGCGCGATCCTTTCCTTATCGGCGGGCAGTAGTGCCGCACGATACTCGTCAATACCGACCTCGGCGGCAACGCGCGCAGCGGCGGCGCTCTGGTCACCCGACAGGATCACCCGGGTAATATTCAGCTTTTTGGGATGCGCGATGGGGGTGGCGCTGTGCTCGCGCACCGTATCGCATACGGCAAATACCGCCAGAACGGTATCGTTTTCGGCAAGGATCACCGTGCTTTTCCCCTCGGCGGCAAGGCGCGCCTCACACGCAAGGATCCGATCGGTCAGCGCAAGGGTATTTGGCATTTCTTTCAACAATCTTTGATTGCCCGCGAAAACGGCTTTTCCGTTCTCGGTCACGGCGCAAATGCCGCGACCCGCAAGCGTTTTGACGTCATAAAGGGGCAAACGGGTGTCAGAAAGCGGCAAAAGAGCCTTCGCAACGGGATGGGTGGAATAGCTTTCGATCGAAGCGATCAGGTCGCGGGCATAGCCCTCGTCCTCGGTGAAATAAACGGCATCCGTCACGCTCATTTCTCCGCGCGTCAACGTGCCCGTTTTATCGGTCAGTAGATACTTTGTAGTGGCAAGCGTTTCCAGTGCCTCGGCGCTCTTGAAAAGAATACCGAATTTTGCGCCGCGCCCGCTTCCCACCATAATGGCGGTGGGGGTGGCAAGCCCCAGCGCACACGGGCAGGAGATCACCAACACCGAAACGGCGGCGCGGAATGCCATTGCCGCATCCCGCGCGGCGATCAGCCACACAAGCGCGGTCAGAAGGGAAATAGAGATCACCACGGGCACGAACACGCCGCTGACCTTGTCGGCAAGGCGCTGTGCGGGGGCTTTGCTTGCGGCGGTCTGCTCCAGAAGCGCGGCGATCTGCCGCAGGGTGCTTTGCTCTACGGGGCGGTCACAGCAAACGCATAAGGTTCCCTCAACCAGCACTGTGGCGCCCGAAACGCGCTCTCCTGTGCGTACGGTGCGGGGCAGAGCCTCACCCGTCAGCATCGCCTCGTTGACACTGCCCTCACCCTCTGAAATCACCCCGTCCACGGGGATTTTCTCACCCGTCAGCACTTTTATGTGCATACCCGGTGTAATTTCTTCCAGCAAAATCTCTCGCTCGCCTTCGTCAAAGATTACGCGGGCGGTGCGTGCTTCCTCGGCGATGAGTGCCCGTACCGCTCCGGCGGCGCGTTTTTTCGCGCGCGCTTCCAGAAATTTGCCCACCGAAACCAGTGTGAGGATCATCGCGGCGGACTCCAGATAAAGCTGATGCAGATACAGATGCAAAAGCGCAGCGTCCCCCGCAAGCGCTCCATACACGATAAAAACGCCTGCCACGATGCCGTACACGGCGGCACAGGCGGCACCAAGCGCCACAAGCGTATCCATATTCGGTACGCGGTGGAAAAGCGCCGAAAAGCCATTTTTGAAGAAATGGCGCTGTAAGAGGAGCACCGCAGCGGTAAGGACTGCCTGGATAGTGAAATACAGGATCGGGTGGCGCGCGCCGTCTAAAATTGCGGGTAGGGGAAGCGGCATCATATGCCACATCGCAACGACCATCAAAAGCGCGGTCAGCGCAACAGATAAGATCAAGCGATTTTTTTCTTTTTTTGCCTGCGTCTGCTCACGCCGCCCGTCTGCAGCGGCATCCCTTCGCGCAAGCCCGTACCCCGCACGGGAAAGCGCCGGGGAAAGCTTTTTGAATATCGCATCGCTGTTTTCCTCGTCAGCAAGCGTCAGTGAAAGCGTGTTTGACAAAAGGCTGACGGTAAATTCCCGCTCGCCGAGCACGCCGCGTGCCGCCCGTTCTACGTGTGCCACGCACGCAGCACAAGTCATACCCAAGACGTTATATATTTCTTTTTTCAAAAGGCTCCCCCCCTTCGTTAGCATTGTGTAACATATTATAAACGATTTTGAGCAGATTGACAAGAAGGTAAGGGGAAACTTTTTGCAAAAAGTGCCAAAGCACGACTTTTCCTATATATCTTTATTATATATGTAAATTTATTGTAAACAGTATAGTGATTTTTCACAAGATATACTTGTAATTTTTTATTTAATATGATATAATACCTTTAATTGTATGCGCGCGAGCGCGCACGCGCATTTATTAATCGTAAAAAAGTGCGTAAGCACGGCGCAAAACCGAAATTTTTGCCGAAAGGATGGTACCCTATGACCTGTCCCGAAGAGATCAAACAAATGTGGGAGATCGTAAAAGAATCCTTTAAGGGCACGATGTCCTCGGCCGCATTCGATATGTGGTACGGGGGGATCACGCCCGCCGAATACTTACCCGAAACCAACACGCTGGTGTTTGAAACCAAATCCGAATTTATCTGCAACGGCCTCAACAATCAGCACAAGGACACGGTAGAAAAGGCGTTTTTGACGCAAGCGGGGATGCTGCTGAACGTCAGCTTCCGCTTTGTCGGCAAGGTGGTGGAAAAGGAGGATATCCTGGATCGCATCGGCGCTGTGCCAAAGGCGGCACCCACCAACCCCTTCGCGGGCGATGCCGTGCAGCTTTCCAAATACACCTTTGACAACTTCATCGTGGGTGCCTCCAACCATTTTGCCCGCTCGATCTGCTGGAGCGTGGCAAGCGGAGCCTCTACGGTGGACGAATTCAATCCGCTTTTCATCTACGGTCCCTCCGGTGTCGGTAAAACGCACCTGATGTGCGCGACCATCAACAAGCTCTGCACGGAAAATCCCGAGCTGCGCGTCATCTACACGAAGGGCGACGATTTCCTCAACGATATGTACGCGCATCTGTCGCGCAACAGCATGGAGGCGTTCCGGGGCCGCTACCGCACCGCGGACATTCTGGTTATTGACGATATCCAATTCATTGCGGACAAGGAGTCCACACAGATCGAAATCTTCCACACCTTCCAGAGCCTGTTTGACGAGGGCAAGCGTATCATCCTTGCTTCCGACCGTCCGCCCAAGGACATCAATCCCTTGAACGAGAGATTGCGCTCTCGCTTTGAGGGCGGTCTGATGGCTGACGTGGGGCTTCCCAACCTGGAGCTGCGCGTGGCGATCATCAAGAAAAAGGCAGAGGATCTGGCGGTGGATATCCCGACCGACGTGCTCACCTATCTTGCCGAAAATCTGCGCGCGAATATCCGCCAGATTGAGGGCTCGATCAAAAAGCTCGCCGCCAAAAGCATGGTGGATGGCAGAAATATCTCGCTGGAGCTGGCGCGCGAGTGCCTGGCTGACCTGATGGGAGATGCCGAACCGCTTGAGGTCACGATTGATAAGATCTTTGCCGCCGTGGTGAAAAAATACAACGTGCCGCGCGAGGATATCGTGGGACAAAAGCGCACCAAAGAGATTATGGCAGCCCGCCACGTGACGATCTTTCTGATGCGTGAGATCACCGAGCTTTCCACGGGACGCATCGGTGACATTCTCGGCAAGCGCGATCACTCTACAGTGATGTCCTCTTGCAAATGGGTCAAAACAAAAATCGCACGCGAGCCGCTCTTTGCCTCGGATATCGAAGCACTGAAAAACGAGATCACCGATAATTAAAGGATCGCGTGCAGGAGATCTTTTATAAAAAGTTCTTCTGCTCCCGCTCGAAAATTTTTACACAAAAAAAGCAATGGCAAAGCCGCGTTGTCGGCTGAACCACTCCTTTATAACAGAATTTCCACAACATAGAATTTTCTTTTGCATCCGCGGTGGAAACGCCGTGAAAAGGCGCTTCTTTCCAATCCTTGCAGCTTGTGGAAAAAGGATCGTTCCTTTCCTTTTTGATAACATTCCACATCATACACACCGCCTGTGGAAAACTGCGGCGGTGCAAAACAAGGTTCTTCACACCGGAAAAGAAAAATCACACCTTTTTAAAGGAATTTTCCGTAAGGCTTAAAAAAAGCGGCTGACTTTTCCACAAAACGCAAGACAGCTTTCCCCTTCCTATCCACAATTTTCCACGCTGTATAAAAACGGCAAAGCCGCACGGGACAAGGTGTTGCGGGTTTTCCACAGTTTCCACGCCCCCTACTACTATTACTACTAAAAAAATAATATCTATTCATACCATCTTTTCCGCCTTCGCGGGAAGAAAAAAGGAGTTTTGAAAATGAAAGTGATTTTTGACCGTCAAGCCATTATGGCTGCGACCGCACCCCTGCTTGCCGCCACGGCAGGCAAATCCACCCTTGCCGCTACCGAGGGTATTAAGATTGAGGCGATCTGCCCCGATACCTGTATCCTGACGACTTATGATCTGGAAAAGGGTATGCGCACCACCATCGAGGCGAAGGTCATCGAGGAGGGTACCTTCGTGGTGAACGCACAGAAGTTCAATCAGACCATGCGCGTGATGAACGGCGAGGAGGTCACTCTGACCGTTGACCGCAATCTGGGTGCTATGATCGAGTGCGGCAAGTCCTCTCATAAGATGATGGCTTTGCGTGGTGAGGATTTCCCTGAGATCCCTCGCCTTGAAAGCAACCTGGGCTTTTCCGTGAAGGCAGGCGTTCTTAAGGATATGTTCACCAAGGTGATGTATGCAATGGGCGTGAACGATCAGCGCAACGTATTGAACGGCTGTTATATCGAAGTAGAGGAAAATAAGCTTTTGCTGGTGGCTTGCGACAGCTTCAAGCTGGCAAAGTGCCTTCTTCACACCGAGATCGAGAACAACAACGCCGACGGCAGCGATATCCGCTTCAAGTTTATCGTGCCCGTCAAGACGGTGAACGAGCTTTATAAGCTGCTTGGTGCCAATGCCGACGAGATGGTGCGTATCCACATGATGCGCAAGCACATGGTATTCTATTTTGAAAATCTGGTGTTCTTCTCGCGTCTGGTGGACGGCGAGTACATCGACTTTGACCGTATCATCATCCGTCAGCACAAGATCTATATTGATCTTGACCGCGACGAGCTGCTTTGTGCCCTTGACCGTGCGGCGCTGATCACCGAGGAGCGTGTTTCGGGCGCCCTGAAGGCAAACGTGAAGCTGCAGCTGGACGGTCCCGTGCTCAAGGTGATGGCAAATTCCGCTGCGGGCAGCACTTACGATGAGATCGATATCAATCACGAGGGTGGCGATCTTGTGATCGCGTTCAAGAACAGATTTTTGACCGATAGCGTGCGCGCGTGCGAAAGCGACCGTGTGCGCGTGGCACTGTCCTCGCATCTGACCAGCGTAAATATCGAGCCGCTGGATGCTGAGAATGAGGAAAGCGAAGATCTGTTTATGCTCCTTCCCGTCCGTATGAAGGACTAAGCGATGCAATGTAATGCCGTTTCGCTTGTGAATTTTCGCAATATTGAAAGCGCAAGCGTGCGATTTTGTCCCGACGTGAACGTGCTTTACGGCAATAACGCGCAGGGAAAGACCAATTTACTGGAAGCGATCTATTTCGCTTCTATCGGCAGGAGCTTCCGCTCGCTGCACGCCAAGGAATGCATCGGCTTTGGCAAGGAAAGCGCCGCACTTTCGGTGGATTTTACCGCCCAGGGGCGCGTGCAGAATATCACGATGCAGCTGTTCCAGTCCCGCGTGCGTGCCGTAGAGAAAAATCACGTGCGTGTGGGGAAAATGTCCGAGCTGATGGGGGCATTCCGTGCCGTGCTGTTCTGCCCCGAGCAATTATCGCTTGTCAAGGGCGGTCCTGCCGAGCGCAGACAATTTCTGGATATTGCGATCAGCGCAAGAGAGCCCGCGTATCTGGCGGCGCTTCAGCGCTACGGACACATTTTAAAGCAGAGAAATGCTCTTATTCGCGCGGCGGAAAAGGATCGTTCGCTTTTTGATGCCACGGCAGATCTGTGGTCAGAGCAGCTTGCGCGCGAAGGCGCGTACATTGCCCGCTCGCGTATGCGTTACGTGCAAAAGGCGGCGCCCTATATGGCAGCGTGCTTTGCCGAGATGACAAGCTCCCGCGAGGTGCCCGTGCTTCATTATCAGGGCTGCGACCGCGCGGATGATCCCGATTATGAGGATCTTGCCGCGATTGAGGCACATCTGTATGAGCGACTTTGCAAAAATCACGATCGTGAGATCGGTGCGGGTGCCACGCTGTACGGCGTGCACAAGGATGATATTGAGATCCTGCTCAACGAAAAGGACGCGCGCAGCTTTGCCTCGCAAGGGCAGCAGCGCTCTCTGTCGCTTGCCATGAAGCTTGCCGAGGGCGAGCTTTGCCGCGAGGATTGCGGGGAATATCCCGTGTTCCTGCTCGATGACGTGCTTTCCGAGCTGGATGGCGCGCGCCGTGAGTATTTGTTGCACCGTATCAAGGGCAAGCAAGTCATTATGACGACCTGTGAGCCCGTGGAGGGCCACGCCGATCACCTGATTTACGTGGAGAATGGGGTATTCAGACAGTAATGTGGGGACGCGTGTAGGGGAACTTTTTAGGAAAAGTTCCCCTACGACCCCTCAAAAACCTTACAAAGTTTTTTTGAGAGTAGCCGCATTGTTTGTGGGAAGGGCATTGTGCCACATAATCCACGATACATCTCAAGATGTGCACTTATTTTAAAAATAACACCTTAAAATAATTTAAAAGTTTTTGAAGGAGTGTGAGGAAACTTTTTTCTAAAAAGTTTCCTCGCAAAACCCAATATGTTTTTACACGTAGGCAACAACCGCAACATCCGCGAGAGGGACATCATCGGCATTTTTGATGCCGACACGTCCACGGTATCGACGGTAACGCGCAAATTTTTATCCGCGGCGCAAAAGCGCGGCGAGGTGGAAAGCTCCTCAGAGGAGATCCCAAAGTCCTTCGTGCTTTATATCAAGCACGGCGAGGCAGAGGATAAGTACGAGGTCTGCTTTTCCCAATTGTCCTC
>JAZRFS010000085.1:0-11207 GCA_045643765.1 Eubacteriales bacterium
CAAAACGCGCACCGTGTTATCGGACTCGTCGCATCTGCCCGTGACAAGCGGCAACACCTTACTGCCCGGATTGGTTGCCACGCGCCCGTCCGAGAGCCGATAGCGGCGTACAAAGCCGATGGGCTCGGCGGTTTCCTGCTCTGCGGTATACATCTTGGCATCCGCAAGGTCATCCAGCGCCATCTGCGCCACATCCGCAAACTTGCGGTGCAACACGCAGATGTAGTCTTTCGGGAGATCCTCGGTGAATTTTTCCCGCACGAACACAGAGGTGTGCGAGTGCGTGCCGCTGATGAAGATCTCTTCGTTTTTCAGCCCCGTTCGACGGGTAATCTTCTCTTTGACAATCGCAACGTGATAGCCGTCCACACCAAGAAAGTCACCCACGATCATCACGGCACGGTGCGCGCCGTCCGAGACGGCGATCGCATTCAGCTGGATGGGATCCAGCACCCCCGTACTGAAACGGTCCCGAAAATATCCGTCCAAGGGGCTTCCTAAGGGTGGCGTGACGTCCACGCGTGCAAATCCTGCTTGTATCATTTGCTTCCCTCTTACTTGTTCAACATTTTCTTGAAGCTGTCGATCGTTTCCCCGAAAAGTGCGGAGGTAAAGCGACTGCGCGTCACGGCATAGTCACTCTTTTTAAAGTCATCGGTATGCGGCATATAGCACTCATAGCCATTCATCAGGCACGAGGTCATGACCAGCGCCTTGTCCTGCGCCAGCTCGCGGATGGCATAACCGTACTTGGTAAAGGGCTCGGCGCCGATGCCTGCAATCAAAAGATCGCCGATCTCGATCGTGCATACGGGGATCTTTTGATAGATAGGCGCATTCTCGCGGATCTCCACGATGCGCTGTGCCTCGGCGATATTCATCGGCCCCTTTGCACTGTGATCTGCCTTATACGCCTCGCAATAGGCGAACGCCTCGTCATAGCGCTCGATGCCGTCGGTACGCGTACGGGTATAGACGATGTCGGTCTGTGTTTTGAGTACTTGGGCAGCGCACGGGGTGAGATTTCCCCAGATGTCCACCACAGCGTCCGCCACCACACGCCCCATTTTGTGTGCGTGGACTTCGCCGCGCATCAGCTTACGCTCCTCGGAGGTGGCGGCATAATAATCGACGTGGTTGACGTCACCCTGGAAGCCGTTGATCATCATGCAGGACACGTTCTCAATATCCTGTTCCACAAAGCGGCGGGTGGCACCGAGCCAGTCGTTGGAAAAGGCCTTGGTGTTCACCACGTCGGGGTGTGTGCCAAAGTTGACAAAGGCAATATCCTTTGCACCCTTGCGCACAAATCGCGCCACGTATACGTTCTGATCCGGCTCGGGGCCGTAGGAGACGTAGCGGTAACCGTCGGGCGCAGTGGGATCCTCCACCTTATCGTTGCGACGGATGAAGGAGATCTGCTCGGCGGTTTGCTTGCTACCCACCAGCATCTCGGCATCGCTCATATCGGCAAGCGCGTTATTCGCCACGTCGCAGAAGCGACGCTTCAGCCACTCCAGCAGCACGGGATCGTTCATCGGTGTGTCGCACTCCACGGGATCCGCCACCACGATCGAGGTGTGCTGATGGAGCGTGGTGATGAAGATCTTCTCTGTGGGAAGCCCCGTGCTCTCGCTGACGCGTGCACGGAAATCGTTCATATAGTGCTGTGCCATGCCACCGAAATCCGCGGCAATGATCACGGCGGTATTTTCTCCGTCGGATACGGCAAGCGCATTCAGCTCCAATGCGTCAAGGCACCCCGTGGCGGGCACGAAGTAAAAATAGCGGGAGGCAATACACGTCCCGTTGGGGGGCGTGACGTCAAGGCGTGCAAATCCTGCTTTCATGGCAAATTCTCCTTTTAAAGCTATGCTTTAAGAGATGGACTATCTCTTTATGGGCATTATAAAGCATTTTTTCGCAAAGGTCAAGGGAAAACGCAAAAAAACACCCGATTTTTTTCGGGTGTTTTTTGCGTTTAACCGTAATCGTCGCCGAAATCGTCCTCGCCATCCGCGCTCATCGCGCCGATGTGTTCGAGATATCCTTGGGCGGCGGGCAGGATCTTACGGGGCTTATTGCCCTCGGCGGGGCTGACAAGTCCCAGCTCCTCCATACGGTCAATGATCTTAGCGGCACGGCCGTAGCCAACGCCCAAGCGGCGCTGCAGAAGCGAGGTGGCAACCTTCTGTGCCTGAATGGAAAGCTCGACGGCCTCCACGAACTTGGGATCCTCGCCGCCCTCCTCCTCATCACCGTAATCAAAGTCATCGCCCTTGCGGTCTGCCTTGGCGGCACGTGCCATCTCAACCTCGATCTGATCCATAAACGCACGGTTGTACTGCACGGGAGCATTGTTTCTGCGCACGAAGGATACCACGCGCTCCAGCTCGCCGTCAGAAACGAACGCACCCTGGATACGCACGGGGTTCTTGTCGCTGGAGGTCGTTGCGACATACAGCATATCGCCGCGTCCCGTCAGCGCTTCCGCGCCGTTGACATCCAGAATGGTACGCGAGTCAACCTGCTGCTTCACCATAAAGGCGATACGCGAGGGGATATTGCCCTTCAGCTTACCCGTGATGACATCCACAGAGGGACGCTGCGTACCGATGATCAGGTGGATACCGGCGGCACGCGCCTTCTGCGCGATACGAACGGTGAAGTTTTCGGGGTCGTTGTTGTTACAGCTCATCTTCAGATCGTTGAACTCGTCGATCACGATGATGATATAGGGCAGGTGTTCACGGTCAGGATCATTCTTCACTGCCTCGTTATATGCCTCGATATTACGCACGCCCACGTCCTTAATGAGCGAGAAGCGGCGCTCCATCTCCTGTACGGCGCACGCAAGGGCGCCTGCGGCGCGCTGCATATCCGTGACGATGGGCATATACAGATGCGGCACGTCCTCGTAAGGAGCGAACTCAATCTGCTTGGGGTCGATCAGAATAAGACGCAGATCGTCGGGAGAGGTCTTGTAAAGCAAGCTGACCAAAATGGTGTTGATACAAACCGACTTACCCGGGCCTGTGGTGCCCGCCACCAGGAGGTGGGGCATCTTGGCAAGGTTACACATACGCACGTCACCGCCGACGTCAAGTCCCAGCGGGACATCCAGAGGATCCTTGGAGCTTCTGAACTCCTCAGACTCCAGCATCGTGCGCATATATACGGTTTCACGCACCTTGTTGGGCACCTCGATACCGATGGCGGGCTTGCCGGGAATGGGTGCCTCGATACGCACGGAGGAAGCAAGGTTCAGCGCGATATCCTCGGTACGGTTGGTGACCGAACGCACACTGGTACCCGCCACAGGACGCATCTCATAACGCGTGACAGAGGGACCGTGCGAATAATTGATTTCATCCTGAATGCGGATATTAAAGCTTGCCATCGTCTGACGAAGGATATCCTTGGTTTCCTCGATTTCCTCATAGAAATCATCGGTGCGCACGTTCTTATCCTCGTTGAGCAGATCAATCGGCGGATGCTTGTATTCAAGAATAACAGGCTCGCACGGTACGCTCTCGCTTGACACGGGCGTGCTTCGCACCTCTACGCGGGGTGGCGCGGGCTGTGCGGGCGTATACGCCACAGCAGGTGTGTCAACAAGGGTGGGCACGGGCTGGGGAGCAACGCGCTCTGCCTGTACAGAAATCGGGGCGGGAGCGGGCTCCTCTTGCTCGTCCTTCTTTTCCTCGCCCCATGTGGGGATATTCATAGCGGAAGCAACGTATTCGCGATCAAACGAAACGGCACTTGCAGCAGGTGCCGCAGGCACATAAAACTCGTCCGCTTCCGTTTCCTCTTCGGAGATGATTTCATCTTCATCATCTTCACTCTCATACGAGAAGGATTGCTCCACCGTCAGCTCGTCTTGCGCGACGGGTGCGATTTCCTTCGGCATCTCAACGGAAGTAGCAGAAGCAAAGGGCGAGGACGGAGCAACTGCACTCTGCGCCTCGGCGTCTTCCTCCTGCACGGAAGCGAAATAGGAGAACGGTTGTACGGGCTCCTTCTTTTCGGGCACCTCCTCTTGCTGTGCTGCCTGCCGGACAGGGCTCACGGGCTCGGCAAAGAAGGGAGAGGTATATTCTGCGCTCGGTGCACTCGCGGCAGATACGGGACGGGGCTGCTGAGAAGCGGCGGGACGGCTTGCGGGAGCAAACGCACCCAGGATCTCGTCAGTCTGCTCGGTGTGAGCGGCAGGTGCAGGCGTTACAGGCTGCGTTTCAGGCTGCGCTTCCGATGCGGCTTCGGGGGTGCGATAGGCTGTGTGCGACGTGCGCTCCGGGAAGGGCTGTACGGGTAAGGCAAAGGGGGCAAATACCTGCCCGCTCTTTTGGGGCTGCTCGGTGCTCTGGGGCTGTGCGGCAGCTTGAGGCTGTACAGAGGTTGCGTCCCCAAAGGTTACTTGCTCGCGCATCGTTTCCTGCAATACGGTTTCAGGGGTAGCGGGCTGCGCGGGCGCTTGGGATTGCTCGGGTACAACAGGAGCGGCGGCGGGCTGCGGCGTAGGATCCTGCACACGCGGCTGTGGACGGGCAAAGGGTGTTTGCAGCACGACGGGCTCGTCCTCCTCCTCGGAGAAGGAGAAGGTATCGATACGGGGCGCGCTTTGCTCCAAAGGACGCGGCTCGCTCCATTTTGTTACAGCGATGGGGCCCTGCTCCTTAACCGGCTTGCTTTGCGCCTTTTCCTTGTGGCTCGGCTCCTTTGTGCCGTCATACATCGCGGCACGGCGCTCGGCATGCTTTTCCTGCATCATCTGAACCTTGCAGGAAATGCGCTGCCACAAGCCGCTCGGCGTCATACCGATCAGATAAATAGCAATGATCACAAGAAGCGGGATCGCCAGAATGATCGTACCGGGCAAACGAAGCACATAACCCAGCCATTCGCCGACAAAGCCGCCAAAGAAGCCGCCGCCCACGCGGGCGACGCCATTGTGATACAGATCAGCAGCAAGGGTAGAGAGTGTGCCGCGCGTAGCGTCCTGAAAAACGTGCACGATACCGGAAAGCAATGCAAGAAACGCCCCGCCAAGCAACAGCTTTTTCAGAAGCTGCCCTTTTTTCACGTAGGAGCGCCACCGCAGTGCCCAAACAAACATAAAGACGGGCAGCGCATAGGCGATCACACCCAGAATGCCGCAAAGGAAATCAGCCAAAAAACTGCCGAACTCTCCCGTTTGCCCCTCCAAGCCGGCAAAATCACGCAAGAAAAAGCTGACACCGGCAAAAACAGAAAGGCAGAACAAGGCATAGGGCACAAGCTGATGCACAGTGCGATCGGGATTTCCACCCCGTCTGCCGCCATTGCCCCTTGAGGATTTCGTTACGCTTCTGGGCGTCTTGGGATCACGTGCCTGTACCTCCCGCGGCTCGCTGCTTTCGTTGCGTTCCTTGGGATAACGGCGATCGTCGCGTCCCTCACGCTCATCGCGGTAGCGGCGGTCATCGCGGTCATCCCGCTCATCGCGGTAACGGCGATCATCGCGGTCATCCCGCTCATCGCGGTAACGGCGATCGTCACGGTCATCCCGCTCATCGCGGTAACGGCGATCGTCACGATCCTCTCGCTCATCGCGGTGGCGACGGTCATCAAGATAAGAATATCCGTCGCGATGAGAACGCGCGCGCGCGTCACTGCGCGAGGCGTCAAATTCTCCGTCCACGCGTGTGCCGCTGCGTCGTGTGACGCGCTGCGTTTCCGTGTTTTCTCTGTCCCTTCGCATTTCAAGGTCCTTTCCGAAAACTTCCTTCCCGTGTGTCGCATAAAAAGCAGCTCTGCGGGCACACTGAAAAAAGGCTTCTCTACATTAATCTAATATATAGTATAACATTAAATTTTTGGTTTTACAAGAACATATTTTAATATTTTCAAAAAAGTTTTCCCGCAAAAACAAGGCGAGAAAGGAGAAAATATGACCTTTTATATCAAAAGATTGCTCCCCGTTTTGTTTTTGGGTGCCACGGCGGGCTTCCTCAACGGACTTCTGGGCGCAGGCGGCGGCATTCCTCTTGTGCTGGGGCTTGCTCTTCTTTTCGGCAAAAAGACGGCAGACGGTAGAAGATTTTTCACCACGGCGCTCGCTGTAATGCTACCGCTTTCCCTGTTTTCCGTATATCGCTATGCCGCAACAGCCCCTGTGCCGGGTACGTTTTTTTCCACAATGCTGCTACCTGCGCTCGTGGGCGGAGCCGTCGGCGCGTGGATTTTAGGGCGGCTCTCTACGGGCATCCTGAACCGCATTTTCGCCACCGTTATGGCACTTTCCGGCATTTTGCTGTTATTTTAATATGTGGATCACGGTACTCGTCACCTTTGCGGTGGCACTCCTTTCGGGGATGGGAGTGGGCAGCGCGGGGCTTCTCGTCATCTTTCTCACGTTGGTGCAGGATATGCCGCAGCTCGCGGCGCAGGGCGTCAATCTGCTTTTCTTTCTTTTTTCCTCGGGCGCGGCGTTGTGTGTCCACCTGTTTCGCACGCCCCCCTTTTGGGGACTGTTATTACTGTTAATTCCCGCGGGGCTTCTCGGCGCCTGGAGCGGTACGGCGCTGGCTGTTTATCTGCCGCAGACACTTTTGCGAAAGCTGTTTGGCGGCTTTCTTCTGATCTCGGGCGCAGCAGGATTGTTCCAAAAGAAAAAATAAAGCTCTTCAAAACGGACATTCTTTTGGAAAAAAGTCCGTTTTTCTTTTAAAAATTCTCCCTTTGTTCTTGCTTTTTCCGCCACTTTGCGATACAATGGTGCTGATAAGATATGCTCTTGGTAAGGAGAATGTAAGATGAAGATCATCAAGCACGGCTTTGTCAGCCCCACACAGCCCGAAGGACAGCGCTATAACGCTTGGCCCACCGTCATTTCCCTCTCGGACGGCACCCTTTATGCCGCCTGGTCGGGCGAGCGCTTAAAGCACATCTGCCCCTTCGGCAAGGTGCTTGCCGCACGCTCTGCGGACGGCGGTTACACCTGGGGAAAGCCCTATATCATTCAAAACACCCCCCTGGACGACCGCGATGCAGGTCTTTGCGAGGTGGCTCCCGGCAGAATTCTGATGACCTCCTTTTCCGAGGGACGCGACATTACCTACAAGTATCTGAAGCACTGGCTGCACCACCCCCGCACCACCGAGGAGCGCGAGCTGATCGAGCAGCGCGCCGCAGAAATGACCGACGCGGACGAGGAACGCTATCTCGGTCCCACACTGGCACTTTCCACGGACAACGGACACACCTTCAGCGATCCCGTGGTGGTGGAGGTTTCCTCTCCCCACGGCCCGACGATGCTGAAGAATGGCGAGATCCTTTACGTCGGCTCCTGGGCGGGCAAGGACATTGGCTACGCCGAGGGTGCGCGTCGCGGCATTTTCGCCGTTCGCCTTGATCAGAACGCCAACGTGATAAGCGAGCCGCAGCTGGTCGCCGCCACGGCGGGCGGCGAGGATTTCGTGTTCTGCGAGCCCTACGCCAAAGAGATGCCGAACGGCGACATTCTGGTTGCCATCCGCGTGGAGAGCAAAAAGCAAAACGTTCACAGCACCTATTTCTGCCGCTCGACCGATGGAGGCAAAACCTTCTCCGAGGCGCAGCCCACGGGCTGGCTCGGTATGCCCGCGCATCTTTTCGTAACCTCAAAGGGCGAGGTTGTGATCACGTACAGCCGCCGTCAGCACCCGATGGGCATCCGCGCCCGCGTCAGCCGCGACAACGGCTATACCTGGAGCGAGGAGCTCCCCTTGCGCGAGGACGGTCTTGACTGGGACCTCGGCTACCCCACCACCGCAGAAAACAAAAACGGCGAGCTGGTCACCGTCTACTATATGAAGGATAAAAAGAGCCTGAACGAAAACCGCATTCAGTACACGGTCTGGACGCTAGATTAAGGAGAAACTACCATGAAGATCATCAAACACGGCTACGTTACACCCAAAGAAGATTATCCCCGCGCCTATAACGGCTGGCCCACCGTCATTTCCCTCTCGGACGGCACCCTTTATGCCGCCTGGTCGGGCAATCGCCTCAAGCACATCTGCCCCTTCGGCACGGTCAAGGCAGCACGCTCGGCGGACGGCGGCTACACGTGGAGCGAGCCCTACGTCATTCAAAACACCCCCTTGGATGACCGCGACGGGGGGCTTTGTGAAATCGCCCCCGGCAAAATTCTGATGACCTCCTTCGGTGCGGGACGCGCCAAATACGATTATTTCATCAATCATTGGCTGCACGGCGCGCGTACCACCGAGGAGCGCGAAATGCTGGAAAACGGTATTGCCAAGGTTACGGACGAGGATGAGGCGCGCTATCTCGGTCCCACGCTTGCCGTCTCCCGCGATAACGGCTATACCTTCAGCGTGCCCGTACATATTCCGCTGACCTCCCCCCACGGCCCGATGATCACACGCGACGGCGAGATCCTGCACGTTGGGTCGCTGGGCAGCAGTGAAAAGGGTGCGCCCGGCATCTACGTGGAGCGCTTGAACGGGGATTGCAACGTGCTCTCGGCACCGCAGCTGATCATGGCACCGCCCGACAAGGACACGGGCGTCTGCGAGCCCTACGCCGCCGAGATGCCGAACGGCGATATTCTGGTCGCCATCCGCGTGCAGAACAAGCCTAAAAACATTTACACCGTCTATCTGTGCCGCTCTACGGACGGCGGCAAGAGCTTCAGCGAGCCGCAGCCCACGGGCTGGAACGGAATGCCTGCGCATATCTTTGTCACCTCGAAAAACGAGGTCGTGCTTGCCTACGGTCGCAGACAAATGCCAATGGGCATTCGCGTGCGCGTCAGCCGCGATAACGGCTTTACGTGGAGCGAGGAGATCGTATTGCGCGACGACGGCATCGACTGGGATCTCGGCTACCCCACCACCACGGAAAACAAAAACGGGGAGCTGGTCACCGTCTACTACATGAAGGACAACAAATCCCGCCATGAAAACCGCATCTGCTATACGATCTGGACGCTTGACTAATTCCCTATACATTATATATAATAAAAAAATTTTCAAAAAAGGGCTTTACAAACGCCACCGATTATGTTATAATAGCATCTGCGTGACGTTTCTCGGTCGTGGGATACCGCCGTTTATACGGCATTCACCAACCCACCGCTGGGGTGCGCCATAGATTAAAGAAAGGTGAATTAGAAAATGCTGAAAGACGAAAAGCAGGCCATTATTGCCGAGTTCGCTACTCACGAGGGCGACACCGGCTCCCCTGAGGTTCAGATCGCGATCCTTACCCATCGCATCAACGCTCTGACCGAGCACCTCAAGGCCAACCACAAGGACCACCACAGCCGCCGCGGCATGCTGAAGATGGTCGGCCACAGAAGAAACCTTCTTGGCTATCTTCAGAAGATCGACATCGAGCGTTACCGCGCGATCGTTGAGAAGCTGAACCTGCGCAAGTAATTGCGTGCGGGAGTGCAGAGCAGTGTTTATACCCTGCTCTGCACTCCTATTCCATTATTTAGGGCTTTGCCCGTTATTTACGAATTTATCCATACGGTTTAGCAGTTAAATATGCGCCCGTCAAGGCGAGGGACGCGTACTTAATTGTTAAAACGATATGGGTGAAAATAAAAAAATTAAGGAGAAAGAAACCATGTCCAATGCTATCAGCACCCCCATGGAGTTTAAGAACTTCAAGGTGTTCCGCTACACGCTTGCCGGCCGTCCCCTCGTTGTAGAGACCGGTAAGATGGCAGGCCTTGCCAACGGCTCCTGCCTTGTCCGCTACGGCGAAACTGCTATCCTTTGCTGTGCAACCGCTTCCGTCCGTCCCCGTGACGGCATCGACTTCCTGCCCCTTTCCGTCGACTTCGACGAGAGAATGTACGCAGCAGGCAAGATCCCCGGCGGCTACCTCAAGAGAGAGGGCAAGCCCTCCGAAAAGGCAGTCCTCACCTCCCGTGTGATCGACCGCCCCGTGCGCCCCTTGTTCCCCAAGGATCTGCGCAACGACGTGGCACTGACCCTTACGGTCATGTCCGTTGACCCCGATTGCTCTCCCGAGATCACCGCTATGATCGGTGCCTCCATCGCCCTTTCCATTTCCGACATTCCGTGGAACGGCCCGATCGGTGGCGCACTTGTCGGTCTTGTGGACGGCAAGCTGGTCATCAACCCCACCGCTGAGCAGAACAAGAAGAGCGATCTTCAGCTCACCGTTGCCGCTTCCGCCGAGAAGGTCGTTATGATCGAGGCAGGCGCAAACGAGGTGGACGACCAGACCATGTACGACGCCATCATGCTCGCTCACCGCGAGATCAAGGACCTGCTTGTGTTCATCAACGGCATCGTTGACGAGATCGGCAAGCCCAAGTTCGCATACCCCTCCTGCGTGCTCGACCACGATATGTTCGTCGAGATCTTCGCCTTCTGCGAGGCAGACCTCAAGGTCGCGCTTGACACCGATGACAAGACCGTACGCGATGCTCGCGTGGCTCCCATCTACGACGCGATCGTAGAGAAGTTCTCCGAGAAGTACGAGGGTCTTGCAGGTCAGATGGAGGAGCTTCTTTACAAGATGCAGAAGAAGATCGTCCGCGCATGGCTTCTCAACGACAAGAAGCGCGTTGACGGCCGCCGCATGGATCAGATCCGTCCCCTCGGCTCTGAGGTTGGCCTTCTGCCCCGCGCACACGGCTCCGGTCTTTTCACCCGTGGTCAGACCCAGGTTCTGACCGTTGCTACCCTCGGCACCCTGGGCGAGGCTCAGATGCTGGACGGTATCGACAGCGAGACCAGCAAGCGCTATATGCACCACTACAACATGCCCGGCTTCTCCACCGGTGAGGCAAAGTCCACCCGCTCCCCCGGCCGTCGTGAGATCGGCCACGGCGCACTTGCCGAGAGATCTCTCGTGCCCGTGCTTCCCTCCGAGGAGGAGTTCCCCTACGCAATCCGTCTTGTGTCCGACGTAGTTTCCTCTAACGGTTCTACCTCTCAGGGCTCCGTGTGCGGTTCGACGCTCGCACTGATGGACGCAGGCGTTCCGATCAAGGCACCCGTTGCAGGTATCTCCTGCGGTCTTATCACCGCAGAGGACGGTAGCTGGGACACCATGATAGACATTCAGGGACTTGAAGATTTCTATGGCGACATGGACTTCAAGGTTGCAGGTACGCATCAGGGTATCACCTCCATTCAGATGGACCTCAAGATCGACGGTCTGACGCCCGAGATCAT
>JAZRFS010000086.1:0-1985 GCA_045643765.1 Eubacteriales bacterium
AGGGGCAACATCGTTGCCCCTTTTCTTTTGCGGTCATTATTCACCCTTCAGCTCAACGCCCAGAAAATTCAGCACGCAAAGCACAATGCCCACGATGGTGTATACTTCCATCAGAGCGCCAACGATCCAAAAGATGATACCAAGGACCGGGATGGCGGAAAGCACGCCGATCAGTACACCCACCACAGCAGTGATCACAAGAAAGATGATCAGCTGGATGAGGAAGGATGCCAGATTACCCTTTTCGATCTTAAAGGGCGTAGGCCACAGCTTTTTGATCATATCCATAATAAGTACCTCCTATTACGCTTGATAGTATTATTATAGCGGTTATTTGAAAAAAAGCAAGGATTTTTTGAAAACTGATACAATAAATATGGCGTTTCACTTGTAAAAAGAAGCGAGGTGTGATAAAATAGATCGAGATCTGAAAGGAGGGATGACGATGCAGGAAATGTATGAACCCCCAATCATTGCCAAGCTCCCTTCGTCATGCAAGCGGGCGCGTCAGGCTGCTGCCGACAGATTGCGCGAAGGGGAAGCGCTGATCACACTTGTGATGGCATATCTTTTTTGTGTCGTAGCATTGTTTGCTCTTTCCTTTTTGATCGCGGTGCTCGCCTTTTTTCTTGTGCCGCTGACACCGCTTGCTGCGCTTTGGGGAGCTGTGCTGCGCGGTGGTATTGCCGTCATTGTGTTTGTGAGCGTGCTCCTACCCCTTTTTGTGGGGCGTGTGCGTATGGCGGGAATGATCGCAGCGGGCAGGGCTGTAACGCTTGCCGAACTGTTTCATTATTTTACCTCGTGGCGTCTGTGGTGGCGCGGCGTGCGGATCGCGCTTCTGTGTCCGCTTACACTGTTGTTACCGCCGCTTTTTTCAGCCTCCGCGCTTGCGATGGGGAATGAGGAGATGTCCCTTTGCCGTGTGCTTTCGCTTTCCGCGGGACGCATTCCGTTTCTTGTGGTGCTTTCCTTCTGGGGGCGTGTGCTGATGCGTTTTGCGCTAGGCTTGCTCACGCTGGGACTTCTGTGGCTGTTGTGGGACGTGCATCATACTACGGTGACGTATTTTGCGCTTTCGATGCAAGAGCAAGCAGAGCCCGACGAGGATATTACCTGATAAAAAACCGCACACGCGCTTCGCGTGCGCGGTTTTTTGTTTGCAGGGCGTATGTTTTTTGCAAATCCACTTGTAAAAAGCAGAAATTTATGGTAAAATATACTTTATAGTATTATCTGGCGGCGGTGCCCATTCGCACCGTCCGAAAGGAGTTTACAATGAGCGAAAAGTATTATTTGACAACAGCGATCGCGTACGCGTCCCGCAAGCCCCATTTCGGCAACACCTACGAGGTGATCATGGCAGACGCCGTCGCGCGCTACAAGCGTCAGCGCGGCTATGACGTATTCTTCTGCACCGGCACCGACGAGCACGGTCAGAAGATCGAAAATCTTGCCAAAGAGGCAGGCATCACGCCCAAGCTTTACGTGGATGGCGTGGCAGGTGAGATCAAGGGCGTGTGGGATAAGATGAACACCACCTACGACCGCTTCATTCGTACCACCGATGACGATCACGTCGATGCGGTACGCAAGATCTTTACCCGTTTCTATAATCAGGGTGATATTTATAAGGGATATTACGAGGGCTGGTACTGCACCCCCTGCGAATCCTTCTTTACCGAAACGCAGGTCGTGGACGGCAAGTGCCCCGACTGCGGACGCCCCGTGCAGCAGGCACGCGAGGAGGCGTACTTCTTCAAGATGAGTAAGTACGCGGACAAGCTGCTGGCGCACATCGACGCCAACCCCGAATTCATTCAGCCCGAATCCCGCAAAAAGGAAATGATCAACAACTTCTTGCGCTCTGAGGGTGGTTTGCAGGATCTTTGCGTGTCCCGTACGTCCTTTTCCTGGGGCGTGCCCGTGGACTTTGACAGCAAGCACGTGATGTACGTGTGGCTGGATGCACTGGCAAACTATAT
>JAZRFS010000087.1:0-1918 GCA_045643765.1 Eubacteriales bacterium
GCTCTCCACGGGACTTTACAACGTCACGCAGGTGGCGGAGCGCGCGGGCTTTGATAGCATCAGTTACTTTTCTGCCGAGTTCCGCCGTCTGACGGGCGAAACGCCCTCAAAATACGGAAATAAATAACAAAAAAGCCGCCCCGAAGGGCGGCTTTTTCTATACCGTTACGGCATTAAATCAAAACTTGATCACGCGGACGCGGCGCACGCCGTCCAGGGCATAAATCGACTTGATGATCTCCTCGTCGATCTCGCTGTTGACGTCCAGCATCGTGTAGGCATTCTCACCACGGGACTTGTTCATCATGTTCTCGATATTGATGCCCTTGGCGGCGCAAGCGCCGGTAATATTGGTCAGCACGGCGGGAATGTTGGCGTGCAGCACGCACAGACGAACCGAACCGCTGGGGGACATCGAAACAGCGGGGTAGTTTACGCTGTTGCGGATGTTACCAAGCTTCAGGTACTCGTCCAGCTGCTTGGCTGCCATCACGGCACAGTTGTCCTCGGACTCCTCCGTAGAGGCACCCAGGTGAGGAATGGTAACGACACCGGGAATGGCAACCGTTTCCTCGTTCGGGAAATCGGTCACGTAAGCGCCTACCTTGCCGCTCTCCATCGCGGTAGCAAGATCGGCAGAATTGACAAGCTCGCCGCGTGCCAGATTGATGATCTTCACGCCATCCTTCATCTGTGCGATGGTGGTGGCATTGATCATACCCTTGGTGTCATTGGTAGCGGGCACGTGCAGCGTGATATAATCGGATTTCGCGTAGATCTCCTCATAGGAACGACCGTGCTCAATGTTGTGGTCCAGGTTCCAAGCGGCATCAACCGAAAGGAACGGGTCGCAACCGATAACCTTCATACCAAGCTTCACAGCGGCGTTGGCAACCATACCGCCGATCGCGCCAAGACCGATAACGCCCAGCGTCTTGCCCTGGATCTCGGTGCCACCGAACTGAGACTTGCCCGCCTCAACCTGCTTGGCAACGTCAGCGGTGCCGGCAAGGCCCTTTGCCCAGTTCACACCCTCCACGATCTTACGGGAGGCAAGGAAAAGTGCGCAGATGGCAAGTTCCTTGACGCCGTTGGCATTGGCACCGGGGGTGTTGAACACCACGATACCCTCCTCGGCACAGCGCTCGACGGGGATGTTATTCACGCCCGCGCCCGCACGTGCCACGGCAAGCAGCTCCTTGTTAAAGGTCATCTCGTGCATCTTGGCAGAGCGCACCATAATGCCCTCGGGGGCTTCCACCTCGGTGCCGATGTTGTAAACGGCAGGATCCAGGCAATCGGTGCCGACCTTTGCGATCTTATTGAGTAGCTGAATGTTTTTCATTTTCAAAATCCTCGGTTTCTTATGCTTTGGGGTTCTCTGCGGCGAACTTCTTCATGAATTCGACCAGAGTGACAACGCCGTCGTGAGGCATTGCATTGTAAATGGAGGCGCGCATACCGCCCACAGAGCGGTGACCCTTCAGGTTCTTCATACCCGCCTTTGCCGCCTCGGAAGCGAACTTCTTATCAAGGTCAGCATCGCCCGTCACGAAGGTCACGTTCATCATAGAGCGGCTGCACTTCTTCACGGGAGCCTTGTAGTAATCCTGGCTGTCGAGGTAATCGTACAGCACGGCCGCCTTCTTCTCGTTACGCACCTTCATCTCGGCAAGACCGCCAAGGGAAAGCAGATACTCGAATACCAGCTTGGCGATGTAGATGGGATAGCAGGGGGGCGTGTTGTACATAGAGTCGTTCTCTGCCATGATCTTCCACTCGAGCATCGTGGGTGCCTTGGGATCGCAGTATTCCAGCAGATCCTCGCGCACGATGACGATGGTCACGCCTGCGGGAGCAACGTTCTTCTGTGCGCCTGCGTAGGTCACGCCGAAGCGGCTGACGTCAACCGGCTCGG
>JAZRFS010000088.1:0-5126 GCA_045643765.1 Eubacteriales bacterium
TCCCGTCACGGTGAGGATCAGGATCAGCATCAAAAGCTTGAGGATCCTTGCAATAATGCGCGGTGCGCGACTGCGTGCCATGTTTGAATTCCTTTCTTTCGTAGTACAAGGAAGAGAAAACAGAGATGCTTACATTTTGAGGCGGTCGAGTGCATTTTGCAGAATGATCTGCGCGGAGAGCGTGTCGATCACGCCCTTGCGCTTCTTGCCGCGCGTGTTGGTTTCGTTGAGGTAGCGCGCTGCCGACATCGTCGTCATACGCTCGTCCATTAAGTACACGGGCAGCTCGCGCTCAATGAGCGCCGCCAGCTCGCGGATGCGCGCCGCCTTCGGCCCCTCGGTGCCGTTCATATTCACGGGCAAGCCCAGTACCACGGCGACAGCCTTTTGCTCGCGTGCCGCCTCCAGCACGCGCTCGGCGGTCTTTTCAAGCCCGCCTCCCTGCACGTTACCAATGCCACTGGCAAGAAAGCGCGTGGCATCGGAGATGGCAAGCCCCGTGCGCGCTTCCCCGTAATCCACGCCCAAAACTCTACCCGTTGTGGCCTTAACTTGCTCTAAGCTCATTTCAAGATCTCCTCAAGATATTGGGCAAGGTCGGCAAAGACCTCGTCCTTGTTTGTTTCATTGTGCATTTCGTGTCTGCCGCCCTCATAAAGTTGAAGCTGCACGTTGCAGCCCGCCGCCAAAAGGCGATCGTACACCACTCGGACACCCTTGCCGTAAGCGCCCACAGGGTCCATATCCCCCGCAAACAGTAAGATCGGCAATTCCTTCGGCACCTCGCCTGCCCATCTTTTATCCGAAACCTCGCCAAGCAGTGAGAACAGCGTGTCGTACCCTGCCGTGGTGAATACAAAGGTGCAGAAGGGGTCGTCCGCATAGCGCTCGCGCACACCTTCGTCGCGCGTGAGCCAAGAGAATAACGATTTTTCCTTGCTGAATTTTTTGTTGTAGCTGCCGAACGCCATCGCCGTCAGAAGCTTGCTTCGGTGATGATCGCCGCGCATTTTTTCCACGGCGTGTGCCATCATTCTACCCATTCCCGTCGGCTGACCGGGAGCTGCCGTGCCGCTCACAAGCGCACCCGCAAGCTCCTTACCGTAGCGCGTGAGATACGCGCGTGCCACGAACGAGCCCATACTGTGTCCGTAAAGCACAAGGGGCAGACCCCCGAATTTTTCCTTGGCGAGAAGCGTCATTTGATGCACGTCCTCAACCAAAAGCTCCGCACCGCCGCGCCTTGCCATAAAGCCAAGCTCCTGCTTGCTTGGCGCGGTATTACCGTGACCCAGATGATCGTTGCCGCAGAACACGTAGCCCGCCTCCGCAAAGCGGCGCGCCCACGCGTCGTAGCGCGTGATATATTCGCACATACCGTGCGATAGCTGGATAATGGCGCGGGGCTTTACGTCCTGCGACCACCAGAAATATGCCGCCACGGGCGTTTTGCCGTCCGCAGACAGAAAGCTTGTTTGCTCAAACAAAATCTCACTCACAAAAATCACGCTCCCTTTCACAGATCGCACGCGCGGCATCCAACAGCCACACGCGCTTGTTGCAAGCGGGATCCTGCCAGACAAGATCCTGCAAGCGCAATAGCAGCTCACCCGTGCGCGCAGGGCGCACGCCAAGCGTTTCCTGCAATTCTCTGCCGTTCACGGCAAGTCGGCGCACCTCCACGGCGCTGCCGTCCCGCGCCACCTGTGCGCAGAGTATTTGTGCCTCGCTCACGTCCGCGCCGCGCGCCTTTTGCAGGGCAAGGATACCCTTCCAATAATGCCAGTAGCGCGTGGTAAAGCGGCGCGCCTCATACGCGCTTTGCGGCAATGCCGCGCGCGCGCCCTCTGCGTAAGCGGCAAGTGCCGCACCGAAGGCGTTGGGGGCGTGATAGCGCTTACCAAGCGCCAACGCCTGCTCGGCGGTGAGCTCGGGCGCCAGCCACGCGAGGCGCAACGCCGCCTCGCGTGGCAGCTTGTCCACATCCTTTGCGGCATTTACCCCTATAACGGTGTCAAAAAACGCATATTTTTCGCAACCCGCAGCAAAAAGCGCCGCAAGCCCTTTCTCGGCAAAAGGCGCCTCCAGGAGCTGTGTGATTTCGCTGAATACACGCTCCACCGAGATCTTCGCAAGCCCCCCAGCCGTGCGCGCAGCCGCATGCAGGGTGCCTTCCTCAATTTCAAAATTCAGCTTGGCGCAAAAGCGGAACAGGCGCAGGATGCGCAGCGCGTCCTCGCAAAAACGCGTGTCGGGATCACCCACGGTGCGCAGAACACCGTTTTTCAGATCCTCCTGACCCTCAAACAAGTCCACAAGTCCCGTCTCCTCGTTCCACGCCATTGCATTTACGGTAAAATCACGACGGGAAAGATCCCCCTCCAGTTTTCTCGTAAAGCTGACGCTTTCAGGGTGACGCGCATCGGAATATGCGCCGTCTACGCGGTGCGTGGTCAGCTCGATCGGGTTGCCGTCCGACATCACGGTCAGCGTCCCGTGCTTGATACCCGTGGGGATCACGCGAAAATCGCGGAAGATCTCCAGCATCTCCTCGGGCAGTGCATCCGTCGTCATATCATAATCGTGCGGCGTGACACCGCGCAACAGATCACGCAAGGAACCGCCGACAACATATCCGCGACGCCCCGCTCTTTTCAGCGTATCCATCACGCACGTTACGTATGCGGGCAAGTTGAAATTCTGCACGGTACACATCTCCTTTTGCGCTGTTTTTATCTTATTATACCACATTTTTGTACGGATGTAAAGCATTGCCACGCGGTGCGTTAATTTCCTTGCGTACTTTTTTGCACGCGGTACACACTAATGCACAGGAAGCGTTTTCGTTTCCCGAAAGTGAGGTATAAAAGCATGATGATTTTGGATAGGATCGCTCTGATCCTTGTGATCATCGGCGCGCTGAACTGGGGCTCGGTAGGGCTTTTCCGTTTTGATGCGGTGGCTTGGATCTGCGGCGGCGCGGAAACGCTGCTCGCGCGCATCATCTACACCGTGGTGGCTCTCGCCGGTATCTGGTGCATCTCGCTGATCTTCCGCTCTGAGGACGAGAGGGTAGAGGAGCACACCCGCACTTAATGCGGGAAAAGGGAACGCTTTGCGTTCCCTTTTTTTTAATTTTGCTTGCTTTTGCACAACGTTTGTTATATAATAGAGTTATCTCTTTACAAGGAGAAGCTTTATGAAAATTATTGCCAAAAACACCTCACCGTGCCGCGAATACGCCGCACTGGAGCTGCAAAAATACGTGAGAATGATCTCGAACTGTGCCCTCTCGCCCGAGATCGAATGGGTAGAGGAGCTGCCCTGTGCCATCCCCGATGACGCCATTGTGCTTGGCACGCTGGACGAGCTCTCACTTGATACAAGCGACCTGTTCGACGCGTTTATGGAGGACATTCTTGACATTCGCGTGGAAAACGGGCGCGGTTATATTGCGGGCAGCAACGAGCGCAGCATCCTTGCCGCTGTGTATCAATACTGCAAATCGGCGGGATGCCGTTTTCTGCGCCCCGGCACGGACGGCGAATACGTCCCCTACTGCGACCTCACGGCGCACACCTGCCACTATCGCAAAAAGGCAGACTACCCCTTCCGCGGCGAGTGCTGCGAGGGTGCCGTCAGCTACGAGCATATGCGCGACACCGTGTATTGGATGCCCAAGGTCGGCATGAATATGTATATGATCGAGGGCATCGTCCCCTACTCCTATATGAACCGCTGGTATGCGCATAAAGCCAACCGCGTGCTCACGGGCGAGGATGTCGATTATGACGAGCTTGGCAAATCCATCGACCTTCTGGAGCAGGATATGGTGAAAACGGGCATCCAGTTCCACGCCGTGGGACACGGCTGGATGTTTGAAAAGCTCGGCATGCACCACGAAACCTACGAGCGTGAAAAAGAGCTGTTCGATGCCCTTCCGCAGGAGAAAAAAGACTACGTTGCGCTGGTAAACGGCAAGCGCGATCTGTTCGCCAAGTCCACCTTCTTCACGCATTTCTGCTATTCCAACCCCGATGCGCGCAAATCTCTGGTGGATTTCTGCGTGGACTACGTCAAGCAAAAGCCCTGGATCAGCTACCTGCACCTGTGGCTTGCCGACTACATCAACAACAACTGCGAGTGCAAAGATTGCGTCAAAATGACGCCCTCTGACTGGTATGTGCTTCTGCTCAACGAGATCGACGCGGCACTCGAAGCCATCGGCAGCAAAACCCGCTTCGTCTTTATCCTTTACAACGACACGGTGCGCCCGCCCGAAAAAATGAAGCTCAATCACCCCGAGCGCTTCGTGCTGCTTGCCGCCATCGGTCAGCATTACGAAACCGGCTATATCAACGAAGAGTACAAGGGCGAGATCCCCGCCTACGTGCGCAATCAGAACGTCACGCCCGCCAACGCCTTGCGTCTGCATTGGCACCGCGAGTGGAAAAAGCTGTGTGACAACGTCCCCTCGATCATCTTCGAGTACCGCTTCTACACCGACCAGTATTGCGACCCCGCGCATATGCGCATCGCGCGCGAAACCTACCGCGATATGAAGGGGCTTGAAAACGTTGCGTTCCAGGGCTGTATGAACGACCAGACGCACCGTATGTACCTCCCCACCTCGCTGCCGCTGCTCTTGATGGGCGAAACGCTGTTTGACAAAAATCTGGACTTTGAAGCGTACACGAACGACTACTTTACCGCCGCCTTTGGCGAGGACGGCGCCGCGGTGCGCGACTATCTGGAAAAGCTCTCCGAGCATTTCTGCCCCGCCAACCTGCGTGGTTCCGCGAAGAATATGGTAGAGGACACGGGCATCAACAGCCGCGAGAATAAGGCGCCCATTCACGGCAACGCGTGGGCGGCGGAGCAATTTGCGAAGATCCCCGCCGTGCTCGAGGATTTCGCGCCCACCATCGCGCGCAATATGGCGGAGCCCGACGCCGCAAGACGCCGCTCGTGGGTGTATCTGCACTACCACGCCGAGATCTGCAAATATCTCGCGCGCATCTATGAGCTTGCCGCAAAAGATCAGATGGATGAAGCGCGCGCGGTGCTGGACGAGATGGAAATTTACCTTTCCCGCGTGGAAATGGATATCCACGAAGGATTTGACC
>JAZRFS010000089.1:0-19644 GCA_045643765.1 Eubacteriales bacterium
TCCCCCCAAGCGCCGTCGCGTTTGATTTTACACAGGAGGTAAACGAAAATGGCAAGATATACTGGTCCTGCATGTCGTATTTGCCGCCGCGAGGGCACCAAGCTGTTCCTCAAGGGCGAGCGTTGCATGACAGGTAAGTGCGCACTTGACCGCCGCAACACTGCTCCCGGTCAGCATGGCGCCGCTAACAAGAAGGTCCGTGAGTACGGTATGCATCTTCGTGAGAAGCAGAAGGTCAAGAAGTACTACGGTATGCTCGAGACTCAGTTCGCAAACCTGTACGCTGAGGCAGAGCGCAAGCCCGGTATGACCGGTGAGAACCTGCTGGTTCTGCTTGAAAGAAGACTTGACAACGTTGTGTACCGTATGGGTATGGCTGACAGCCGCCGTGAGGCTCGCCAGCTCGTTCTGCACGCACACTTCACCCTCAATGGCAAGAAGGTCAACATCCCCTCCATCTCTGTGAAGGTGGGCGACGTGATCGCTATTAAGGAAAGCAGCCGCGACCTTGCAAATGTGAAGGCTCTGATGGAGAAGCTCTCCACCCGTCTCACTCCCAAGTGGCTGGAAGTAAACAAGGAAAATGCTACCGCAAAGGTTGTGGCTCTGCCCGCCCGCGAGGACATTGACTTTGAGATCAACGAACAGCTGATCGTCGAGTTCTATTCCAAGTAATCCGCGTCGTACGTCGGTTGACGTCCCGTCGCCGACGACGATACGGCTGTATGTACCCCGCCAACGAATGGCATTAACATGAAATTAGGAGGGTTTATTGGAATGCTTGAAATTGCAAAGCCTAATATTACCATTGCAAAACTGAGCGATGACGGAAAAAGCGGTACCTTTGTGGTCGAGCCCCTTGAGCGCGGCTACGGTATCACTTTGGGCAACTCCTTGCGCCGCGTGCTGCTCAGCTCCCTGCAGGGTGTGGCTGTTACCAGCATTAAGATCGACGGTGTCCTCCACGAGTTCTCCACTATTCCCGGTGTAAAGGAAGACGTAACCGAGATCGTCCTTAACGTAAAGGGCATCACGGCGAAGCTGTTCAGCAATACCGTAAAGACTGCTATCATTGACGTGACCGGTCCCCGCGATGTGACGGCCGGTGACATCAAGCCCGATGCTGATCTGGAGGTTCTGAACCCCGAGCACCATCTGCTCACCCTGGCCGAGAACGAGCGCTTCTATATGGAGCTGACGTTCGAGCATGGTCGCGGATATGTTTCTCAGGAGCGCAACAAGCAGCTTGCTGCTGAGGTTGCTCTTCAGCAGAACATTTCTGTTCCGATCGGTACCATCTTTACCGATTCGATCTATACTCCGGTTTACAAGGTGAACTATGATGTGGACAACACCCGTGTAGGCAGCGTAACCGATTTTGACAAATTGACCATTGATGTTCTGACCAACGGAACCATCACGGCCAAAGAAGCGATTTCTCTCGGAGCCAAGATTCTCAATGAACATCTCAACCTCTTTGTCAATCTTACCGATGAAGCAAAGAAGGCAGAGATTCTGGTAGAACCGGAAGAGGCCGTTAAGGAAAAGGTCCTTGAGATGTCGATTGATGAGCTTGACCTGTCCGTGCGTAGCTTCAACTGCTTGAAGCGTGCAGGTATTGATACGGTAGAGGATTTGACCAACCGTACCGAGGAGGATATGATCAAGGTTCGTAACCTCGGCAAGAAGTCGCTGGAAGAAGTTATCCAAAAATTGCACTCGCTTGGTCTCGACCTGAAAAAGGAAGAGGAATAAGCGGGCTGACGAAGTATACGATTTAGGAGGGAAACCACAATGCCCGGAAAACTTGGCAGACCCACCGAGCATCGCAACGCAATGCTCCGCGGTCTTGTGACTTACCTGCTTGAGAACGGTAAAATTGAAACCACGCTGGCTCGCGCTAAGCAGGTTCGTTCCATGGCAGAGAAGATGATTACGCTTGGCAAGAAGAATACCCTTGCCACTCGCCGCCAGGCACTGGCTTACATTACCAAGGAGGATGTCGTGAGCAAGCTGTTCAACGAGATCGCTCCCAAGTATGAAGGCCGCAACGGCGGTTATACGCAGATCTTCAAGATGGGTCCCCGTCGCGGCGATGCTGCCGAGATGGCGATCATCAAGCTGATCGACGAGGAGTAATCCAAAATAAAACGCCCGCACAGCTGTGCGGGCGTTTTTGCTATTTTAAGGCATTCCACAGGGCATCCAGGTCGGCTAGCGTATTGAACGCGCCAAAACCAAGACGTACGGCACCGCGAGCGAGAGTTCCGATCGCCTCGTGTGCCAGAGGCGCACAATGATAACCCGCGCGCACACAAATATTTTCCCTCGCCAGGCGCCTGGCGATCTCTTCGGGCGTGTATTCGGCGTGATTGAAAAGCAGTACGGCACCTTCTGCTTCTCGCTCATAAACCGTAAGTGCGGGGATGCTCTCCAATCGTTCTCGTGCGGCGCGGAAGAGCGTTTTTTCCCAGGCGCACAGGTTGGAAAGACCGCACTCTTTCACAAACGCTATCCCCGCCAGCAAGC
The DNA here is from genome assembly GCA_045643765.1 of Eubacteriales bacterium. Classification (GTDB taxonomy): domain Bacteria; phylum Bacillota; class Clostridia; order Oscillospirales; family CAG-272; genus Firm-07. Next base: position 2,530 of record JAZRFS010000089.1, read on the forward strand.
CCACAATGGCGGGCGTGGCAAGCGTCCCTGCCTCGTAACGCTCGGGCGCCAGTGCGGGCATTTCCTCGGAAAGCGAATCGATGCCACTGCCACCCTCAAAAAGCGGGATGGGCTCCACGCTCTCGCCCAGCAAAAGGATCCCCGCCCCCTGGATACCGTAAAGTGCCTTGTGTGCGGGCGCAGCCAAGGCGCTGATCCTCATTTGTTGTATATCAATGGCAAGGTGCCCGGCGGATTGTGCCGCATCTACCACGAACAGAAGCTTTCTGGCGTGGCAGAAGGCGCCGATCTCAGTAAGCGGCAGAGAGATCGAGCAGATGTTGGAGGCGTGCGTACAAACCACACCTGCGGTGTTTGGACGTATACGGCGTGAGATCCCGTCCATTATTTGTGCGGGAGAGAGCCCCACGACGGGGAAGCATTCGAAGCTGATGCCGCGCTCGCGACGCAAGGCACAAAGCGGACGACGCACGGCGTTGTGCTCGAGCTCGGAGATCAGAACGTGGTCTCCCTGGCGAAAAAGCCCTTTTAAGGCAAGGTTGAGCGCGTGAGTGGTGTTCTGGGTAAACAAGACCCGTTCGGGTGCTTGAATGCCCAAAAAATCGCTCAACGCAACCCGGCAATCATAAATTTTCTCCGCACAGGCAAGCGAAAGCGGGTGTGCGCCGCGCCCGGGATTTCCGCAATAGCGCGTAAGACAGTCGGTTACTGCCTCGGTAACCCTTGCGGGCTTGGGGAAGGTCGTGGCGGCATTGTCCAGATAGATCACGGCATCCCCTCCTTTTGCAAATATTGCGAAACCGAAATTCCCGCGCTTTTGAGCGCGTTGCGCACCGCATCGGCGGCATCACAGTCAAAGGAAACTCCGAAGGCACAGCCGCGCCTCGTTTCGCCGGCAGAAAGACCGATCACCTCGGCAAAAATCCCTTGTGCCGCAAGAGCGCGCGTTGCCTTTACGGCGGTTGTCATGCCACCCAACGCTGCCACGCAATATCCTTTTTTTGTATACGCCACGGCAATCACCCCCTTGCTTTCAAAATATGATAAAGAGGGCGACGGTGTGCGCAATGCAGTGCTTTTTTACAGTTTTGAAGCGGAGGGTACTCTTGACAAAGTCGCGCGCATAAGGTATAATAAATTAATATGACTTTTAGCTATGCCCAACTGCGTCGGGCTACCCGTTTGGTGGGATAATGCGAAGGAAAGGGGAAGAAAATGGTTAAGATCCTGTTTGAGAAAATCAAGGAGTCTATGATTTCCGTTATGCCCGTGGCGCTCATCGTGCTGCTGCTGGCGTGCACGCCCCTTCTGGATCTTTCCCTTGTCGAGGCGATCGTGTTCTGTGTCTGTGCGGTGCTGTTGATCGTTGGCATCGGTCTTTTCAATATGGGCGCGGATATTGCGATGACGCCGATGGGCGTGCAGGTCGGTGCCGGTCTTTCCAAATCCCGTAAAATGGGCGTTCTGCTTGGCTCTTGCTTTATTTTGGGCGTGCTGATCACAGTAGCGGAGCCCGATCTTTCCGTGCTTGCCTCGCAGGTGGCGGGGGTGATGAATTCCACGCTGCTTATTGTGTGCGTGGGGATCGGTGTGGGATTGTTTTTGTTGCTTGCCGTGCTGAAAATTCTCACGAATACGCGTCTTTCCTCGATGCTGCTTTTCTTCTATATGGTGCTGTTTGCCATTACCTCGCTGGTCATTCTTGCAGGAAACGGACCGCTGCTTCCGATGGCGTTTGACTCGGGCGGTGTGACTACGGGACCCATTACGGTGCCCTTTATTATGGCACTGGGTGCGGGCATTGCCGTGACGCTCGGTGGCAAGAACGCGGGCGAGAACAGCTTCGGTCTGGTGGCGCTTTGCTCGGTGGGCCCGATCCTTGCTGTGATGTTGCTCAGCGTATTTGCACGCGGCAGCCTTGTTTACGAGCTTCCCAATTACGATATTTCGTCGTATTTTGGTATGAATTTGCTTTCTACCGTGGGCTCGGTAGCCGGCGAGGTTGCACTGGCGCTTCTTCTGATCGTGGCATTTTTTGCGGTGCTGCAGCTTACCTGTCTGCATCTTCCCGGTAAGATCCTTGTGCGTATCGGCATCGGTATTCTTTATACCTTTGTGGGTCTTGTGATCTTTTTGTCCAGCGTAACTGTGGGCTTTATGCCCATCGGCTATAAGATCGGTGTTTCGCTTTCCTCGCGTCCGTGGCTGCTTGTTGGCTTTGGCTTTTTGCTTGGACTTGTGGTCGTGCTGGCGGAGCCTGCCATCCACGTGCTTAATCACCAGGTTGAAAGCATTACCAACGGCTCGGTCAGCCGTCGCTCGATGATGGTTGCGCTTTGCGTGGGTGTGGGTGTGTCGATCGGTCTTTCGATGATCCGTATCATCTTTGATTTCAGCGTGTTGTATTATCTGATCCCCGGTTATTTCATTTCTTTGGGGCTTTCCTTCTTCGTGCCGCGTCTGTATACCGCAATTGCATTTGACTCGGGCGGAGTTGCCAGCGGTCCCTTGACCTCGGGCTTTATTCTGCCCCTTGCCATCGGTGCCGCCGTTGGCTTGGGAGGCGTATCCTCTGTGCTGGAAAACGCCTTCGGTATCGTGGCAATGGTCGCGATGACGCCGCTTATCACCATTCAGATTATGGGCTTCCGTGCGGTGACTGCCGCCCGTGTGCGTCAGCGCATTATGATGAAGAATATTCTGGATGCGGATGACGAGCAGATCATTCGCTTTATGTAAGGAGGTGCGTGTGATGCCGAAAAAGAAACAAACGGCTGCCATGCAGGCGCCCTCAAAATTAAAGCTGCTCATTACCATCGTGAACCGCGAGAAGGCAGATTTCTATATGGATCTGATCCAAAGCTTTGATGTGAATATGCAGTTCCGTGCGTCCGCGCGCGGTACCGCAAGCTCGGATATTTTGCACATGATGGGTCTTGCGGAAAGCGAGAAGGCGGTGATCTTCAGCGTGATCCGCGAGGATCGTGTCAAACCTGCGCTGGAAGCACTCTCCACGCGATTTGCCACCATCAAAAACGGCAAGGGTATTGCCTACACCGTGCCGATGAGCGGTATGATCGGTGTTTCGCTGTATCATTTCTTTGCGGATAACCGCCGTGCCGTATCGGGTACAAGGGAGGGAAAGTAAGATGACGTATGCGTATGAAATGATTATGTGCGTGGTCAACAGCGGCTTCAGTGATGCCGTGATGAGCGCCGCGCGTGAATACGGAGCCAAGGGCGGAACGGTGCTGACGGCACGCGGCACCGCCAATCAGGAGGCAGAAACCTTTTTCGGCATTTCCATTCAGCCCGAAAAAGAAGTGGTTCTGATCCTGGTGCCTGCGAAAATCAAGGACGATATTCTGCACGCCATTTATCAGAAGGTGGGACTTGCCACTCCCGGTCAAGGCATTGCCTTTACTTTGCCTGTGGAGAACGCCGTGGGTCTGCCCGATCTTGTGGCGGAGAATAAGCTTGAAAAATAATTCACACGATCTACTTGTAAAATTCACCCAAGTGAGATAAAATAAAGGGAAGGAGAGTGCGATATGTTTGGTTATGTGAGAGCGGCACGGGCGGATATGCGCGTGCGGGAATACGAATACTATCGCGCCTCTTACTGCGGTCTGTGCCGTTCGATGGGTAAATGCACGGGGCAGTGCTCGCGCATGCTGCTCAGCTATGATTTTGCATATCTGGCAAACGTGCGGATGACACTGACGGCAACTGTGCCCGCCTTCCGCAAGCGCAGGTGTATGGCGCATCCGCTGCGCCGCCGCGTGATGATGGAGCGCAACGATCAGCTGGATTTTTGTGCGGCAGCCAGTGCAGTTCTCGCTTATGAAAAATGTCGCGATAACGTGGCGGACGAGCGCGGCTTTGCCCGTCTTCGTGCCCGCCTTGCCTGCCTTTTTCTGAAGGGCTCTTATCGCCGTGCGAAAAAGCGAGTGCCTGACCTTGCCGAAAAGGTGCGAGGGCATCTTACAAGGCTTGCTGTGCTGGAAAAGGAGCAGATACCCTCGGTGGATGCTGTGGCATCGGTGTTCGGCGAGCTGCTTGCAGATGTTACGTCCTATGGGCTTGAGGGAAGCGCTGCGGCAATTGCCCGCAAAATCGGCGCCCAGACGGGGCGCGTGATCTATATTCTGGACGCGCTGGATGATCTTGCCGAGGATGTGAGGAAGGGACGTTATAACCCCTTTGCGTTGGCGTACGGTAACGCTATGAGTGACGAGGATAAAAAGAGCGTCAAGGACGCCCTTCTCATTTATCTTTCCGATATGGAGGCGGCGTTTGATCTGATGGACGCAGCCGCGGATCCCGTGCGACGGGAAATTTTAAACAACATTTTGTATCTTGGCATGCCGCAAGCCATGGACCGTGTCCTGGCGGGTGAAAAATGTCAAAAGGAGGAGCAATATGAACAATAATCCCTATCAGGTTCTTGGTGTTTCGCCGAGCGCTACCGACGAGGAAATCAAAAAGGCGTACCGGGATCTGGCGCATAAGTATCATCCTGATCGTTATCAGGACACCGATCTTTCCGAGCTTGCCAGCGAGAAGATGAAGGAGATCAATGCCGCCTACGAGGAGATCCACCGTATGCGTACCGAAAATGCCGGTGCAAAAAATGCAAATGCCAACACGGGCAGCGGATTTTCCACCGCATCGGAGGGAAGCTATAACCGAAGCAACTATTCTCAAGGGGCGCAGGAAAAGTTTTTCCTCATTCGTAACTGTATCAACTCGGGTAACGTGAACGAGGCGGAGAGATTGCTCAAGGAGATCGACAACAACGATCGCGGTGCCGAGTGGCATTTCCTTGCAGGCTGTGTGCTGATGCGTAAGGGCTTTTACGCAGACGCGAACCGCGCCTTTGATACCGCATACCGTATGGAGCCCACCAACAACGAATATTTCCGTGCCAAGGAGAATATGCACAGCCGTGCAGGCGGCTTTGGTAACGGCTATCAGACGGGGCGCAGCGCCGGCGGTTGCTGCGACACGGATCTTTGCACCACGCTTTGCGTCGCAGATTGCTGCTGCGAGTGCTTGGGTGGCGATCTGATCCCTTGCTGCTGAGATGGAGAAAAAAATAAAGGGGACGCGTGCGCTGACGGTATCCGCCATTTTATGTGCGCTTGGCGTGATCCTGCTGGCACTGGGATCGCTTTTGCAGATCCTGGATATCACAATGGCGGCACTTGCGTCCTTTCTTGTGATTTTCGCCGTGATAGAGATGGGCGGAAAGTATCCGTTTCTCATCTATCTGGTCACGGCGTTGCTTTCTATGCTGCTGGTGCCCTACAAAACCGCGCCGCTTATGTATCTGTGCTTCGCGGGCTACTATCCGCTTTTAAAGGCGGTACTGGAGGGAAGGCTGCCAAAGCTTTGGGCTTGGGTGCTGAAGATCGTGATCTTCAACGCGGCGCTTGCGCTGACGCTCTTTCTTGCCATTCGCTTTTTTGCGGCGTTTACCGTGCCTGCGGTATGGTATTATTACCTGCTGCCCGTATGCTCGGTGGTATTTGTAATCTACGATGTCGCCCTCACGCGCGTCATCACCGCATACCTTTTGCGCTGGCGACAACGCTTCCGCTTTTTGCATAAATAAAAAAGACCTGCCCTGGCAGGTCTTTTTTGTATATTCCGATCCTTTGGTGGAAAAATATACTTAAACGAATTCTGGAAAAGAGGGGAAACGGTATGCAAAAAACCTGGATACCCACCGAATGCGGTATTCTTGCCGCCGCGGGCGTGGTGGGGAAGCTGGAAAAGGAAGGACCGCTTGGCGAGTGCTTCCCGGACTGGAGCGAGGACGATCGCTTCGGCGAGCCCACTTGGGAAAAAGCAGAGTCCGAGATGCAAAGACTTTCACTGTGTTCGGCATTGGAGAATTGGGGCAAGGGAGAGCAGGAATTAGACGCGATTTTTGCGGGGGATCTGCTCAACCAGTGTGTCGGTGCGGCATACGGGCTCAAAGACTTCTCTGTGCCTTATTTTGGGCTGTATGGGGCTTGCTCTACGGCGGCAGAGGGCTTGATCCTGTCAGCAATGGCGGTCACGGGTGGTCAGCTATCCCGCGCGGCGGCGGTGGCATCCTCGCACAACTGTACCGCAGAGCGCCAGTATCGCTCGCCCATCGAGTATGGCGGTCAACGCACCCCAACGGCGCAGTGGACGGTGACGGGGGCGGGGGCGTTTATCGTAGGGGAGTGTGAAGGGGCGCAAGCCTTGATCCGCGGCGTTTGCCCCGGCAAGGTCGTGGAGATGGGCGTACGCGACGTGGCGAATATGGGCGCGGCAATGGCGCCCGCCGCTATGGATACGCTGCTGCGCTTTTTTGATGCCACGGGGAGCTCACCCACGGATTTTGACGGTATCTACACGGGGGATCTCGGGTATGAGGGCGGTGATATCCTGTGCGAGCTGATGGCGTTGCAGGGGGTGGATATCAAGCCCGTTTACAATGATTGCGGCATTATGATCTATGACCGCGACAAGCAGGACACGCACGCAGGGGGCTCGGGATGCGGGTGCTCTGCGGCGGTGCTGGCGTGCCATCTGTTGCCCCAAATGGCGGCGGGGGAGATCGACCGCATTCTGCTTTTGGGGACGGGGGCTATGATGAGCCCGCAATCTATTCAGCAAGGGCTGAGCATTCCTGCCGTGGCGCATCTGGTGTGCATCACGGCAAACAGGGAGGACGTATGGAAATTTTCTTGAAATTGTTGTGGGCGTTTCTGATCGGCGGGCTTTTTTGCGTGATCGCCCAGATATTGATCGACAAGACAAAGCTGACGCCCGCGCGGATCCTGGTCTGCTACGTGGTAGCAGGTGTTTTTCTCGGCGCGGTAGGGATATATCGCCCCTTGGTACAGCTGGCAGGTGCGGGCGCGACCACGCCGCTTTCGGGATTTGGTTATCTGATCTTCAAGGGCGTTAAGGAGGCGGTGGAGCAACAAGGGTTGCTTGGCGCCTTTACCGGTGGACTTTGTGCTGCGGCGGGCGGCACGGCAGCGGCGCTTTGCTTCGGACTTTTGGCAGCTGCGGTGTGCCACGGAGGCAAGCCGCGATTTTAACGGGCGGCATCTTTGGCGCAGAAGGCACACTCACCTTGCTCGCAGTATCTCATACAGCTTCGCGCTGTGATTGCGGCTTCTGCATCCAAACCTGCTCGCCCGTGGACGGCATCTTTGGCGCAGTGGGTACGTTTGATCTGCGCAACAAAAAAGCGAACACGGTATGCCGTGTTCGCTTTTTATTGTTGCTTTCTCGCCCTGTAATCCTTCGCCAGAATGGCGCAGGTGGCGATGTCGCGGTAAGAGCCCTTGACCAGCATCGCGCTGCGTTGCACGCCCTCAAAAAGCATACCGAGGCGATCCATCACGAGGCGCGAGGCATCGAGGCCGAGCATATACCTTGCTTCAATGCGGTTGAGCCCCAGTACGTTGAAGCCAAATTGCAGCACGCGCTCTGCCGCCTCCGTCATCAATCCTTGCCCGTGATAGTCGGGGTGAAGGACGTAGCCAAGCTCCGCGCAATTGTTTGCCGTATCTACGCGCGCAAAGCCGCAGGTGCCGATCATCCGATCAGTGTCCTTGTGGACCACAGCCCATTCAAAATGGGCGCCGATCCGATACCGTCCACCCAGATATTCCAGATAACGGCGCGTGTATGCGATATCCGGATGTGGACGCCAGAGCAGATAACGGGTTACCTCGGGGCTTTTGGCGTAATCGTACATATCCGCGCTGTCGCTTGCTTTCATACGGCGCAGAACAAGGCGCGACGTTTCCAGCTCGGGCATATTGGAAAAGATGCGATATAGTGTTTCCTTATTCATAATGCCCTCCCTTGGTGTGATGACATTATTATACCGAATTTTTCCTGTAAGCGCAAGAGATTTTTTTCGGAATGTCAAAATTCGCTTGTTTTTTTACCCGTATCGCGGTATAATATACAAGAACAAACAAAAAGGAGGGGGGGAGAGCGATGATGGATGAGGTGCTTCACGACTGCCTGTATCCCGTGATGCTGGGCTCGGGTATGCAATGCCACGCGCTGGTGCGCCAGATGCAGAAGCAATATGGAATTGGCTGCACGGTTCTGACGGGAAAGCGTGCCATCACCTTGCGTTTTCTTCCCTCGGTAAAGCTGATCGGTGCTGCCCCCACTCTTTGTGACGAGCTGCTGCTTTCCATCCTGCATGATGTGGAGATTGAGGGAGGGGCGCGCATCCCGCTTCTGATCCTTTGCGATGAGGCGTATGCCGACTTTTGGACGCGAAACAGCGAGCAGCTGGGGGCGCGTTTTATCCTGCGCCGTGCCGAGGAGCTTCTGGAGGATCGTTATCAATGAGAGCGAGTGAGCTGCTTGAGGGCTTGCCCATTACACGAGCGCCGCAGGGCGTGCACGGGGCAGAGCACCTTGAAATAGAAAACGTTGTGACCTCGCCCCGGCAAGCAACGGAAAAGTCCCTGTACGTGGCTTGTAAAACGGCAATTTCAAACGGACGTTACGGAATGGAGATGGCGTATGCACGCGGATGCCGCGCGTTTCTTTGTGGAAACGATGCCTATCCCAGCGAGGGAGCCGCCGTCTGGATCACAGATGAGCCCGAGCGGCTGTTGGGGAAGCTTGCTGCAAGGAGCTGCGGTCATCCCGCACGCGCAATGACCGTGATTGGCATTACGGGAAGTACGGGTAAAACAAGTGTTGCCCTGCAAACGGTACAAGTTTTACGGAGTGCGGGCAGGCGCGTGAGCGCGTTGACCTCGGACGGTCTTGATCTTCTGGGCGAGCGCACCCATCCCACCGCCATAGTCCCCGATGCCGCCTACATACACAAGATCCTTTCGCAAATGGCGGATGCAGGAAGCGAAGTTGCGGTATTGGAGCTATCCTCCTATCAGCTGGCACATTTTGCAGCCGAAGAGATCCCGTTCACGGCGGTTCTTCTGACAAACGTGCATTCGCGTCACGTGGGTGGAGGCGAGCACGAGAGCTTTGCGGCATATCGTGAAGCAAAGCTTTCTCTTTTGCAAAAGCCGAGCGCGTTTTGTGTTCTGCCCGTGATGCAGGAGATACAGACGAAGGCGCGCGTGCTTCGTGTTGGAACGGGCGGCGATCTGTGGGCAGAGAGTGCCGCTTTGGAACAGCCCTTGACAGGGGCACCTTATACGCGCTTTCTGCTTTGTGAGGAAGATCAAAAAGTAGAGATAACGCTACCCGTTATAGGGGATTTTGTGATAGAAAACGCTCTTTGCACGACCGCGCTTTGCCGTGTCGTCGGGCTTGCACTACGGGAGATTGCCGCCGGGCTTTTGCAAGCGTCTGTGACGGGACGCTTGGAGTGCCTTGCGGCACGTCACGATCGCCTGGTGTATCTGGATGCGGCGTTTTTGCCGCAGGATCTGGAGTGTGTGCTGCAAAATCTGCGTCCCCTGACAAAGGGACGGCTTTGCGTCCTCTTGGGTAGTGTGGGAGGACGCGCCAAGGCGCGCCGCGCACCGCTTGCTCGTGTGGCAGAGCGCTTGGCGGATCGGTTGTATCTTACCGCCGACGATCCTGATTTTGAGGATCCCGCAAGCATTTGTGCGGAAATGCAGGATGCGATGAGTGAGCCGCTGCGTGCAACGGTGATCGTGGATCGCCGCACGGCAATTCTGCGCGCGGTACGGGAAATGCGCCCGGGCGATCTTTTGTTGCTCCTTGCCAAGCCCTGTGCCGTGGGTCAATTGGTGGCAGGACGCTTTCTTCCCTTTGACGAGCGGTGCGTGGTGCAGGAAGCGCTGGCAGAATTTTGAAAAGTCAAGTCCCGATAGGGGCTTGACTTTTTTCTTTGTTTTGTGTAAAATAAAAGGTAGTATAGATTGATTATCCCCACAAACGGGGTGAGTTTTCAAAAGGAGGGATCGCTGTGCCAAAGAAAAAACAGGATGTTGAACAAAAAGATCGGGCACAAACGCCGGAAGAAAACGTGATGGACGCGCCCGTTACTGCGGAAAACGCCGAGAACGCGCAAACGCCCCCTAAGGCGACCAAGTCCGCAGCGCGCAAAAAAGCGCCCGCTGCCAAAACGGCTGATGCTGTTAAGGAAGAGCAGCCCGTAAAGGAAGAGCAGCCCGCAAAGGAAGAGTGCGATGCGCCCCAGACGCAGGAGGAAGTGCCCGGGCAGACAAAGGCTGCCCCCCGTAAGAAAACGGCGGGCACGAAAAAAACACCCGCAAAAAAGGCAAGTAAGGCGAAGGAAGCAACAGAAAAGGAGCCCGACGCAAAAGAGCCGGAGCGCTCTGAAGCAAAGGAACCCGCCACGCCCCTTTTGGCTGCCCCCAACGATAAACTGCCCGTAAAAGCACAGCCACAGCGTGGCGTAGAGGTAGCGGTGCCGCCCGTTAATCTTGCTATGCTTGGCAGAGAACGTCGCAATTTCTGGGGAAGACTGTTTTTACTTCTTTCCGTGGGCATCGTGTTGGCGCTGTCTGTCGTGATCTTTGTATACCGTCCCACTATATATTCGGCGCGCACACATTCGATCCGCTTTCTTTACAGTGCTGCCGAGGATAGCACGAAGGTGTTGTACGACGGCGAGCTGTGCGACACGACCCTGCCAGGTGCACTGACGGGTAGTATGTACGACACCTCGGGCAGCATCTGTGCCGCCGCCGTGGGGGGGAAGCTGTATCTGGTGCGGGGGGACGAGATTGAGGAAATTTCTCCCACGGTGCAGGACTTTTTGCTGGCACAAAGCGGAAAAGCTCTGGTCTACCGCAATGCGGAAAATCAGCTGCATTACGTCAACTTGCTTGGCAAATCCGAGCGCTATACCGTGTCCCGCGACAGCCGTGACGGACGCTATGCCCTTTCTCCTGACGGTGGATCGCTGTTCTACACCTACGTAGAAACGAAGGCGGAGAACGAGCTGAAAATGCATGCTGCCGTCTTCCTTCTTTCGGGTGAAAAGCCCTTCTTCCCCAGAACCACGGATATCATCCCCGTGGCAATCTCGGACGATTGCGACCACATCTTCTATTTCGATGGGGTGGGGGATCTTTACTATATGAACAAGAACAGCGAGATCTCGCTTTGCCGCCGTGCAACAGAGGACGGAATGGAGATCCTCTTTGACCGCGAATTTGAAGAGGCGCTGATCAAGGATGCCAAAGGTATGATGCTTTGGCAGGATGGAAAGGAAACAATGATCCCGCAGCTGAAGGGCGCGGAAAATCTGACCCTGCTTCCCAACCACCGCGCAGACTTCCGTGCGCTTCCCGTAGGAATGCAGTGGTTGGTGCGTAGCTTTGATCAGAATTATTATCTGAAAAAGGGCGGCGAGACTGAGGGCACACGCCTTTCCTATCTGGACGGCGAGGTGCTTACTGAGGTTGCGTTCCTGAGCGAAACGGAAAGTGCTCCCGTTGTGACGGATAAGGGTGTTTACTACCTGGATCGCGTACAGGCGCAGGACGGTGTGCGTAAGCATCTGTATTTCTGCCCGATCGGTAAGACGGCTGCCGTGCAGCTTTCCTGGGATGTGGAGGACTACTGCGTGAACAGCGATGGCAGTCGCCTTCTGCACAAGGATCATCAGGGATGGCTGTACGCCTCTCGCGTGGTCAACAACCATCTGGACTCTGTGTTCATTGCGGATTTCGTGGATGGTGCGCTGTGCCATTCCAACGCAACCGATGTGTTTTATTATTACGTAGGTGAGGAGCTTTACGCCAGTGATAACGGTGCAAAGCCCGAACAGGCGCTGTCGGCAGAGATCGACGATTTCCGCCTTGATGCGCATACCGCTATCTTCTTCGACGTGCAGGAGGATGGTACCGCTACCGTTTATACCAAGCATCGCAACCGCAAAAAGCTTGTGCAGGTCGCAACAGGCATTGTGGATATAGACTAACCAAAGCAGCCCGCATTTGCGGGCTGTTTTGCCGAGGGGAGGGAAATACGTTGCAAAAATACGGGCTATCCGGCAATATGCTCAAATGGATCGCGGCTGTGTTTATGGTGATCGACCACGTGGGCGTGATCCTGTTTTCTGACGTGACGATATTGCGCATATTGGGCAGATTTTCTTTTCCCATTTTTGCCTTTATGATTGCCGAGGGGTGCCGTTATACACGAAATAAATATCGCTATTTTTTCGGCATCTTCGGTGTGGGCGCTGTGTGCCAGCTGGTGCTGTTTCTTTATAACGGTAGCATGGAAATGAACATTTTGCTGACCTTTTCGCTTTCCGTGCTGTTGGTGTTCAGCTTTGCGTGGATCAAGGAACAGATCTTCGCTGAAAATGCCCCGATCTTCTATCCCTTCGCGGGTATTTTGCTGTTTGCGGGCTTGCTTGTGTGCGTGGGACTGCTTGGCGAGAGCTTTGACTTGGATTACGGTGCTACCGGTTGTATGGTGCCGCTGTTTGCGTCAATTCTGCACCCGCCCAAGGGAAACAAGAGCACCGCTTTGCACCGCATAGATCGTCCTTTTGTACACGTGCTGACAATGTCGCTTGGCATTTTGCTGTTGTCGCTGGACGACGGAGGTATCCAGTGGTTTTGCCTTTTGGCATTGCCGCTGTTGCTTTTGTACTCCGGCAAGCGCGGCAAATGGCGTATGAAGTATTTCTTCTATGTCTTTTATCCTGCGCATTTGCTTGTGATACAGGGGATCGCCTATCTTTTCTTTTAAAAGACGCTGCCGCCTTTTTTGTGTCGTTTTTCAACATAAAATTGCCAATCATAAAGCTTGTATGTCGGTGCACAATATATTTCGGAGCGCGAGTGCAGACGCGACGGCGTGGGCTACAAACGCTCTTGAAAAATAGATAAAGCCCGCGCTTGTCGCAAAGTGGCAGAGGTGCCGCTTGATGACACGCAAGGGCGAAGGAGCAAAAAATGGCAAACAAGCAGGCAAAGAAGGCGCTTGAGCAGTTCAAGCAGCAGGCAGCCAGCGAAGTAGGCGTTAACCTTCAGCAGGGCTACAACGGCGACCTGACCGCACGTCAGGCTGGTTCCATCGGTGGTCAGATGGTTAAGAAGATGATCGAGTCCTACGAGCAGGGCATGACCAAGTAATCAGTAAAGAACGACCCAAGGGGCCGCGCTTTGATGGCGCGGCTCCGCTTTTTTTGTGGTGGATTTTTACACAATGCTACGCCCTTGCGCGACGCATACTAACAAAAGGAGAAAAGTGTGGGAGGGTGAATAAGATGATACTGAGCTTTTTGGCGGGGCTGGCCTTTTTTCTTTACGGTATGCGCGAGGTCAGTGAGGGAATGCGCGCACTTGCGGGTGAGCGGCTGGCGGGTACGCTTTCCCGCTTTTCCCGCACGCCGCTGCGTGGGCTTTTGCTTGGCACCTTAGTTACGGCGGCGGTGCAATCCTCCTCTGCGACCACGGTGATGGTGGTTGGATTTGTCAACAGCGGCTTGATGCCGCTGGAAAATGCGGTGGGCGTGATCATGGGTGCCAATCTTGGCACCACGGTCACAGCCTGGCTGCTCTCGCTGTCGGGCGCTTCAGGTGAGGTTCCGCTTTTTGAGATGCTTAAGCCGAGCACGCTGGCACCTGCTTTGGCTCTTTTGGGTGTAGTGCTGATTTTTACCGCGCGAGAGAAGGAAAGGCGGCGCTTGCTTGGCACGGTGCTTTTTGGGTTTGGTCTTTTGTTTGCGGGAATGGGGCAGATGAGCGGCGCCGTGGCTCCGCTGGCAAACTCGCCGCGCTTTGCCGAGCTGTTTTTGCTTTTCAAAAATCCGATCGCGGGCGTAGCTGTCGGTGCTGCCTTGACGGCGTTGATGCAATCCTCCTCTGCCTCTGTTGGTGTGTTGCAGGCGTTGTGCACCACGGGGAGGGTTACGCTTGGCAGCGCGGTTCCTATCGTGATGGGGCAGAATATCGGTACGTGCGTGACAGCGGTGCTCTCGGGGCTTGGCACAAGCCGTAATGCCAAGCGCGCAGCGCTTGTGCATCTGTATTTCAACGTGATCGGTGCCGTTTTGCTTCTCGGCGTGTTTTATCTGCTGCGTAGGATTGGTGCTGTGAACGTTGACGCAAACGTGCAGGCGGGAACGGTGGCGGCTGTGCATACGCTGTTTAACTTGGCCGCCACGGTGTTGTTATTGCCGTTTTCAAACGCCCTTCTGCGGCTGAGCGATCTTTCACTGAAAAAACGTGAAAAAGCTGAATTGTAATCCGCGCGCATGGTTTGTGGAGCAATTTTGAGTAAAAATAAAAAAATATAGAAAAATAAAGCAAAAAATTGGAAAATTTATCTTGACAAGGTGGAAAGGCGATGATATACTATACTTGTAATCTTATTTGGTAAGGGAGCTTTTCGCCATGAAGAAAAACGAGCGCCTTTTGGCTGAGAAATTTTTGCTGCAATGCATTTCCGACGAGGAAAAGGATTTTGTAGAGCGCACGATGGAAAAATTCGGCGTTTCCAAGTCTACCGTATATAATTATCTGACCACCCTGCAGAATAACGGGGAGGTGGAGCGTGTTGGCGGCTCGATGCCCTATCGCATCGTGTATAAGACCACCCGCTTTACCGTAGATCCCACGCGCGAGCGCTCCGAGGACCGCCTGTTCACGCGCGACGTGGCACCCTTGCTTGCACAGCTGCCGCAAAATCTGCAAAAGATCTGGCGTTATGCCTTCACGGCGATGCTGAACAACGCCCTGGAGCATTCCAAGGCCTCTGCCATCGTTTGCGTGGTCAGCCGTAACCGCCTTTCCACCATCATCGGTGTGCTGGACAACGGTACAGGCATTTTCCGCCGCATTCAGCAGGACGTGCGCGAGCAGACGGGTGAGAGCATCACCTCTGCTGAGGCTGCCGCGCTCTTGTTTGCGGGCGGTTACACGGGTGCGCCCGATACCCACGCAGGGCAGGGTATTTTCTTCGTGTCCCGGCTGATGGATCATTTTGCGATCCGCTCCGAGCAGCAGCTCTTCACCCCGAACGGTGAGGACGAGGAGGAGAATGCCGAGCGCTTCCGCGGTACGGCGGTGCAGATGGCGCTTTCTAATGACAGCACGCGCGAGCTTTCCGAGGTGATGGCAAAATACATCGATCCCGAGGCCGGCTTTATCCGCACCGAGATCCCCGTGCTTCGTTTCTTTGGCGGCGAGAGCCCCATTTCCCGCTCTGAGGCACGCCGCCTTGGCGCGGTGTTGGATGATTTCCGCGAGGCGGAACTGGATTTCACAGGGGTGGACGAGATCGGTCCCGATTTTGCACACGAGCTGTTTACCGTCCTTGCGGCACAGATGCCGACCTTGCGCATCAGCGTGGCAAACGCCGTTCCCGCAGTGCACAGTATGCTGCGCCGTTGCGGTTATCGCGAATAAGAAAAAGCGCTCCTGCGGGAGCGCTTTTTTTTTGCAAATGGCTTGCTTTTTTTTGTGGGTTGTGCTACAATAAAGACGTATTTTCCGCAAAGGAGATTTTGTGATGAATTTGATCGAAACCTTGCTTGACGGCAAGAAAAAATCCGTCATTCTGGATACCGATACCTACAACGAAGTGGACGATCAGTACGCCCTGGCGTATGCGATGTTGTCCCCCGAAAAGGTAAATCTGCTTGCCATCACTGTGGCGCCCTTCAAGAACAGCCGTGCCAAAACCCCGGGCGAGGGAATGGAAAAAAGCTATAACGAGGCTTTCCATATCCGCGGACTTGTAGATGAGAAATCTCAAATCCCGATCTACCGCGGCTCCACGGCTTACTTGCCTGACAAGAAAACCCCCGTGGTCTCCGAGGCTGCCGAGGCGATCGTGCGCTTGGTGCGCGAGAGCAAAGAAACGGTCTACGTCGTGGCGATCGGTGCGATCACCAACGTGGCGTCCGCGCTGTTGATGGCGCCCGACATCGCCGACAAGGCAGTGGTGATCTGGCTGGGCGGTACGGCACAGCATTGGAAGCACAATCACGAGTTCAATCTGTTCCAGGACGTGCCCGCCGCACAGGTGGTGTTTGAGAACGCCAAGAACTTCGTGCAGATCCCGTGCGCGGGCGTTTGCACCGAGTTTATCACCAGCATCCCCGAGCTGCAGTATCACCTCGGCGGCAAGAACGCGCTGTGTGACTATCTTCTGGAGTTGACTGCCAATTACAATAAGACGCACGAGAATACGTCCGTGTGGTCGAAGGTGATCTGGGACGTGACCGCGGTTGCGGCGATCGTGGCTCCCGAAACGCTGGAAATGGTGCAGATGCCCCGCCCCATCGTCACGGACAGTGAAAATTACGCCTTTGATATGGGCAATCCGCACTACGTTTACGTGCGCCGCATCCGCCGTGACGCGCTGTATACGGATCTGTTCCAAAAGCTTGCTAACAAGTAAAAAGTGCCGCAACGGTATAAAAAAAGCCCCCGTTTGGGGGCTTTTTTTGTTTAGACCTTCATTTTTTTGCGGAATACAAGGATTGCGCTGATGCATGCAGCAAGCGCATAGATGCAAACGATCCAAATATGCGCGCACGCCCCCGCAAAATCACCGGAAAGTGCTGCACGCGTGGCGTCCACGGCATTGGCGAAGGGCAGACAGTAGGCAAAGGTCTTGAAGCCCTCGCCTAAGAGGTCAAGCGAGAACCACGTGCCAGACAGCCACGCCGCCACGTTGGTCAGGAGCGCGCCGCAAACGGATCCCACCTGACGGAAGTTGAGCAGCGATCCGACCAAAACACCAAGTCCAACGAAAAGAGCCATGGACGGTATGAGAAAAAGGAGCATCGTAAGGATATGAACCGTGGGGGAAAGACCGAAAATAAAGCCGATCAGAACACAGATCACAGCTTGTGCAAGTCCAACGGGAAACAGCGGGAGCGAGTAGCCCGCAATGAAGTCGCGTGCACGCAAGGGTGAGGTGAACAGACGCGTGAGAAATGCGGTTTCGCGGTCGCCCGAAAGCAGCATCCCACCAAAAAGGGCGAGGAAGGAAAAGCCGAACACGATACAGCCGGGTAGGAGATTTTCAATGTGGAACATCGTCATCTGTGCCTCGGCGGGAATGTTCAGGTTCATTACGGAAAGCAAAATCAGGATGATAACAGGGAACGCCGCACCGAAAAAGATAGTCAATGGATCGCGGATGATCTCGCGTATG
>JAZRFS010000090.1:0-29268 GCA_045643765.1 Eubacteriales bacterium
GGTGACCGCCATATACTCGGTGCCCGAGCCGCAGGCCGTGATGCGCTTGTAGATGCAGGGGCCGTTCTTCAGGTCGATCATGTAGTGATAGAAGGTAAAGGGGCGTCCCTCCTTCTTGCGCTTGAGCATCTCTTTGGCAAGAATTTCATATTGCTCGAACAGCTTGGGCATATCCTCCTCGGTCAGCGCGTAAGGATCGCCGGGAGGGCAGACCACGGGCTCCATCGACAGCTCGGTAAAGCCGAGATCCGCCATGTGGAACAGGTCGTTGGTGAAATCCACGTTGTTGTGGGTGAAGGTGCCGCGCACGTAATAATTCTTGCCGCCGCGCTTTTCTACAAGGCGTTGGAAGTGGGGCACGATGGTGTCGTAGCTGCCCTTGCCCGTGTAATCCTTGCGGAAGTGATCGTTCACGTCCTTGCGACCGTCAAGAGAGAGTACCACGTTGCTCATCTCGGCGTTCAGCCAATCAATGAGCTCGTCATCCATAATCATACCGTTGGTGGTGAAGGTGAAGCGGAAGTTTTTGTTGTAATCCTTCTCGATGCTGCGGGCGTATTCGACCAGCTGCTTGACCACGTCAAGGTTGAGCGTCGGCTCGCCGCCGAAAAAGTCTACCTCAAGATTGCGGCGCGTGCCGGAGCTTTTGATCAGGAAATCAAACGCCTGCTTGCCGACCTCGAAGCTCATCAGCGCGCGCTCGCCGTGGTACTTGCCCTGGCTTGCGAAGCAGTAGGAGCAGTTGAGGTTGCAGGTGTGCGCCACGTGCAGACAGAGCGCCTTGACGACCTTGGAGTTGTTCTTGTAGTCAATGGCAAGGTTCTCGTACACGTCAGCAGAGTAAAGCTTGCCCGCTTTCTCCAGTGCGCGCACGTCCTCGATGCACTCCAAGAGCTCCTCGCGCGTGACGTCGGGCTTGTCCGCGTGCTTTTCAAGCAGTGCCGCGACGATCTGCTCCTCGGTGTGCGTTTTATACATTTCGATCACGTCATAGGCGACCTCGTCCACCGTATGCACCGAGCCCGAGCAGGTGTCCAGCACGATATTGTATCCGTTCAGTTTGTATTGATGTACCATATTTACCTCACAAAGAAAAACGCCGCTTGCAAGCGGCGTTTTCCTAAATTACTTGTTCTCGCAGGACTGATTGATAACACCGCAAGAGGTCTTGCAAGCGGACTGGCAGGAGGTCTGGCACTCGCCGCAACCGCCGGTCTTTACGGTCTTCTGAATATCCTTGGTTTCAATGGTCTTGATTCTGCTCATTGGTAGGACCCTCCTTGTTTAATTTACTGAATAATATTTTATCACAAGAGTGCGCGCTTGTCAAGCAAGAATTGCAATTTTTCGCACTTATTTTCGCACAGCGCCCTCGCCGTATACACGATACTTGACGGTAGTGAGCGCATCCAGACCCATCGGACCGCGTGCGTGCAGCTTCTGGGTGGAGATGCCGATCTCCGCGCCGAAGCCGAACACCTCGCCGTCCGTGAAGCGGGTGGAGGCGTTGTGATAGACGGCAGCGGCGTCTACCAGATCGCAGAATTTATGCGCGGCAACCTCGTCCTCGGTGAGGATCGCCTCGCTGTGACGGGTGCCGTATTTTTCGATGTGCGCAATGGCTTCATCCACCCCGTCTACCACCTTAACGGTCAGAATGTAGTCGTTATACTCGGTGGCGAAGTCCTCCTCGGTGGCGGGCTTTGCCGCGGGGAGAATGGCACGGGTTTCGGCGCAGCCGCGGAATTCAAGGTTCCACTCGCGCGTGGCTTCAAACAGCGCGGGAAGAAAGTCCTTTGCAACGTCGCGGTGTACAAGCAGGGTTTCCGCCGCGTTGCATACAGAGGGGCGCTGGCACTTGGCGTTCACAGTGACGGCAAGCGCTTTTGCAAGGTCGGCGGCTGCATCCACGTACACGTGGCAGTTGCCCGCACCCGTTTCAATCACGG
Source organism: Eubacteriales bacterium (assembly GCA_045643765.1). Lineage (GTDB taxonomy): Bacteria > Bacillota > Clostridia > Oscillospirales > CAG-272 > Firm-07. The sequence continues at coordinate 1,950 of JAZRFS010000090.1, forward strand.
GGACGCGGGAGTTGTTGACGCAATTCTGGATGAGGCTTTTTCCGCCGCGGGGGATCAGCACGTCCACAAGACCGCGCATCTGCATAAGGGCATTGGCACTTTCGCGGTCGGTAATCTCCACAAGCCCCACCACGTCAGGAGAAATACCCACAGACGTGAGCGCTTTTTTGATGGAAGCGACCACGGCGCGGTTGGTTTCGATGGCTTCCTTGCCGCCGCGCAGGATCACGGCGTTGCCGGATTTGATGCACAGCGCCGCCGCATCGGCGGTCACGTTGGGGCGCGCCTCATAAATGATCGCAACAAGCCCGAGCGGAACTTTTGCACGCGTGATCGTGATGCCGGAGGGGCGGCTCCACGTATCGCTGCCCTCCAGCGGATCGGGGAGGGCGGTCAGATTTTTTACCGCCTCGGCAATCGCGTCAAGGCGCGCCTCGGTCAGTGTGAGGCGATCCAGCATTACGCGCGGCACGCCGTTTTCGGCGGCGTTTTCCAGATCGCGCGCGTTGGCGGCGAGAATTTTGTCCTTTTCAGCAATTAACTGCTCGCTGATCGCGACCAGTGCCTTGTTGCGGGCTGCATTGGATGCAAGCGAGAGTGTGGGCGCACCCAGCCTGCCGCGCTCACACAGCGCTTTGACCGCAAGCGCGATCTCATCTTTTGTCATCATACGGGATCCTTTCTGTTACGTGCGTAAGAAGATTTTTTCCACCTCGCAGATATAAACACGGTGGAAGTCGCCCGCCTCGTAAAACCGAAGCGGCTCTTGATCAATGAAGCATTCCTTTTTCAGATCGTCCGCGTACAGCTTGCGCGCGATGATCACAAGCCGGGACTGTGCCACAAAGGGAACGCCCTTGAGAAATGCGGGAGTGAGCCCTGTGGCGGCGAACTTATCGCCGTCCCGCCCACTTTCCTTGCCGCAATACTGTAGCGCGGCGCGGTATTCCTCGGGCAGGAAGCACAGCGAAAGGCGGTCGTGACCCTCTACAAATTCGTACGTATAGCGTTGGGGGCGGATCATACAGGAAACAACGGGCTTTTTCCACACGTAGCCGGCACCGCCCCAGCCGCCCACCATCGTGTTGACGGCGTGCTCGTCGCCTGCGGTAATGAGCGTCCAGTCTTTGGCAAACAGACGTGTGATGTTTTCCAGCTCCTCGGCGGGAATTTCACGAAAACCTTGCATAGTATCCTCCTTTGGAAAGACGTGAAAGTAGTATAACACAATCTGCGGGAAATTGCAAGTCATTTTTCCACGCGCGCGTGTGTATAAATAATGGTAGCACACAAAAATCTTATGCGGGACCCGCGAGCTGTGTGAAAACGGCTTGACTTTTGTCCCTTTTCGTGATAAACTTGATGCATCACGAAAAAAGGAGAGAGGATATGATCTACACCATTTCCAACGACAAGCTGTGCGTTAAAATTTCCGATTTCGGCGCAGAGCTGCAATCCGTCACCGATCTTGCCGATGGGTGCGAATACATCTGGCAGGGCGATGCCAAGTACTGGGAGGATCGCGCCCCCACACTGTTCCCGATCTGCGGAAGATTTCTGGATGGCAAGTATACCTATCGCGGCAAGACTTACGAGATGGGGATACACGGCTTTGCCGCATCGCAAGCCTACGAGGTAAGCAACGTACAAAAGGACAGCGTTACGATGACGCTGCGCGCCAACGATGCGACGCGCGCGCAGTATCCCTTCGAGTTTGCGTTTGCGCTGACCTTCTCGCTGTCGGGCAGACGCCTTTGCATCGCCGCTGAGATCACCAACGAGGGCAAGGAGATCCTGCCTGCCACCTTTGGCGCGCATCCCGGCTTCAACGTGCCCTTTACCGCGGGACACGATTTTTCCGAGTATACGCTGACCTTTGCTGAGAAGTGCACGCCCAATCAGATGGGCATCACGCCTGAGGGCTATTACACGGGTCAGTGCCGCGCGCTGCCGCTTGCAAACGGCACCACACTGGCGCTGGATCACGAAAAGTTTGCCGTAGACGGCATTTTTATGAGCCGTATGGCACGCAAGGTGACGCTGGGTGCTGCGGGTGACCCCCACGGTGTGACGATGGAATTTGCGGATTTCCCCTACCTCGGCGTATGGCAGGAATACGGCAAGGACACCCCCTTCCTTTGCCTTGAGCCCTGGTGCGGTCTGCCCTCGTACCCGAACGTTGTGGACGATATTGCCGAAAAGAACGATATGTTTCATATCGCGGCAGGAGAGAGCAAAAAGCTGCAATATACGGTGGAATTTCATTGATTTTTGGTTATTTTTCACCTTAAGAAAAGCGCGGCAAATGTAAACAAAGTATAAAAAGGTACAAAAAATCACTTCAACCCGTTGACAAATTTGGCGGTGTGTGGTAGAATTTTAAAGACCGAAGGGGGAAGTGCCCCCTAAAATCAAGAAAATAAGGAGGATGTTTTCGCATTCGCGGAAACGAACGCAACATGAAACTGTTTGTCAGACTGATTGCACTGTTGCTGGCGTGCCTGACGCTTACCGTTCTCGTCATTGCTTGTGATGACAAGGAAGACGGTAAGAAGAAGAACGACGGCAGACTGAATGCAAACCTGGACGAGAACGGCCGTGAGCTGGACGATCTTGATCAGTACAACCTGAACTACAGCGGCGAGGAAATTACGCTTCTTTACTGGAAAGAGGTGGAACGTCCCGAGTTCGAGCAGAAGGAGCTTGCTAACGACAACGTTCTTGACGCTATCTATGACCGTAACATCAACGTAGAGGACCGTCTGGGTGTTGACCTGGTATTCGTTCCTATGTACGCTGCATACGGCGAGGGCGTAGCAGACGAGTTCCTTCGTAAGATCGACGCTGTTCGTCTTGCTAAGACCCACGACTACGATATCATTGCAACCTATGCCCGTACCGAGGCAAGCCTTGCAGTGCGTGGTCACCTGCAGAACTTCTCTAAGATCGAGGAGTCCTACATCAACCTTGAAAAGCCCTGGTGGCCCCGTGAGCTGGTAGAGACCGTTTCCTTTGGTAACGGCTCCTACTACTTCATTTCCGGCGATATGTCCACCAACGTGCTTCACATGATGCACTGTATCTTCATCAACAAGGACATGTTCACCGACCTGAAGATGGATATCCCCTACCAGATGGTTCGTGAAGGCAAGTGGACCATTGACGAGATGATCCGTATGACCGAGAACCTTTGGATCGACCTTGACAACAACAACAAGCCCTCTGTTGCGGACCAGATCGGTTTCTGTGCACTGAACTACGTGTGCGACTCCTTCTATCCCGGCTCTAACATGAGATATATCGAGGAGGACGACACCATGATGCTGAAGGTGTCCCCCGACTATACCTCCGCTAAGGCCGTTAAGCTGATCGACAAGCTTGGCGACTGGGCATCCAGCAACGCAATCTGGGTAACCAACGCTAACAGTGACACTGAGATGGCAAACAACACCAGAAGCATCTTCCAGAAGGGTAAGACCCTGCTCTGGCTTGAGCACGCTTGCTACGCAGAGTCCGCTCTTGCACTGGGTAAGGTTAAGTTCAGCTACGGTATGATCCCCACCCCCAAGTACGACACCAACCAGGTGAACTACTACACCGGTATGGGTAACCCCTGGTCCCTGTACGGCATCTACGTTGACTTTGACCAGCGTGGCGACAAGCAGGAGACCCTGTCTATGTTCACCGCTGTCCTTGAGTGCTACGCATCCGAGGCTTACCGTCTGACCACCCCCGAAATCTTCGAGGTTAACATGTCCCTCAAGTACGCAGAGTCCAAGGACGAGACCGATATGTTCGAGTTTGTTCGTTCCGGTATCGTATTTGACCTGGGTAAGATCTTCTCTACGGTTACCAGCAACCTGCCCGAGCAGGCTTCCAACGCAATCGTAGACCACACCTCCTGGTCCTCCAAGTACAAGTCCTTCCTTCCCACCGCTGAAGAGCAGCTGAGAAAGATTTGTGCTGACTTCCGTCAGGAGCAGGGTCAGAACTAATTGACACTGAAATGAACCAAAAGGCCATTCCGAGTAATTCGGAATGGTCTTTTTTGAAAGATGAAAAAACAGAAAGCCCCTGCCGCCGTGATGGGGCAGGGGCTTTTTATTATTCTGCTACGGTTTCGCTTTCTTCCTCGGCAGGCTCCTCGGCGCATTCCTCCGGGGCTACCTCGTCAAAGCATTCTTCTTCAAGCTCAGCAAAATCCAACTCATCCTCCTCGGGGATCTCGTAGGTATTGCAGAATTCAATCAGATTGCGGAACAAACGGTAGATCACGAAGGCGATGGCACAGGCGCTGGTCACGACAGAGAGCGTGATGGCGATGATTTTGCCGTAGTTAGTGGTGTTTTTCATCATAATATCCTCCCTTCAGGATTTCTCAATTTTATTTTATCACAAAAAGCGGCATTTGTACAGTAGTTTATGAAAAATAATTTGAAAGGGTGACGTCGTTGACACAGCAAATGATCAAAGAACGTCTTTTGGAGGCGGGAATAGAAAACGCTGCAGGGGAAACGCGACTGTTGCAGGAGACCTTTGCAGGCAAGGCGCTGGAGGACGCCGTGCAGCGGCGTTGTACGCACTACCCGCTGCAATATATCCTGGGTGAGTGGTGTTTCTGGAGAGAGTGCTATGAGGTAAATGAGCATTGTCTGGTTCCTCGTCCGGATACCGAGCATCTTGTGGAGCAGGCGATAAAGCGCTTGCCGCAAAACGCATGCTTTCTGGATCTTTGTACGGGTAGCGGATGCGTGGCGATCTCCACGCTTTGCTCCCGTTCCGATACACGCGCCGTGGCGGTGGATCTTTTCCCGGAAACGTTGGCGCTGGCAGAGCGAAATGCCGTACGAAACGGCGTGCGCGAACGATTTACCCCCAAACTGTGTGACGTTTTGGAGGGGTGCGAATGGGAGGAACGCTTTGATGCGATCCTTTCCAATCCGCCGTATATCCGCGCCGAAGCGATGGAAACGCTTTCCTGCGAGGTGAAGCACGAGCCCTCTGCGGCGCTATTCGGTGGCGATGACGGGCTTGATTTTTATCGTGCTATTCTGGAAAAGTGGAGAAAGCTTCTGAAAAAGGATGGCTTTTTCCTGTTTGAGATCGGATACGATCAGGCAGACGAAATCAAGGCGCTGGCGAAGGAGCACGGACTTTGTGCCACCATATTCCGCGATTACGGCGGTAACGATCGTGTCGCACTGCTACAATAACACGTTTTATGCCCTCCCGCATACCCTAGCAAGGGAAAGGGAGGGCTTTTTTTATGGAAATTTTGGTGATATGCGGTGGAGTGAGCGAGGAAAGAGAGGTTTCGCTGCGCTCGGGGGAGCGCGTGTATGAAGCATTACGTAAGCAAGGACATATAGTATCTGCTGTGCAGGTGGACACAGCATTACCCGATGCAGCGCTTCTCGCGCGTGCACGGGATGCGGATTGCGTATTTCTGTGCTTACACGGCGGGACGGGGGAGGATGGAAGCTGGCAGAGTGTTCTTGAAGAGGCGGGAATATTGCATTATACGGGAAGCGGATGCGCAGCTTCTGCGCTTGCGATGGATAAGCCGCGTGCCAAGCAATGCGTGGGGGAATACGGCGTTCCAACGGCAAAGGGGGTCGTGTGGCACGCAGGAAAGGAGGCACCCGAGCTGCCATTACCCTTTGCGGTGAAACCCTGCAAGGGGGGATCCAGTGTGGGCTTTTGTATCGTTGAAAGTCGAGAAAAACTTGGAAAACTCACCACGTCTGGGGACTTATTGTGCGAAGAGTACCTGCCCGGTCGTGAATATTCCGTGGCAGTATGGGACGGACGCGCACTTCCGCCGATTGAGATCCGCCCGCGCGACGGTGTATACGATTATGCGCATAAATACGAGCCGGGTGCTACTGAGGAGATCTGCCCTGCGCCGCTTCCCGTCGCGCAGCTTGCCCGTTTGCAAGCCCTCGCGCTGATCTGCTTTTCGGCATTGGGATTGCGGGATTTTGCACGTGTGGATTTCAAGGAGAACAAGCAGGGTGAGCCTTGCTTTCTGGAGGCAAACACCTTGCCGGGGATGACCGCTACCAGTCTTTTTCCGCTGGCAGCACGGACGGTCGGGATCTCTATGGAAGCGCTTTGCGAGGGGATCGCGCAGAAAGCTGCAGAAAGAAAATTACGTACGGACACGGGTAAGGGTTGACAAGCGGAAATGAAAAGTATATAATAAAAATATATTATACCGTATAAAAAAAGAGGTGTTACTTCGTGTTAGATCCAAAGCTTATTATGCTGATCGCAGTCGTTGCCATTCTGGGCTTCGGTGCCTTTTGGGGATTTTTGCGAAAGCTGAAAAGAACACTACTGCGTCTTGTGACCCTGTTGCTTTCCTTTGGCGGCGCGCTTTTATTTGTCAAAATTATGGGCAAGAGCGTTGGCAGGTATATTATCTCTCTTTTGCAGCCCGTGCTGGGAGAGAGTGTGGCGACGCTTCTCGGACAGCCCGAAATGGCGTTGGTGGTGGATGCGCTGTGCGAAATGCTGGCGGCGCCGATCCTGTTCGTGCTGGCGTACCTGGTGCTGAAGATCCTTTCCTGGATCCTGTATAAGCTTATTGCCGTGCTGTTCGGCATCAAGGGACCGAAGCTTTGCGGACGCCTCACGGGCGCGCTTGTAGGCGTGCTGTGCGGCGCGGTCGGTCTTGTTGTGTTTGTGACACCCGTGTTTGGTTATATGGCGCTTGCCGACGGCGTTTTGGATCAGCTGACGGTACAAGAGGAGCAGCAACAGCCGAGTGTGCTGGAGCAGATGATGGAAGCCCCCGTGGCGAAGCAGTCCTATCAAGTGGTGGGCAGACATATGTTCCGCTTGTTGACGACGGTTAGCTTTGAAGAGGGAAAAATCAGCTTGCAGCAGGAAGCGGATGCGGTGATTGCCATATGGAAGGATGCCACGAAGCTGACGGGCTCCTCCTTTGAGCAATACGGCGAGTCCGAGGCGCAGGCAATGAAGCAGATGGCAAATGACGTGGGCTCTTCTAAAATTGTGTCCACCGTTGTGGCTGTATTCCTTTCCAACGCGTCCGAGGCTTGGCTTGACGGTGAGCAGGCGCTTGGTATGTCCAAGCCGGATATGGGCGAGGACGTGCAGGGAATTACGGATGCTTTCCTTGAGGTGTTTACCACCATCACGCCCACTACCCTGACGCAGGACCTGGGCACATTTGCCGACACGTTTTCCGTGCTTGTTGAGTCAAACGTCTTTACGATGGGAACCGATAATGCAGATTTTGTCAATAAGCTGGTGTCTGAGGGTGTGGTGAATAAGCTGTACACCCTATTGGATGCCAACCCGCGTATGGCACCCGTCAAAACGGCAATCCACGATGTGGGTGTGCGCGTGATGATGGAGCACCTGGGTGCGCCCGAGGAGCTGCGCGCCAACCACAGCGATATGCTGGAGGATATGGCAGGTACGCTGAAGAGTGCCACCGCCACAGACGGTACGATTGATCAGGAAGCCCTGAGCACAAATATCCATCAGATTATGAACGGATACGAGGTGCCTGTCAGCGAACAGGCGAGCCAGCTGATCGCGGAGGCTATTGTGGAACATCTGACCGCGGAAGAGATCCATTCTCTCACGCCGGAGCAGATCGCAGACAAAATGGCGGAACGCTTTGTCGCCAGCGGACAGACGATGCCGACGATCCCTGTCGCGTAATAAAAGATGCTTCAAAGAAGCCGTGTCACACACGGCTTCTTTTTTTCATATACTGCCAAGGGGGTGATAGGATGCTATGGACGGGAGAATATGATCGCACGCGAGCGTTGGCTTATGCCAAAAGATGGGCGTTCGAGCGCAATCCTCTGTTTTATAATTTTACGGGCGTAGGCGGGGATTGTACTAATTTTGTGTCGCAGGCTGTACTGGCAGGGAGCTGTGTGATGAACGGCACACCCGATTTCGGGTGGTATTACCGTAACGTGGAGGATCGCGCACCCGCGTGGACGGGCGTAGAATTTTTCTGGGATTTCTTCACGGGCGCGCCCACCTTTCGCGCGAGCAATGGGGGCGTGGGACCGTTTGGAAGGAGTGTTGCACGCGAGGAAATCGAGCCCGGCGACGTGGTGCAGCTGGGACGGGAAAACGGGGAGTTTTATCATACGCTTCTGGTGCTGGAGCGCGTGGGTGAGGAGGTGTACGTGGCGGCGCATTCCAACGACGTATATGACCGCCCGTTGTCCTCTTATAACGCACAACGGGTGCGTTTTTTGCATATCGAGGGGGTGCGGATCGAGCTGCCTCTGCCACCGTGCTTTGAGGATCTTATTGAGGGGAGGGCGCTTCCCGAGCCTTTTTGAAAAAAAGCACGTTTCCCCTTGCTTTTTGTATTACTTTGTGATACAATACGGAAGTGTTTGAAAGAAAAGGAGGGGAGTGCTGTGACGTTGACTGTATGTATCTCTCTTATGTCGGTTGCGGGAATGATCGCGCTTGCGCTCACCGAGCACCGGTTGCATCCCAAGCATCCGTCGGTGCGTGTCTTCTGGGCGGCGCCGCTTCTGGGTGCGCTTTTGCTTGTGGTGTGCGGCGTGCTTTCACCCGGCGAGGTTTTTCGGGGGCTGAACGCGGACAGCGCGATCAACCCCATCAAGATTTTGGTGTTGTTTTTTGCGATGACGCTGATGTCGGTGTTTCTGGACGAGGAGGGCTTTTTCCGTTATCTTGCCAGCGCTGTGCTTGCGAAGGCGGGCAGTGACCAGCGCAAGCTGTTTTTCCTGCTTTACGCCGCCGTTTCGGTGTTGACCGTCTTTACCTCGAACGATATCGTGGTGCTGACCTTTACACCCTTTATCTGCTATTTCGCGAAGCATGCGAAGATTGATCCCTTGCCGTATCTGATCTGCGAGTTTGTGGCGGCAAACACCTGGAGCATGGCGCTGATCATCGGAAATCCCACCAACATTTACCTTGCGGCAAGTGCGGGTGTGACCTTTGCAGAGTACCTCAAAATTATGATTTTTCCCACCGTTATGGGGGGAATTGCTTCACTCTGCGTGCTGTGGCTGCTTTTTCGCAACCGCCTGCGCGCGCCGATGGAGCCGAGCAGCACGCACGAGCATATCGCAGACAAGCCGACTGTCACGCTTGGTATCGTGGCGCTTGGCGGGTGCATCCTTTTGATGGTCTTCTCCTCTTACATTGATATTTCTATGTGGCTGATTGCGGCGCTTTCCTGTCTTTCTTTGTATTTCATCGCTGTGACCGAGCTGATCTGCCGACATCGCGGACTTTCCCCCGTACGCCATTCGCTTTTGCGTGCGCCCTTTGACGTGGTGCCCTTTGTGATCTCTATGTTCGTGCTGGTGATGGGGCTGAATAAAGTGGGTGTCACCGCACAGCTTTCGACCTGGCTTCTGGGAGCAGGTGAGGTCTTCCGCGTGGGTGTGGGCTCCTTCCTTGCCGCCAATCTTGTGAACAACATCCCGATGAGTGTGCTGTTTTCCTCTGTCGTGGCGCCCGGTGGCGTGGCATCTGTGCCTGCGCTTTATGCAGCGGTTATTGGTTCGAATATCGGTGCCTTTTTCACCCCGTTAGGGGCGTTGGCGGGTATTATGTGGATGGCACTCTTGCGTCAGTACCGCGTAAAGCTCTCTTTTGGTAAATTTATTCTATACGGTGCTGCGATCTCGGTGCCGACACTTTTGGCGACGCTTGGCGGGCTGTGGCTTGTGTTGCTATAAGTGGCACAGGTAAATTGTGATTTGTAAAAAATGATGCTGCAATCAAAGATTTCCTCTTGTGCGCGCATCATTTTTTTGTTATAATAGTAGCAACAAGCAAAAAGGAGCGGAATATGAGAATTACGAACGATATTCAATACATAGGCGTCAACGATCGCGAGATCGATCTGTTTGAGGGTCAGTACGTCGTGCCCGAGGGGATGGCGTACAATTCTTATGTAATTCTGGACGAAAGGATTGCCGTAATGGACACGGTGGACGCGCGCTTTGGCGACGAGTGGCTGGCAAATTTGCGCCACGTGATGGGGGATAGGTCCCCCGACTATCTGATCGTGCAGCATATGGAGCCCGACCATTCCGCCAATATCACCACCTTTGTCAACGCATATCCCCAGGCAAAGATCGTGGCTTCCGCCAAGGCGTTTGCTATGATGAAAAACTTTTTCGGCACGGACTTTGCCGATCGTCAGGTCGTAGTGGGGGAGGGCAGCACGCTCTCGCTCGGTAAGCACGCGCTCGCCTTTGTCACCGCACCGATGGTACACTGGCCTGAGGTGATTGTGACCTATGACAGCACGGATAAGGTGCTGTTTTCGGCGGACGGCTTCGGTAAATTCGGCGCTCTTGACGCCGAAGAAGACTGGGCGTGTGAGGCAAGACGTTACTATTTCGGTATCGTAGGCAAATACGGCGCACAGGTACAGAGCTTGCTTAAAAAAGCGGCGGCATTGGATATTCAGATCATTTGCCCCCTACACGGCCCCGTTCTTTCGGAAAATCTTGGCTACTATCTGGATCTTTACAACACGTGGTCGAGCTACGGCACGGAGAGTGAGGGCGTGTTGATCGCCTATACATCGGTATACGGTAACACGAAAAAGGCTGTGGAGGAGCTGGCAGAGCTCTTGCGTGCGGCGGGGTGTCCCAGGGTTGAAGTGAGCGATCTTGCGCGTTGCGATATGGCAGAGGCTGTGGAGGATGCATTCCGTTACGGTAAGCTGGTACTGGCTACGACCACCTATAATGCGGATATTTTCCCCTTTATGCGCACCTTTATCGACCACCTGGTGGAGCGTAATTTCCAGAACAAGACCGTGGCATTTGTGGAAAACGGCAGTTGGGCGCCGATGGCGACCAAGGTGATGCGCGGTATGCTGGAAAAGTGCAAGAATATCACCTACGCCGAGGCAGGCGTGAAGATCCTTTCCGCATTGAACGAAGAAAGCCGCGCGCAGCTGTGTGCGCTTGCCGAGGAATTGAAATAATACCCCCATACCGTGGGGCGAAAAAGGAGAATTGCTATGAAGAAATATATTTGTGGCGTATGCGGTTGGACCTATGATGAGGCGCTGGGTGATCCCGATAACGGTATCGCTCCCGGTACCAAATTTGAAGACCTTCCCGAGGATTTTGCCTGCCCGCTTTGCGGCGTTGGTAAGGATCAGTTTGAGGCAGAGAATTGAACCCAATTTGTAAAAACGCACCCCGTGTGGGGGTGCGTTTTTTTGTTGCTTGCGGTCAAAAGCTGTCAAAAAAGGACGTTGTTTCATCTTTTTCCTATTATTATACGCGTACGCGCACGTGCGCCCGCGCGTCGCAAAAATCAAGGACGTATATAGGGTTTTCTTTGGCTTGATTTGCTGCAAAAAAACGCAAAATCGCGGGCGTATGGGGGGTAAATAGGTGAAAAAGTGCGTTTTTGCCCATATTGTGTGCTTGTGGACGGGGTGCGGCACAATATCTTGTGAAAAGGCGAGAAAAACGATTGAAAAATCGCTCTTTTTTGAAATATGTGGGGGGATGGGGTGAGTTTTAAGTCGAAAAAGCGGAAAAGTTTACAGTTCCCAAAAAATGCCGAAAAAACGCCGTCGATGTGTTGAAAATGGGGGCGTTTGGAACGCCGTTTTTGTGAAATGCAACAAATATTGCGTATATCTATTGCGTATACGCGCGGTAAGTGGTATAATTATCAAACAAATTGTTATTTCTTTACAGTTCATTAAAAAATTCGTAATTAATATCATAAAATACAGCGGAAAGGAGATATAAAATGGCAAACGAAAAAGTCACAGCACGTGTTTGGCTGCAAAAGAACAAATTCACGTTCCTTCTGGCAGCATTGATTATTTCGCTTGTTGCTGTCCTTGTGGGTGCAGGTATCTCCTTGGCAAAATATACGAGCAACGCGAAAGGTACCAAGAACGAGGCTGCGGTCGGCGCCTTCGTTCCCACGATCACCTACGGCGAGGACTGGTATGACGAGAACGGAGATCTGCAGACCAATCTGCTTCCCGGCACGCCCACCAGCCCCAAGAAATATTCCTTTGTTGTGACCAACGATGTTTCCGCTACGCCGATTTGCGTTGTGGTGGAATTGACCGTAGAGCAGGTCCTGCCTTTGAATTGCGATCTGTATATGCTCACGGATGAAGGGGAAATGCGCCTTGAACCGGACACGGAAGGCTTGGCGGGAGATACCCGCACCTATACGTGTGTGCTGAAGAATGCGGAGCGGGCGAATTTCTTTCTGGTCGTTTCCTGGTTGGAGGGCGAGCGTGACGAGCGCTTTAACGGGCTGACCAATGACATCCGTATGACCGTTGTTTGTGAACAGACACAGACGGGAGGTGCGGAATGAAAAAGCGTTTTATCATTGTCCTTGTTACAGTGCTGGCTGTAACAGCACTTGTGCTTGGCGGCATTACACTTGCCAAATATATTTCCACTCTGCGCGATGAAAGCTCCACGCTTACGGGCGACCTGTTCTATTTCCGCAGCAACGTGCTGAGTGATGCCACTGTGCCGCCTGCTTTCGAGGTGCTTGGAAAAAGCACTGAGTTTGTGTTGGTGAATGCGCAGGACACAGCAGCTTTTACCGCCGAGGATATTACCTATACGATCACCTATTCGGTTCTCGTGAGTGGAGAGGGTGAGAGCGGGGTGTGGGAGGTAAAAGAGGATATGACCTCTACCGCAACGCTTACCGGCGGCATATATTCCGCACAAGCCGTGACGGTGTCCCCTATTCTTTGGGATCGTGACGAGGACGGTACGGCAGAGCTTTACAGCAACGTGCTGGTGGAAGCGAAGGCAACGGCGCCACACACAAAAACGTTGCGTGCCGAATTTGCCTTTGTTCTTGTGCCGATGGAGCTTTCCTACACATACGACCGCGACTTCGGTGTGATCACGATGACGGTGGCTACCAATGATGACGCGGGAAAATATCTGATCTCCTGGACCCCCGGGCTTTTGCCGGATAACGCCGATCCCACCGGCATCCTTACAAACGTACTGAGAAGCAAGGTCGCGTGTAGCGAGTGCGGCTGGATCTACGACGAAGCGGTGGGCGATCCCGACAGCGGCATTGCTGCCGGAACGATCTTTGCGACGCTGCCCGCAGCATATGTCTGCCCCGAGTGCGGTGCCGAGAAGGATCTTTTCAAAGGGCAGGTCGTTGCGACGCTGGCGGCAAGCACGATTTATCGTTTGCATTTCTTTGTTCCTGCCGAGGCGCGTTCGCAAATTGACGCCGTGGTAAATAACCTGTTGGAAAACGGCGGTGAAGAGGCTGTGCTCCAGCTGGTGGCGCAAAGCGTTACTTGTATCCCGTATACGGAATAACAGGTTCCCCCTGAATTAATTTTTGCACGAAAGGAGTTGAGTGCCGTGCGTAAGACTATTCTGATCAAATTGCTGTCGCTGTTTTTGTGTCTTGTGATGCTGTTACCTATTGCGGCACTGATTCCGGTAACGGGCAACGCAGCCGTTGCGGACGAGGACTCTGACCTCTCTTCCGCTACCTCCAAGGAAACGGTATACCTGGATGGTGTTTACTATCACATCGAAAAGAACGTGGCGTACAAGGGCAACAGCCAGTACACCCTGAATATCAAGCTGCAGACCTCTCTTTCCGAAACCGACGGTCCTTTGAGCCGTGTTTATGCTAAGAACGGTTATTTCACCGTACAGATTGCGGGCTATTACCTGCTCGAGCTGTGGGGCGGCAAGGGTGCCACCGGTGAGGATAACACCGACGCCAATCCCGGCGGTGCCGGCGGTGCAGCGGGATACGTATATGCCCGCGTATGGCTGGAGGCGGGGCAGACGCTTGCCTACAGCATCGGTACCAACGGCGCAACCTCGAAGGTTGAGGGCGAAGGCGGCGGTATCAACGGTACGGGCGGCGAGCACGGTGCGGGCCGTATTGCGGTCGGTGGCGGCGGCGGTTATTCTGCACTTTATTTCTTTGACGAGGGCGATTTCAACGAGAGCTGGTTGGCGGGAAATGAATGGAATATGCCCGAAAGCGCACGCGTGTCGAACTACGTTATGATTGCGGCGGGCGGCGGTGGCGGCGGTGCCGGCAACGGCGCGCTGATGGAATATGCCACAGACGCAAGCGGTCGCAAGAAAACGGCAGACGGCGGTGCGGGCGGTAACGTAAACAACGGTGCGTCGTTGAAGCTGGATGGCGACGCTTATCCCGTACAGGGATACGTTTTTTCCGGTAAAAACGGCAAATCCAGCGGTACCACCACGGCTTTCGTCGGCAGAGGCGGTACGAACGTGCCCGGCGAGGATGTTTCCAGCCTTCTTGGTTTGTCCAAGGCTACCAGCACCCCCAACGACTGGAGCGGCTCTTACACTATGGATAACGCTCCCGGCGCAGGCGGTACGGGTAATTTCCGCGGCGGTGGCGGCGGTGCCGGCTATTGCGGTGGCTCGGGCGGTATTATGCAGAGTGCAATTCTTCCCGGAGACGTCGGTGGCGGTGGCGGTGGCTCCTCCTTTATTGCCAAGAGCATCGGTGACAATAAGTCCCTTTCTTTCGGCGACAATCTTGATGCAACCGTAAAGCTGCATCTGAAGGGCGCATACGGCGCGGACGAGTTCTCCGGCGTCGGCGGTGCCTTCAGCTATACCTATCTCGGTGACGGCACGGGCGGCTCTGTGGCTGACACCTCTTATCTCAACTCTGTGCAGGTACAGGGTAAGATTTCCAAGTATTTTGACGTCGTTTCCTATTTTTCCAGTGACGGAACGACGGGTAATATGGGCGTACCCAATCAGAACGGATCGATGAATTATAACGCCGAAACGGGCGCGTTTGTCATCAATGCCGCCAATATCAATGCATCGACGCTTACGGAAAAGGGAACGGTGCTTTCGCTGACCTTTACTCTTCGCCCGAAGGCGGAGTTTATGGGTGGCAACAACGTGCCGCTTTTGGATATGGTAATGGCGACGATACAGCGCGAGGGCGAGGAAGCCAAGGAGATCGTGGCAAAAGCGCAGCCCCGCACCGACTACGTCAACGTGCCGCTGCAGTTTGTGATCAAGACCAAGTCGACGATGCATTCCGAGGAGCAGGTCACCTTTGCGGCAAGCGAGCTTTATACGGCAGAGTATCCTTCGTTTTCAAGTTATCAGGGACCACCCTCCTGGGGATATGAGTTTATCAGCAGCGTATCCGCTTACAGCATCCGTCAGGGACGCTATTCGGGTACGGGTAATATTACGGGCACCTCTGTGAGTGCGACTGCTACGCTGACGATCAGTGAAACGACGCACTACACCGTCTATCTGACGGCGACCCCCGTCACAAGCGCAGGCTATGCCGAGGTCGGTCCTGCCATCAAGACGACAAAGACCTTCTGGGCGATTGCTACCATTTCGCTTGTGGGCGTGGATATCTTCTCTGACGGTTGGGATTATGTGCTGACCGCCAATAAGACGCTTTCCTTTGAGGATGGCTCCTACGTCTTTGCGCAGGAGATGACGCAAAGCGTGACGGTCGCTTATGAAGTGAGCAATTTCTATACCTATACCGGTACAGGCACGTTCTCTTCGGACACCTTTATTGCCCCCACGACCGGTTATTATCTGGTGCAGGCGTGGGGCGCTGACGGCGGCAATGGCGGTGATGCCAGAGCGAGTGCAAAAGCATCAAGCCACACGAAATATAACGATACCGGTAAGGTTTCGGGTGGTATCGGCTCTGACGGTGCTGCCTACTACGGTTATGTTTACCTTGAGCAAGGGGACAGCCTTTCCTTTACGATGGGTAAGGGTAGCTCCGACAAGGGGTATGTTCAGCACGGCGTGCATATCGGCGAGGCAGTCGGTCAAGCGCACGTTGCCAATGGCTCGGGCGGCGGCGGCGGTTCGTATACTGCCGTTGCGTTGACCAAGAACGGCGGCGATACCGCATACCTGAACATTGCAGGCGGCGGCGGTGGCGGCGGCGGTGCCGGTGCCGGCACGGGTGATGCAAGCTGGACGTCAAGCGGCGGTTCTGCCGTGAGTATGGCTCAAAAGAAGGGCGACCCCGCCAGTCCGTTACCGGAGGCAACCGATGTTTTGTTGGATAATTTTTCGGGCTACAACGGTACGGCAGGCAAAAACGGAAACGCGGAAATCGACGATTTCTGGGGAACCGTAAGTGCTACCAATGCCTTGGGCGGCACCAGTGGTGCCTCCTACCTGAATACGGATCTTCTGAACAAGGCCAGAAACGATGATGAGGCTGTGTATATCGCACGTCTTGCCGATGCGTTGGTGGAAAAGGGCGGCGTGAGGGCAGAGCCCGGCACGATCAATTCCGCAGCGCAAGTGACCTATATCTGTACCCCTGACACCACCGAGCTGCTCAAGGAGTTTCCCGGTGTGGAGAGCGCAGGCAAATTCTCTAAGTATTTTGAGCTGGAAACCGATGAATACGGCTATGCCGTTGATATGCTGATCAAGGGCGAGACCTACGACGAAAAGATCGTGGGCAACGACAACGGTCAGACCGTGGTTACCTACTATAAAGAGGGGCTGATGACCGCATCCTTCGCTTACGTCGTAAGTGAAAACGCGGACGGTACGACCTCTTATCAGATCCTGAACACGGTCTATCATCCCACCTTTGAGGTGGCAGAGGATAGCACGGCAAACGCTCCGAAATACGTGGCAAACAGCGGATTTACGATCGCCTTCCGCCTGAAGCCCATAGAGGGCTTCCTTGGCGGTAACGACGTGCCTGTGCTGTACGAGGACCCGAACAGTGAACACTCTTCTGTCAGCGTAAGCAAGGGCAGTAGTGCGGGTTATCTGTCGAAAAACGATGTCAGCGACTATGCCAATGTCGAGGTCAAGTATGATCTGGACAGCTATTTCACCGTGCAGGATGGCTACGTATTGATTAACAGCTCGTCCTATTCTGCTACGGGAACTATTACCACCGATCAGCTGTACACCCTTACGGTGGATCTGACGCCTCCCAGTGCGGAGGAAGCGTGGAAGTACGAGCTTGTGAAGCTGCAAGCACCCGCGGATGAAATCGTTTCGGTCGCCGCCAACAAGAGCGGAAGTACGACCAAAAATCTGACCGCAAGCATCGTTCCCGTGGCACCCCCGCAAAAGGCAGTGGTGTGCGGAAACACGAGCGGTCTTTCCGTGACCAAGACGGCGACCCTGTACGTGCAGTATCCTGTGACCTACAGCCTCACGAACGTGACGGTGGAAGGTCCTGCGGCGGTGGTGCGTAACGGCGAGCTGCGTGTGAAGCTGGCACCTGCCGAGGGCTATCTGATGCCCACGTCTGTCCGTTTGTCCTCCTACATGGATTACAGCTACGATCAGACCACCGGCGAGCTTGTGATCCTTTCCGGCAATATCACCGGTCCGCTCACGATCACCGCAGAGGGCGTGAAGCAAGGATACGATATTCAGTTCATCTACGAGGATCAGACGGGCGCGCAGCAGACCTTCACCGAACGCTATCAGGCGGGTGAGGTTATCAACTATGCGCAGTTCAATTCGATTACCCTTCCCGAAAAGACCGGATACATCTACATCTGGGAATGGGGCACGGATGACGGACAGCAGCCCGAAACTATGCCTGCGTACAACGTGATGGTGACCGGTCGCTATGAAAGGATCAGACGCCAGGTGACGATCAACTACGTGGATAGTGCAGGGACCCCCTTGCGCGATCCCTACGTGGCACAGATCGCGTACGGTGATGCATACAGCATATCCTCTCCCGTGGTGGAAAGCTATATGGCAAGCAGTGCCGTACGAAGCGACGGCGCGGCAGCCGATCCCTTCGTTGTGAGCGGCACGATGGGCACCGAGGACGTGACGGTAACGGTTACGTATACCTTTGCCGAGAATAAGCTGGTGATCCTGTATCTGGACAAAAACGGCAACGAGCTGGCATCGCGCTATGAAGCGACGCTGAGCGAGAATGCCGCCTATGAGGTGACCTCTCCCGCCGTGGATGGCTATACCGTGAGAAGCGGCTACGCAATTGTCAGCGGCACCCTGCAGGGTAAGGAGAGCAAGACCGTTACGGTATACTACGACGCAAATCAGTACCGTGTGGATTTTGAATACCGTTACGAGGGTAATACCTACCCCGGCGGTCTGAATTTCAGTACGGCTACGATGGATGGCGACGGCTTTACCACGGTGGAGTTCGGCAATATTTACAGCTACAATCCCGCGACGGGCGAGTACGGTCTGCCCACACCCCTTGTGTTGGGCTTCCTGTTCGAGGGTTGGTACACCGATACCACCTTTACGGTGCGCGTGGACGAGCAAAGCGCGGTGACGCTGCCTGTGGCAAGCGTTTTGTATGCAAAATGGTCGCCTGCCAAGTACACCGTAACCATTCGTTATGATTTTGTGTTTGGCGAGGGTGATTTTGCACCTCAGTACAATATGCTGCCCGAGGGAACGCTGCTGCACGCGAGCGGGTACTACTATTATCGTGTTGAGCTGCCCGCCGGCGAGAGCTATGATTTCCCGATGGCTGCGATTGAGGGCTATACCCCCTATTTCAACTACGGTCTGACCTCGGTCACCGTGGCAGATCGCGTGAGCGGCACGGTGGCTGCTATGCCTGTGCTTTATCACGTGACGTATAAGATCAACGAATATACCGTGCGTTTCCTGGATTTTGCAGGACAATATGTGAGCGTGCCCGAGGGCTTTGCCTTTGAGACACCTTTGTTTGATGCCGAATGGGCACAGATCACGGTAACGTACGGACAGCTTCCCACATACAGCGGTACTGAGATCGGCTATATGTATAGCACCGAGGCAGGGCGTACTGACGAAATGTACGTACAGTACTCCTTCCTGCGTACCGATTGGCGCAGCTCTCTTACGGGTGAGTGCTATGCGGTGAACGGCGCATTGCCCGCCGTGACAGCAGACGTGGATTTCTACGCTTGCTACGAGGCGCGCGAGAATATTGCCGTTGTGGAAGATTATTCGGGTATCGTGAACGGTTATTTCGCCAGATTGCAGGATGCGGTGGATGCCGCGCTTGCGATCACGGGCGGCTCAAGCCGCATTGCTGTGGTGAAGCTGGTCCGTACGGTGGACCTGTGCCTGACCGAGACCGATCCTACACTGAAACTGTACGATACCGGAAAATATCTGAAGATCGATCTGAACGGCTATCAGCTGCTTTCGAACACGACTGTGTTTGACAATCGATTGTATTTGACGGTTTACGACAGCGTGGGCACGGGCGAGATCCGTGTCGATGCTGCGGGTGGCGTGACGGCGATCCTGACACAATCCAATATGCTGACACTGGGTACGACCGAAAGCAGTACGCTTTGTCCCGTGCGCATTACGGTAAATGCCAACGGCGGTACTGCTATTGGCGTTTATGCCGCAAACGTTGGTAACGCTTATATAAACCTTGGCGCGGGCTCCGAGCTTACGGTGACGAACCAAAACGGCGTGGCGTACGGTCTGTATTCCGAGTTTATCAACAGCAGTGTGAGCAATCATGTGATCCAGGTCGCGGGCAGCGTTACCGTTACTTCCAATGGCGGCGAGGCGCGTGGCGTGTATGCTACCGGCGGAAACGTCCTTCTGAATGCCAACACGACCGTAACGGTTGCGGCAAACGGTACCGTGGGCGACGCCTACGGATGTAGCATTGCCTCCCCCCGTATTCTGAAATTGAACGGCGCCGGTATTTCGGTATCCGTCACCTCCGTTAAGGGGACGGCATACGGTATCAACGTGGGCAAGCTGAATGCTGCCGACGTGGGTGATACGCAGATCGTTGCCAGCTCGACGGACGGTAACGCTACGGCGGTGCGCTGCAGCGGCTTTGATACGTATAGCGGCTACCCTCTTCACATAACGGCAAACGCCCCGAAGGGAAACGCAATCGGTATTTATCATGGCGCCTATGGCGACTATACTGTCGGTTCCTCGAGCTATGCATATACGCTGCAGGCGAGCGGTAAAAATGCAGCTGCCTTGCAGAATGTCAGTGGATCTCCCACGATTTGTGCCTCCATCTCGGCAATCTCAAGCACGGGTACGGCACAGGGCGTTTACACCTATGGAAACACGGCAAAGCTGCAATC
The DNA here is from genome assembly GCA_045643765.1 of Eubacteriales bacterium. GTDB lineage: Bacteria > Bacillota > Clostridia > Oscillospirales > CAG-272 > Firm-07. The sequence continues at coordinate 22,060 of JAZRFS010000090.1, forward strand.
GGGTATCAGTATCTCGGCTGCAACCGACAGCGGCAAGGCTTATGCGTTGTATTCTTCGGTCATCTCTTTTGCGGATGTTATTGCCGAGGTGACGATCACGGCAAGCTCGGGTTCCGGCACTGCCGTTGCATTTTATGATGCAAGAATGTCCGGTTCGCTTTCCAGCAAGCTACAGATCACCGCCACGACCGCAAGCGGTAACGCATACGGTCTGTGGGTCACCGGTGCATACTCCTATGCAAATCTTACCTTTACCGTCACGGCAACCGAGGCGGGCGGTACCGCCTATGGCGCTTACGTGGACGGTGAGGCTTCGCTTTACTCTACTGTGTTCTCGGCAACGGGATACAATGCGTACGGTATCCGATTTGGTGCGCGTGCCAAACTGACGATGTCCTCGCCTACGTTGCAGGTGACTGCAACCGGGGCTGACGGCAAGGCCTACGGTCTGTATCTTGAAACAGGCGCTACGTTGGTATCGGCTACGGGCAACGTAACGGTCACGTCCGAGCAGGGCGAGGCGACCGGTGTGTATAACAAGGGTAAGATTTCCCTGATTGGCATTACCTGCGACGTTACGGCAAGTGGCAACGCTTACGGTCTTGTGGGTGCGGGCGGAAGCCTGGCAAAGACGAACGCGGACTTCATTCTTACAGTGAACTCGGGTGCGCAGAATGCTTACGGCTTGTATGCCGACGGTGGTGACGTGGGTGCGGCAGGGCTTGACGGCTCTGTTCGATACGGCAAGATCACCGTTGTGGCGGATAACGGCACTTCTTATGCGTTCTTTGGCGCAAACGGCACCGTTTACGTGCGCGGTCAGCAGCTGTACTATAAGGGCAGCAGCGCTGTGGGTACGCAGGGTGTTGTGATCTGTGAGGGGTATACCGAGCATCAGTACGATGAGAACGATGCAAGCTATCCCGGCTATTACTACCTGTCGGCACAGACCTACACGATCACCTTCGTGGAGCGTGATATCACGGGTACGGTTATTCTGAAGAAGAACAATCCCGTCACCTATACGCCGGAATATACCTCTATTTACGAGTATCCCCATTCCACCCCCTCGGATCCCGGTTATGCGGTGACGTGGGAGCCTTACGACTTCTCGGCGCCTGTTCCCGGTGTGAACCAGGACCCCGACAATCCCAACAACAAGTTTGTCTACTCGCTTTATACGAAGAAGCAATTTAACATCACGGTTTATTTCAACGACGATACGAACCATATCGAAACCTTCACCTACACGTATCTGGATCCCACAGAGGCTCCCGATATGGCAGGGTACTTCAAGGCGGGTCACAGCTTTACGGGTGAGTGGTACACGGATCCCGCTTTTAGCGAGAGCAGCCGTTACTACTTCGGTACGATGGGCAACGCCGACGTAGCTGTTTACGGTCGTTGGGAGGTTGTGGAGATTGAGGTTTATTTCGTCACCAACGGTGGCTCCGAGATCACACCCAATCCCGTGAGGGGCGCGTACAATCAATCCTATCCCATAGCGGATCCCGTGCGTCCGGGCTACACCTTCGAGGGCTGGTATTCCGACGAGGCAATGACCGTTCTCTATGTGAATAGCTTTGATACCATCCCCGCGCAAAGTATGACGCTGTACGCGAAGTGGATCGCTTCCGTCAGCCTGGTCGTATTGGGCGAGGGCGAGGCATACACCGTGCGCTTCAACTTCGGCTTTGATGTGGACGGCGACGGTGAGATCGATATGATCGAATACCAGTTTAGGGATGGTGAGCTTACGCCTCTGCCTGTTACCGAGTTTTATTTGATCTCCTCCGCAGATGCGGGCGATATGGCAGAAGTGCCGCTGTTCCTGCGCGGTTGGAGAACGGCAGAAGGGAAGTGCGTGAACCTGGCAAGCGGTATTGGCTCTTGGGACGTGACGCCGGATGAAAACGGCGTGATCGAACTGTATCCGGAGCTGACAACGTTTGCGGATGCCTCCCACGCCTTTGATATTCTGGCGCAGGCATACAGCAATGGTCAAAACGGCTCAATTGCCGGGCTTGGCGATGTCATAGACGGATTTTTCTTTGATTTCGGCGGCATAGCTGTGCTTACTGCGGGTGAGCAGGGCGCTGTGAACGGCAAATACGATTATCTGACCTATCGTGCGTTGTGTGACGGTATGCATAAGATCGCATTGACTGCTATCGCCAGCAACGCCCTTGCCGAGTATGCCGTAATGGATGCTGAGGGTAATATAACCGAATGGCAGGAGATCGTACTTCCCGCAGGAAGTGGCTCTTTGAGTACAAGCGACTTCAAAATGGAGAATTTTGCCGTATTTGACGTACCGATGCAAAAGGGCGATATGCTGCTGGTGCGGTACTGCGTTAAAAAGGAGATCCCCGAGGGGACCGATCCCGAGCGGCTTGAGGATGTTTTGATGATGGCAGCCCAGCTGCCGATTGATGACGGTGTGCGTCCTTTGATCGATGCGTTTGTGATGATGCACAACGCGATGGATTTCCTGTTCTATGACAGCAGTGCGGGCAACGTAAAGCTTCCCACCGATCCCGATGAGGGCTATGCCGGCATCAACGGCTGGAAATACATGCAAAACGGTACGCTTTCCGACGAGACCTTGCGTTACTTCCGGTACTCTATGCTGGAAAAAGAGGGCGTATGGATCTCGCATCCTCAAATGGGCATTCCTATGATCGTGCTTTATCCCACTGCTGAGTATGGTGACAACGATCTGCCCGGATGGGTCGGCTCGATTGCTCCCGGCAGGCATTTCAATGCCGCTCCCTATACGGATATGCTGGATACCGTTGCAATTCCTGCAAACGGAGCCGCCAGCTTTATACTGATTTGGTTGGAGGCACTTGCCTCCGGCGACCTGGCGCAGATGGTTGCGTCGGCAGGACAAGGCGTGCTTTCCTTTGCAAACGGATTGCCCGAAGGCACTACGATCTCGCTCATTGACTACGCCGGTGCTCTTACCAGCGGTTATCCCATTTTTTACTACTACAACGTGAGCGCGGAAAAGGCGGGTATCAAGCAGATCGCACTCAGTGATTTTGTTATGCTGGGTGAAGCGCCCGACAGCGCAAACCGTTTCAGCGGCTTCTCGCCGATGATGGCGTTTAACATTTCTTACGCTTCCGGCACGCACGTGCTGAGCGAGGAAAGCATTTCTCTGGTCACGGAAGGTGGCAAGGCGGACACGGCATTTACCGTATCGCTGCAGCATACGCGCGAAATGAATATGGGCTCCGGCACTGTGGAGATGGGCACGCCTATGAGCGGTCAGATCCCGGTCAGCAGCCTGATCGGTCGCGGCTATGCGGACGAGGACATCGTGCTTGTCAAGATGTGGCTGGAGGACGGAAACGGCGCACTTGTGCCTCTTCCCGCCGGTATGGATCTGGGTGATAACGCTATGATCCTTGGCGGTATGGCAGGCTTGCCGCTTGGTACGGTCGGTATGATCAATGCAGCGTTTGAGGCATCTGGCGCGGAAACACTGTATTACCCCGTCAGCTTGAACCTTGATACGATGCGATACCATGACTTTACGGGTAAAATGTATCTGGAGATCCTGGTGATCCCCGCATACGTGCTGGACTTGGGGGATAGCTTAAGCTTCCTTGGTACAGATACGTTTGTGGATACGCGCTACGTATCAGATCTTGAACTGAACAATGCACCGCAGATCACCTTCTTTAACGAGCAAAACGGGAAAAAGGAAACTGCAAGCGCGGGCGACACGCTGACGCTTTCCACTAAGGTGGGCGAGCTCGCAGACCCCGTGGAAATCGAACTTTACGTTTACCAACGCGTGGGTACGCAAATGAAGCATACCGCCGCGTGCGACAAGCTGTTGAAGGATTACGATAACGTCGCAGACGGATTGACCCTTGACAGCGGAGAGATGACCTTGAAGATCGCAGACAGCGACGTTGCTGCCGGTGTGTACTTCCTGGTCGCCTACTACGGCGGAAATTACGCCGTTTATACACTGACGGTTGCGCCGTAAAAGCGCGACCCCACCACTTTTATCAAAAATACGAAGCTGTGCTGCCGTGCGGGAAACCACAAACGGAGAGAGAAAAAACCGCACTGCCGCGCTCCGTTTTTTGAATACCTGACATCTTTAAGGGAGGTTAGAAAACAATGAAAAACATGAAGAAGAAAGTAGTTATTATTGCCGCTATGGTTCTGCTTCTTGCCGCTGTTCTGGTAATGAGCATATCCACCTTCGCTAAGTACACCAGCACCGCTACCACCGACGCCAACACTGCGACCGTTGCCAAGTGGGGTCTTACCATTCAGGCCGATGCAGCTGGTCTTTTCGGTTCCGAGTACGGTGAAGCTGATGCTACCACCAAGCTTGCCACCACCGGCACCGGTGTAAACGTAATCGCCGACAGCGCAGTTGTAGCTCCCGGCACCACCGGTTTTATGACCTTCACCGTTACCGGTACCGCTGACGTTTCCGCTCAGGTTAAGTTCGCGCTTAACATGACCAGCGAGATCGCACTGGACACCTACAAGCCCGTTAAGTGGACCCTTCACGACGGCTCCTCCAACGTTGTTACCGACGGAACCGTTGCTCAGATCAACGAGTACTTCAACAGCAATCCCGAGGCTCTCGTTATTGAACAGGGCGAGGTTGTTGAGGCTACGACCTACACGCTGACCTGGAGCTGGGCGTTCGATAACGCTGCTGCTTCCGGTGTTGGTGAGCTTACCGGCAACCAGGCTGATACGCTGCTTGGTCAGAAGGCAAACGGCGAAGATATCGGTGCCTACACTGCTGTTACCGAGATGTCCTTTACCGTCAGCGCTAACTTCGAGCAGACCCAGACTGTTCAGGAGTAATTTACCCCTACATTCATTCTTTGCATAGCCCTATGCCCCCACACGGGGCGGGGGCTGTGCCATGCGTCACTGCATGGTCGGTTTTGATCGGATGGCGCAGTTCTCTCTCCCTGCGCCCCCATATTTGATAACTGCATGGACCGTGCGGATTGACTACGTTAGAAAGGTACGTTAACAAGCAATGTTATACAATCCTAAACTTACAGCCGCGCCCTTTGACGGCACACTTGCCGTGAAAAGACGCCATAAGCTGATTACCGATGCTGAGGGCAAGGCGTTGGGTATGCTGTCAAAGCGTCAGGTGCTTGACCTGAACGGCGAAGAAATCGCCACCTTTGCGCGTACCGAGCGTTGCACCGACTGCGAAGGTAAAAAGCAGAAATGCCGCATCTATACCTCCTCAAAAGGGGAAATGGTGCTGCGCGACAGCATTTTGTTCCTTGCGGACGAGCCTGTTGGCAAAATTCCCGCAAGAGAGCGTCGCGCTGCCTTTATCGTGATGCTGGCGCTTCTTTCGCTTTTGTTGCTTGCTACTGCCGCCTTCGTCTGGATGATCGACATCCCCTTTTCCGAGGTGCCGCAGATCGCGGTACAGGATAACAACGGTACGTGGGAGGCACAAGGCACCATTGCCGTGTTGGATAGCTTGATCGCACCCGATAGCTCGGGTGAGTACGACTTTATCCTGAACAACCCCCATAACGTTAGTATGATCTACGATTTCAGCATCAAGGAGCTTTACAACGGTGCTGAGGTGACGGATTTCCCGATGGAATTCCGTATCAAGATGAACAATATGCCGCTGAACGGCGATGAGTGGCTTTCTGCCGAGGAGCTGAAGTTTACAGGGCTGGAGATCCTGCCTGAATCCGCGCAGCGCTTCACGCTGGAATGGCGTTGGCAATTTGAAAGCGGCAACGACGAACGCGATACCTATTTTGGTCAGACGAACGGCGAGTATTCGCTCCAGTTCCAAATGACCGCGCAATCTGGCGAGGAGGGATAATATATGCATACCGATAAGGAAAATACGCAGAATGTCCGTGAACCCCTTAAGGGCGCACGCAAGATCTCTCCCCGTCAGGTGTTTGCCATCACAAAAAAGGTGCTTTTTGGCCTGTTTTTGGTCTTTTGTGCCTTCTTGATTGTGGTGACGGGCTGGCTTGCCATTGACAAGTTTATTTTGAAATCCAAGGTCCCCTCGTTTGCGGGGTACTCCATTCTTGTCGTTGCGACGGGAAGTATGGAAGGCACCATTATGGAGGGTGACCTGATCCTGATCAAGGACACGGGGGATTATGAGATTGGTGATATCATCACCTTCGCCTACGAGGACGAAACTATCCCCACTACCCACCGTATCATCAACTTCAGCCACGATGGCACCGATATGTTTGTGACACGCGGTGACGCCAATAATACCAAGGATCGCCGAAACGTGGCACGCGACGAGATCTTTGGCGAGGTCGTGCTGACGATGCACGGTCTTGGACTTTTCGTTGGTTGGTTGACCGAGGGGGGCGGCTTCATTTATCTGGTGGCTGCAATTCTGATCCTGATTTTAGGTATTTATTTGATTAAAGATGAAAACAACCGCGTCTTGCAGCTGGGAAAGGACGCTGACGCCGAAAAGGGCGAGGGCGACGCGCAAGCAGACACGGAAAAAGCATCGGCCGACGTGCAGGAGGAAGATGCTGACAATACATAAGGCAAAGGACGGAGGCGATTACATATATGCATTTTATTGAGCATATGTTGCGTATGTCTATACAATGGAGTGAAAACGTAAAGTGGATCCTGCTGGGTGCAGCCGCTTTGCTTTTCCTTGCTTCGTTTGCGTTGTTTGTCGTAGAATGCGTAGGAAAAAAGAAGAAAAACGTCCTATTGCTGACACACACATCCACCGAGGCTGCGCCCGCTGTACAGAAAGCTCCCGCCGTAGAGGAAGTCCCCGCCGAGGAAGAAGCTCCCGTCGAGGAAGAAGCTCCCGTCGAGGAAGAGCCCGCAGTGGCAGCCGAGCTCCTTGTGGCACAGGCACCTGTGGTTGTTGAGGACGATGCCACAATGGCAAGCGAAACATTCCTGGTAAACGGCAAGGCAATCTACGTGCGCTATGACCGCAGCTTCCGCGCAAGATTGATCCAGTCTGAGGATGAAATCAAGGCGCGCTATTCCGAGCTGAAGAACCTGCTGCTTTGCTACGGCACGAAGGCAAGAACAAGCTGGACGAACGAAACCTTCCGTTTTGGTCGCCAGACGGTAGCGAAATTCGGCATCAAGGGCAAGACCTTGTCGCTGTATCTCGCCCTTACGCCAGCCGATTACGCGGAAACCAAGTACAGCTTTGAGGACGTAGGTGAC
>JAZRFS010000091.1:0-15284 GCA_045643765.1 Eubacteriales bacterium
GAGAGGGGATTGCGTGCCTTCAGGAGCTTCACCACGTCATTGAGGGTGCGTCCCGTGTCGATGATATCCTCTACGATCACCACGTGATAGTTGCTGATGTCCTGCTCCAGATCCATCGTAATCTGCACCACGCCGGAGGAAACGGTGCCCTTGTAATAGCTTTTTGCGCACATAAAGCCGATCTCGCAAGGGGCGTCGACGGCACGGCAAAGGTCTGCCATAAAGACGAAAGCACCCTTCAGAATGCTGACCAACAGAATGGGGCGACCGTCGTAGAGGGCAGCGATCTCTTTGCCCGCCTTTTTAATGGCGGCATCGATCTCTTCCTTGGTGATCAACACGCGTTTGATGCGTGCGTTGAAATCTTTGGCAGATGTGATGTCCTTCATAGAGCTTCCTCCGTTGAAAATCAATGCTTTTCATCAGTATAGCACATTTTCCCTTATTTTGCAATCCTATTCGACAATTTTTTCAAAATAAAAAAGCCCCGTTACGGGGCTTTTTTATTAAGCGTTCAAAATTTTGTAAAGTGCGGAGATCTTTTCCTTGTCGGGAGCCGCAAAGATCCTCGGCTCGCGCCCGATGGCTCGCGCCTTGCTCTCGCCCATCGCGTGATAGGGAAGCAGCTCAATTTTTTCGGGCGCGCCGTGCTTTTCAAGGAAGGCGGCGAGGGCGCGCATCTCCCCTTCGTTATCGTTCACACCCACGATGACGGGCACACGGATCCACACGCGTGCCCCGCGCGCAAGCAGTCTTGCAAGATTGTCCAAAATAAGCGTATTATCCACACCCGTGTAGGCTTTATGCACCTGCGTGTCCATACTTTTCACGTCGTAAAGGAACATATCGGTAAAGGGGAGCACGCGCTCAAAATGCGAGAAGAGCACGTGACCCGCCGTGTCCACGGCGGTATGTACCCCTTGCTCCTTGCACTTTTGTAAAAGCTCGGTAAGGAAGTCGGGATACAGCATACACTCCCCCCCGGAGAAGGTCACGCCGCCCCCCGAGGTGTCATAAAAAAGCTTGTCGGCAAGAATTTCCGTGAGCAGGTCGTCTGCGGTGTACTTTTTGCCGCACACGCGCCGCGCCTCGGCGGGACAGTACAACTCGCATTTGCCGCAAAGCTCGCAGGATCTCAGATCGTGCGGGCATTTTTCAAGGCATTTGCCGCACCCCACGCACTTGTCGGCGTAGAACATCATCTGCGGTGCGGCGCTCTGGCTTTCGGGATTGTGGCACCACGCGCAGCGCAGATTGCACCCCTTGAAGAAGACGGTCGTGCGGATGCCGGGGCCGTCCACAAAGGAGGAACGCTGAATATCAAAAACGGTTGCGGTCATAGAAAACAACTCCTTTTTTATACCGTTATGCCACTTATTCGTAGAAATTGCGCGTCAGCACCTCTTGCTGCCATTCGGGCGAGAGCGAGGTGAATTTCGCGGAGAAGCCGCACATACGCACGATCAGCGTGGGGTATTTTTCGGGGTGCTTTTGTGCGTCCAGCAGCTGCTCGCGCGAGGTGCAGTTGAGTTGCAGGGATTGCACGCCGCTGTGCGCCGTAGCGCGCAGAAACGCCTCGCAATGGTCAAGCGTTGTCTTGTTGGGCAGGATCACGTTGACCACCGAGTTGCCGCCGATCTCGGAGGGATCGGGTGCGGTCAGGCTCTTGATGACGCTGGTCACGGCAGGGATCTTTTTCAGGCGCGAGGGCGTCAGACCCTGCGCGATGTAATCGCCGCTCTTGCGCCCCTCGGGTGTGGCAAGCGTTTGCTCACCCCACCAGCGGATCTCAGTATACGCCAGATGCCCGATCACGACCTTGCCGCCGTAGGTGCCGACCAGATCCTGTACCATATCGTACAGATCGGTATTAAAGCGGGCACAGAAATCGTCTGCTTCCGTGATACCCATACCCCAGCCGGGCGTGCGGATCGCGTCCATACGCATATCCTCATATCCCTCCCAGTTTTTGCGCACGGCATCCAGCATCTCGGCGAGGGTGTACTTCTTTTCTTCAAAGCAAAGCTTCTTGATGGCAAGCAGACTGTCCACCACGTTGGGGAAGCCGATCAGCTCAAAGCGGCTGTCGCGGTACTTGGCACCGCCCGCCGTATAGTCCTTGTGCTTGCCCAGACAATCCTCCATTGTGGAAGAAAAGATGGGTAACGGGTCGACTTTGTTCCAAATGTTGCCGCCCGCGCGCCACACGCGGCAGCGCTCCTCAAAAAGGACGCGGATGTTCTTGCAATAGATGTCGTACAGCTCCTCAAAGCTTGTAGCGCCGTCCACGGGCGCAAAGGTCATGCCGACCTCTGCCATCTTGTCCGTACGGTTGTGCAGGGTGTATTCCAGCACCTTCAATATGTTCACGTAGCATCCGTCGTCGATCTTTTCCTTGCCGTTGCTCATAATTGCCCAGCAGCCCGTGATCAGGTAATCGCGCGCCTCCTCGATCGGCTTGCCGCGGCGCAGCACCGAGGGGATGGTGGCGCTGTCATTCTGATACAGAAGGGTGCTGGTGCCGTTGGTGTCCGCAAGGTTTGCCTCGTCCAGATATTCCTTGGGCGAGTTTTCGTCATAGCGGCAGGTGATCTTCGGGAAGATGATCGTTTCCTCGCGCGAAGCACGCAGAAACATTTGCGTGAGGTCGTTGTAAAGCGGCTTGCCATCAAGATCGCAGCCGCCCAGCACGTAGGTGTTCTCCAGCTCGTGATCCGAGTAGCCCGCAAATTTGAAATCGTGATCAAAATGCAGATCCCAGGTCAGAAGGAATTTGCAAACAAGATCGTACGCCTCCTCTTTGGTCAGGCGTCCTGCCGCAATATCCGCATCGTAGAAGGGAGCCAGATCCATATCGATGCGCCCGAAGGTGTTGGGGCCGATGCCCTCCAGCGCACCCAAGCACTTGCGCATAAAGCAAAGGGTGTTGAGCGCCTCGTAGAGCGTTTTCGGTGCTTCCCACGGACAGCGTCTTGCCGTTTTGGCGATCAGCGAAAGGTTTTCACGTGCGGCTTCGTCGGGGGCGTCCGTCAGCATCTGCTCGGCTTTGTCCGCGAACTTTTCGCTCATCTTTTTAAGAGAGAGCATCGCCTCCTTTGTCGCCTCCAGATACGCGCGCTCCTCCCAATCCTTTGCGCTTGCCAGCTCCTTTTCGGCACGCTCGTAAATCCCCTTCAAGCCGCCCTTCAGGATCGGGCGGTTGTTGAAGTTGAAGTGTTGCATCGTGTCGTTGAATATCGTGGTGTAGAAAAGCTCTGACTGTTGCTTTTTGGCAAGCGCGTAAAGCGCGGGATCCTGATCCCTGAACAGATGCTTATTCTTCCAGAAGGTCCACCCGCCTGCGTGCTTAAAACCGCGGAAATCGCGCCCGCCGTCGCAGTGCGCCCACATCGTGCCGGTTTCGTAATAATAAGGAGAGGTGTAGAACAGCTTTGGCTCGAACATATCAGAGATCACACGGTATTGCAGCACCTTCATTTCATAAGGGTTCATCCCCTCACGGTACGCTGCATCCATCACCGCGTTGGCGCGTGCGCGGAACTCTTCGCCCCGCTCGCCCGTTCCCGTAAAATAATAGCCGCTCAGCTCTTTTCGCATTGCTTCGTACGTCATAACTGCCTCCTTGCAAGAGAGATTACCTATACTTTATCACGCGCGCGGGATTTCTGCAATATATTTTTTGGAATTTTTGTAAAATATGGAAGTTTTTTCTTTACAACCGCATGCGTGTATGCTATAATGAAAAAACGGAGGTGGCGTATGAGATTTGAGGATATGAGAGTGAAGGATATCAAGCTGGCGATCCGCTATTCCCCCGATATTACGCATTGGGTGGCAAAAAATCGCAAAACGCACATCATCGGCATCAATCTTTCCGGCAAGGAATGGCACGATTTCGGTTACACCCGTATGATGCTGGAGGGAACCGGCGTTTTCTTTTTCAATGCACGCGACGATTTCTCGGTGCAGGTGTTGGAAAAGGGCTTTTCCTATTCCGTTCATTTTACCACCTACGAAGAGGTCGAAAGCGACACGTTTTTTGTTAAAACGGCAGACGTATCCGATCTTTTTTACCTTTTGGAACGCATCGAACGGCAAATTGCGCTTTCGGGAAGCGGCACACACACGCTTTTTTCGGATTTTTATAAGCTGTGTGCAGGCATCGATGCGGTGCGTAAAAAAAGCTATGCTCCCGTCGATCCGCGCATGCTGCGCGCCGAGGAATTCATCAAATTGCACTTTCGCGAGCAGGATTGCCTTGCGGCGCTTTATGAAACGGAAAAGCTGTCGCGCCGACAGTTTGACGAGCTTTTCAAAAAGCAGTTTGACAAAACCCCCTCGCGCTATATCACACTGCAGAAGATCGAGTACGCTAAGCAGCTTTTGAAAATGCCGCATTTATCCATTATGGAGGTGGCAGAGCGCTCCGGCTTTTCTGACGTCTATTATTTCAGCAAGGTGTTTAAAAAGGAAACGGGGGAAACGCCAAGCAGCTTCCGCAAGCAATAAAAAAACGCGGCCGCACGCGGTCGCGTTTTTTGTTTTTTGTGATCGGATCACTTGGCGCAAACGGAAGCACCGAACTTCTGCTTCGCCTGCGTGATCTTTTGCTCCTCCGCCTTGGTGACGGGATACCAGCCGCGGCTGTTCATCTCGCGGAACAGCTGCTGCTGCATACGGAAGGCGTCTGCCATCAGATCGGTAAGGGTTTGTACGACCTCGGGCGTTGCGGACTCGGTCAGCGCGGCATTGTACATACCGATCAGATACTTTTCGGTATCCAGGCAATCGTGCATCATTTCCTTGTCACCGAAGGTGCAATTGTTTTGCATACAGTTCATACTCTCACCTCACTTCAGATTTGCATACAGCTTGTCAAAGCTGCGCTGGTGGCGCTCCGCCATCTGCGTGTAGCAGTCGGCAATCGCCTTGTCGGTCGTGTTTTGTGCGGCATTGCAGTACTTTGCGATCTGCAGCTGCTCGGCAGTCAAGAGGTCGCCAAGCAAGCCGAGCTCTTTTTCGGTAATTTGTGCCATGTTTATCACTCCTTTTTCTGGGATGTGAATAGTGTTGGCAGGGAACGGTGTATTTATGCAAAACAAAAACGCCCCACAAGACGTGGGGCGTTTGAGAAAGCTTTATTTGCGGTCGGTAAAGCCGGGCAGCTGCTCGTTGGGACCGTCAAGATCCACAGAGCCTTCCACTCTGGTCGTTTCGGTTTCACCCTTCTTGCCAACACCGGCAGCGTCGGGAGCGTCAACTGCAGGATCCTCTTTCTTACAGGAAACAAAGAGAATGCATACGCAAAGGGTCAGAAGTACAAGCAGGCAGAGAATGCTTCTTTTCATCGTTCGTATCCAAATCCTTTCTCGCGGTTTTTGGTATCTTCGTAACTATTTTAACAAAACATTGTCCGTTTGTCAATACTTTTTTGCTTTTTTGCTAAATAGTTTTTTCATTTTTACTGTAACGCACGGTATGCGTGGGTATATAGAGGTGTATACTAAACGCTAAAAGAAGGGCGGTGCGCACGTGAAAACGAAAAAACAGGCAACACGGGGCTTTTTTGGTGGGCTGTGGGATGAAATAAAAGAGAACAAAACGGCGTTTTGCGTTTTCGTGTGTCTGTGGGTATCTACGTTTGCCGTGCTTGTGCAGGGGGGATTTGTTGGCAGATGGGATCGTGTTTTTACGGGTGCTTTGTGCCTTGTGCTGTTTTTACTGCCTCCGCTTGTGGAAAGAAGCTTTTCCTTGCAATTGCCCGCCACGTTGGAAATCTCGGCATATCTGTTTGTTTTTTGCGCCGGCGTGCTTGGAGAGATCGGGGATTTTTATCAGCGTTTTCCCGCCTGGGACGCCCTGTTACACGCAGCAAACGGCTTTTTGTTTGCGGGATTTGGATTTTGCCTGTTTTCGCTCTTTGAAAAAAGGCGCACTGTGCGTACGCTACCCTCGCCCGCGTACCAAAGCTTTACTGCCTTTTGCTTTTCTATGACGGTGGGGGTATTATGGGAGATTTTTGAGTTTTGCGCAGATTATTTTCTGCACACCGATATGCAAAAGGATAGCTTTCGCAAGGAGGTGTACAGCGTGCTTATCCCCACGCAGAGCGGGGGCATATTCCGCGCGGAAAATATTACGCAAGTGGAAATTAAGACAGCAGACGGGGTGAGTTTCACGCTTCCCGGCTACCTCGATGTCGGGCTTGCGGATACGATCAAGGATCTATCGGTCAATCTGTGGGGAGCACTTTGCTTTTGTGTGATTGGTTACGTTTATCTGAAACGTCGCCGGATAGCTCTTGCCGCGAATTTTATCCCGCGCGTGCGTGAGGATGCTTAAAGTTTTGCTTGACATTAAAAAGAAAAGTGATATAATAAATATATCTATACCCATAAGAAAAGAAGGATGGTATTATGAAGCATTCCCGTGTCAAGCTGGAAGGATCTATGAATATTATTATCGTTGGCTGCGGCAAAATCGGCGAAAATCTGGCAGAGCAGCTGAACGAGCCCGGCAATAACATCACCGTGGTAGATCTCTCGCCCGAGCGCGTACGCGAGGTGGCAGAGCGCTGTGACGTCATGGGTGTTGTCGGGAACGGCGCCACGCACGCGACGCTGCTGGAGGCAGGTATTGCGGGAGCAGATCTGCTGATCGCGGTGACCGGCTCGGACGAGCTCAATCTGCTTTGCTGTCTGCTTGCCAAAAAAACAGGCAACTGCAAAACGATTGCACGTGTGGAGAGCCCTGAATATAACGGCGAAACCGAGTACTTGAAGGAAGAGCTTGATCTTGCGATGATCATCAACTCCAAGCGTGCCGCTGCCGAGGAAATTTTGCGTGTGCTTCGTTTCCCGTCTGCAATGAAGATCGACACCTTTGCCAGGGGACGTGTGGAGCTTTTGAAGTTCCGCTTGCCCGAGCAAAGCCCGCTTGTAGGGATGTCGGTACGCGACGTGGTGTCCGTGCTGCACTGTGACGTGCTGATCTGCACCGTTGAACGCGAGGACGAGGCTTACATTGCCAAAGGTGATTTCGTGTTTGCGGGTAAGGATGTGATTTCGCTGGTGGCATCTCCCAAAAATGCAGCCGATTTCTTCAAAAAGATCGAATACCGTACCCATTCCGTCAAGAACGCGCTGATCGCAGGCGGCGGGCAGATCACTCGTTATCTGTGCGAGATGCTGGAGGAGGACGGTATTTCCACCACCGTTATTGAGAAAAAGGTGGAGCTTTGCCAGGAGCTGACCGCGGGCTATCCGTACATCAATGTGATCCACGCCGATGCGGGGGATCAGGAGACGCTTCTGGAAGAGGGCGTGGAGCGCGCGGGCGCGTTTGTGGCGCTGACGAATTACGACGAGGAAAATATCCTGCTTTCTTTGCTTGCCAAGCGCCTTTCCAAGGGAAAGGGAAAGCTTGTTACCAAGATCGATCGCTTTGATTTTTCCGACGTGGTGGCACATCTGGATCTGGACTCTATCATTTACCCCAAGAACGTGGCGTCGGATGTCATTGTGCGTTATGTCCGCGCGATGAAGAACACCATCGGCTCTAACGTGGAAACGCTCTATAATATCATTATGGACAAGATCGAGGCATCCGAGTTTATCGTCAAGGAGGGGGCGCCCGTGGTTGGCACCCCGCTTTCGGATCTTCATCTGAAGTCCGACGTGCTGATCGCCTCTATTCTGCGCGGGAAAAAGGTGATGATCCCTCGCGGTCATGACTGTATCGAGGCCGGGGATCACGTGGTCGTTGTTTCCTGCACCCCCTTGCACGATATTTCCGATGTGTTGAGGTAAACATATGAATTACAGAATGATCTCCTACATCATTGGGTGCATCTGGCTTTTTGAGGCTGCCTTTTTGCTGGTGCCCGTGATCACGGCGCTCGTGTATGGAGAGGGAGCGATATTCTCCTTTCTGTGGACGATACTGATCTGCCTTGCTGCAGGTGCGCTGCTTACCTTCAGAAAACCGAAAAATCAGACCTTGCGTGCCCGTGATGGCTTTGTGGTCGTGTCGCTTTCCTGGATCGCGATCAGTTTGCTTGGCGCCTTGCCCTTTATGTTTGAGGGTGTTACGACCTCTTATGTGGATGCTCTTTTTGAAACCGTTTCCGGATTTACCACCACGGGGGCTACCATCTTCACCGAGGTGGAAAGCTTGCCGAAATCCATCCTGATGTGGCGCAGCTTCACACACTGGATCGGCGGTATGGGCGTGCTTGTCTTTATTATGGCATTTGTGCCGCTCAGCGGTGGGCGCAATATGCATATTATGAAGGCGGAGAGCACGGGTCCCGATGTGGGCAAGCTGGTGCCGCGTGTGCGCACCACGGCAATGCTGCTTTATTGCATTTATCTGGGCTTTACGCTGTTGCAATTTATCTTGCTGCTTTTTGGCAGAATGAGCGTGTTTGAAGCGTTGAACACCGCTTTCTCTACCGCAGGTACAGGTGGCTTTGGCTTCAAAAACGACAGTATGCTTTCCTACTCGCCCTATATACAGGTCGTGGTTACGGTCTTTATGCTTTTGTTTTCCATCAACTTCGGCGCATACTATTTGGCGTTTCGCGGAAAATTAAAGGATGCCTTGAATGGTGAGGTCCGCACATTTCTTTTGATCGTATTATCTGCTGTCACCGTGATCGTGGTGACGATCACCGCCAATATTGCTACCAATCCTGCCCTGCAGGCGCAGTTCGGCTCCTCGGCCAATCTTGGGGATATTATTCGTCACGTTACCTTTACTGTGGCGTCCATCATTTCCACCACCGGCTTCGGTACCGTGGACTTCGCCCTGTGGCCCTCGCTTGCCTGCGCTATTCTGGTGCTGCTTATGTTTGTCGGCGCGTGCGCGGGCAGTACGGGCGGCGGTATGAAGGTCAGCCGCTTTATGCTGATGTTTAAGGGGATCGTGCGTGATTTCCGTGCGGCGATCCATCCCAAGCAGGTCAAGCAGATCACCGTGGACAAAAAGCCCGTGGGGCAGGCAGTCGTGCAGGCGACCTTCTCCTATTTCGCGTGCTTTATGGTTGTGTTTGCAGCTTCTATGATGCTGCTTGCCGTGGATGGCTATGATTTTACCACCAACTTTACCGCAGTCGCTGCTACCATCAACAATATCGGTCCCGGTCTTTCCGGGGTTGGTCCTACTTGCAACTACGCTTTCTTTTCGCCGCTTTCCAAGCTTGTGATGATGTTCGATATGCTGGTAGGACGTTTGGAGCTTTTCCCGATGCTGATCTTGTTTATGCCCGGTACGTGGAAAAAATAAGTGGGGCTTCCATATTTAGCGCCAAAGGCGCGCTCTCGTCACTTGACGTACCTTTTTGTACGCCGTCGCGGCGAGAACGCGTCTTTTGCATCTAAATCTGTTTGCCCTTTATTTTGGGAGCTTTTATGAAAATTCTATTTGTATTTACCGGCGGCACGATCGGCAGCGTGGCCCACGATGGGATCATCAATACCGACGGGAACCGCCCCCGTGTGTTGCTTGCGGAATACGAGCGTGCGCACGGCATTTCCTTCACCTATGACTGTGTGGAGCCCTACGTGGCGCTGAGCGAGAACAATACGGGCGACACCTTGCGTGCCCTGTGCGCGTGCGTGGCGGGGCATAAGGATAAGGGCTATGACGGCATCGTGGTTACACACGGCACGGATACCCTGCAATATACCGCCGCCGTGCTTTCCTATGCTTTTGCCGACATTTCGATACCGTTATGCCTTGTTTCCGCCAATTATCCCGTAGGCGACGTGCGTTCCAACGCCATTTTCAATCTGCGCGGTGCGTTGCGTTTCATTGCAGAGGTTGGCACGCCCGGCGTGTGGGTGCCTTATCAGAACGAAGGCGAGCCGATGTATATCCACTGTGGCACGCGCCTTTTGGAAAGCATTGCCTTCACCGACTACGTGGGTAGCGTTTTTTCTGCCCGTTACGGCACTTTTGAGGGGAATAAGCCCTTTTCCCTCAATCCCGGTTATCGCGCGCTTGACGATGAGATTTCCGCTCTTGGTGTGCCCGTGCTTGCCGAGGACGTTCCGCAGATTTTGCGCATACAGCCCTATCCGGGAATGGTTTATCCCGCTATCGCTAAGGACGTGCGCTATATTCTGCACACAAGCTTTCATTCGGGAACGGTCAATACCGTATCAGGCGAGGCGAAGCGCTTCTTTGCCGAAGCGAGGGCGAGGAATATTCCCGTATTCCTCACCGGTGCGACAAGAGGGGATGCGTATGTCAGCACAAGCGCGTTTGCCGCGCTCGGCATCACGCCCTTGTATCAGATCGCGCCCGTGGCGGCTTACGTCAAGCTTTGGATGCTTTCCTTAAAGCGCGAAAATGTCACCGCCGAGATGCTGCAGGCATCGCTTGCGGGGGATATTATTCCTTGAAACAATAGAAAAAAGCCCCCGAACGGGGGCTTGTTTCTTATCCTCTGGGCAGCGGAACGAAGCCCAGCTTCTTTTGTACCTTGGAAAGCGTTTTTCTTGCGTAGTAAGCGGCTTCCTCGGCGCCCTTGCGCATCTGCGCCTCAAGCCCTGCCTTGTCGGCAAGCAGCTCGTGGAATTTCTGCTGTACGGGTGCCAGTGCATCGGCAGTCACCTCGCCGACGGCAAGCTTGAAGTCGCCGTAGCCGCGACCGTCAAATTCGCGCTCGATCTCCTCAAAGGTTTTGCCCGTGAAGCAGGAGTAGATGGTCATCAGATTGTTGATGCCGTCCTTGCCGTCCGCAAAGCGCACGCAGGTGTCGCTGTCGGTTACGGCGCGGCGGAACTTGCGGATGATGGTGTCCTTATCGTCCAGAATATACACCACCGCGTTGGCGTTCTCGTCCGACTTGCTCATCTTCTTGGTCGGGTCAGCGAGCGACATGATCTTCTTTCCGTTCTGCGCGATCATCGGC
Source organism: Eubacteriales bacterium (assembly GCA_045643765.1). Classification (GTDB taxonomy): domain Bacteria; phylum Bacillota; class Clostridia; order Oscillospirales; family CAG-272; genus Firm-07. The sequence continues at coordinate 10,919 of JAZRFS010000091.1, forward strand.
TGGGGAATGGTGAAGGTGTCGGGGAAGACCTGGTTGAAGCGGGTCGCGATATCGCGGCAAAGCTCTACGTGCTGCTTCTGGTCAATGCCCGTGGGCACCACGTCGGTCTGGTAAAGCAGAATATCGGCAGCCATCAGTACGGGGTAGGTGAAAAGTCCCGCATTGACGTTGTCGGCGTGCTTGGCGCTCTTATCCTTAAACTGGGTCATACGGGAAAGCTCGCCGAACATCGTGAAGCAGTTGAGCATCCAGGCAAGCTCGGCGTGTGCGGGCACGTGCGACTGGACGTAAAGCGTATTCTTTTCGGGATCGAGACCGCAAGCCATGTAAAGTGCCAGTGTTTCATAGGTGCGACGGCGCAGCTCGGCGGGGTTCTGGCGCACGGTGATGGCGTGCTCGTCCACCACGCAGTAGAAGCACTTGTACGCCTCACTGTACGCGGAGAAGTTGCGAATGGCACCGAGATAGTTGCCGATGGTCAGGTTGCCGCTGGGCTGTACGCCCGAGAAGCAGATTTTCTGGTCGTTGATCATGATAAGGATCCTTTCTTTGTCAAAGGAATGATAATAATATAATATTCTAACATAAAATTGCCTAAAATGCAAGGGCTTGCGGCAAAGTTTCGCTTGACGGAGTGTGCGGTTTGTGATAAAATGGATTTATCAAATAAAAAGCGAGGTTTTTGTGATGATCGAACACGTTGTTATGTGGAAATTTGCCGACAGTGCCGAGGGTAAGACGCGCGAGGAGAATATGGCGATCGTCCGTGAGCGCCTGCTTGCCCTGCCTGCTGTGATCCCCGAGATCAAGTTTATGCAGCTCGGGCGCGACGTTTCCCGCACGGATATGTCCTATGATATGATGCTGGTGACGCGCTTTGAAAGCCTTGACGCGCTGCATACCTATAAGGTGCACCCCGCGCACGTGGAGGTCGCCTCCTACGTGGCGAAGGTGAAGGTCGCACGCGTGGTGCTGGATTGCGAGATCGACAGCGCGGGAGAGCTCATTTAACCCCTTAACGGGTAGAGTTTTTCACCTTTTTGTACTCTGTGGCGCTGACGCCGTGCTTTTCCAAAAAGGCACGGCAGAAGGCTGCCTTGGTGGAAAATCCGACCGCCTCTGCGATGCGGGACACGCTCCAATCGGTTTCCAGCAGCATCTGCTCCGCCGCCTCCAAGCGGCGGTCACACAGCGCGCGGCGAAAGGGCTTGCCGTATTCCTTTTTTGTGATGCGCTCCAACTGCCGCTCGCTCGCGTAAAGCAGCTTTGCCGCATAACTCACGGAAAGCTCTTGGTTGGTAAAGCAGCCATTGAGCAGATAGTCCAGACGCGCCAGGCGGTTGATATCGGAGATATCCTCTGCCGCGGCGCCAGGAAGGTGCACGGGCGCATCCCCGCGCCCGATTTTTTGTAAGGGGAGCTGAGAAAGCTCCAGTAGCACCGTGGCAAGCCGTACAGCAGGCAACAGGGGCTGCGTGCCGTTTTTCTGGTCGGCGATTTTGGCGATTTCCGCACAAAGCTGCGTGACGCCACGCGCCACAAGCAGAAAATCGCTGTTGCAAAGAGAAAGAAGAGGCTTTTGCAGGTCGGTGCAGCCCGCGCGGCGTCTGCCTACGCAGATAAAGTCCAGACAGTGCCATACCGTCCCCCTGTTACTGGGGAGCTTGTGATGCGGAAAGCCCGGCGGTACGATCACCACGTCCCCCGCCGCTATCGCAAGAATGCCGCTTTCCGTTTGCAGGGAAAAGCTTCCCTCGCTGCACGCGAAAAGCTCTGCGTGCGCGTGTGTATGGGAGGAATACTTGTTGGCTTCGTTGGTTGCGCCCTCGTAAATAGGATAGGTGAGCATGCGAAGCGTGATATTTTCCAGCTGGAGCGTATGCTCCTTTTTTTCGGGGAAGGATATGTTACCTGACACTATTCGTCCCTCCTTTTTGGGATCTGATGCTATTGTAGCGCATCGAAAAAGAGATGTCAAGCGCTTTGACGCGAAAATCGGATAAAAATCTTATATTTTGTCCGTTTTTTCGCTTGACCTTGCGCTCCCCGTTTGCTATAATAGCATCGGTGAGGTGGTAGAAATGAGTTTTCGTAAATTTGTGCGTGAAAATTGGCTCACGTTGCTCTTGATGCTGCTTTGTGCCGTGGGGATCACGGTGACAGCCGTGATATTCAAGCAATCACCGCTTCGCGTGGGGCCGATGTATGTGTCCCTTGTGATCTCCGTGATGCAGGCGCGCGCGATCCGCTTTGCGCCCTTGCTCGGCGGCTTTAATTCAATCTGGCACGGCTTTGTGGGTCTGTACTACGGTCTTGTGGCAAACGCGATGTCCTGCTTCTTGTTTTCCTGTCCGTTGCAGTTGATTACCTTCTGGCGCTGGCAAAAGCACAAATACGGTGCCTCTACCGAGTTCCGCAAGCTTTCTTGGAAGGGCAGGGGTGTGGTTGCCGCCGCTTTTGTTGCTGCGTGGGCGGTCGTGGCGTTCGCGTTGAATAAAATCGGCTCTTCCTATCAGGTATTGGATAATATATCGACACTGCTCGGTATTCTTGTGACGATCTTGGCAATGCTTTCCTTCATTGAGTATGCGCCCTTACAGCTCGTCAGCTGTGTGATCGGCACTTGCCTTACGCTTCTTGTGATCCGCGACCAAGTCGAATATACCCCTACGCTGATCTACAACCTGTATTCCACGTTCTGTGTGACGTTGGGCGTGATCAGTGTAACCAAGCTTTATAAAGAACAAAAAGCCAAGCATCAAGCTGTGGCAGAAGGAGAGAAAGTATGAAAACGGTATGGGATAAGCGCCCCAGTGCAGATAATCCCCGCAACAGTGAGGGCGATTTTATCCGTCTTGACGACGGACGCATTATGTATGCGTACAGCTGCTATCACGGCAAGTCGCATCTGGATCATTCCCCCTGCGACATTGCGGCGATCTATTCTGCCGACGAGGGTGAGAGCTGGACACAGCCGCAAATCATTGCACGTGCTGCCGATTACGGTGTGGACAACATCATGAGCGTATCTGTTCTTCGTCAACAGGACGGTAAGATTGGCGTATATTATTTGTGCAAGGAGAAGAGCGGCAATACCTCACTTGCGCGCGCGATTTCCGAGGACGGAGAGCATTTCACCGCCGAACGGTGCGAGTTAAAGACCTGCCGCCAGTATTTTGTCATCAACAATCAGCGTATTCACCGCCTTTCCAACGGTGACATTGTGGCTCCTGCCGCCGCGCACCCCAAGGACGAGATCGACTACGAGCGCTTTTCCGTTTGTATGTGCTTTGTGTCCAAGGATGACGGCAAGACCTTCAAGCCCACCGCACCGCGCCTCACGATCCCCAAGCTCAACAAGTGGGATCGCGGCTTCCAGGAGCCGGGCATTTTTGAGCACGCAGACGGTACGATCCGTTTCTGGGCGCGTACGCGCAGCGGCTATCAGTACGAGGCGTACTCCCGTGATATGATGGAGAGCTTTACGATGCCCCAAAGTTTTGTCAGCTCCCCCACGTCCCCTCTCCAAATGCAAAAATGCCCCCAGACGGGTGAAGTTTTCATCATTTATAACCCCATCGCAGAAAAGCACCTCGGCAATTACGACATCAACACCAACGTGATCGACAAGCAGCTGATCGATTACGATCCCTTCACCTGGGGACGTACCCCGATGGTGATCCGTAAGAGCGTGGACGATGGCAGAACCTGGGGCCCCTACACCGTTGTAGAGGACGATAAGGATCTGGGCTGCTGCTATCCCGCCGCCTTCTTCACCGATGACGGTGCGATGCTGCTTGCCTATTGCTGTAGCGGCAAGAACGAGGGCACGCCCCTGGCGGGGCTGCGCATCACGAAAATTTCGCTTGCTGAGATCAATTAAGCGGCAAACGGTATCAAAAAGCGGGCATTTCCGAACGGAAATGCCCGCTTTTGATGAGTGGTGTTGCAAAGAGAAAAGCGCTGACAAAGAAAAATTCCGCCCTGCGAGGCGCACCGCAAGCCGAGCGAAGAAGGCGAACTTTTTGGTTCGTCGATTGGGCGAGGCGGGAGCAACGAAGCAGGACGGAATTTTTCAACGTCAGACAAAAAGGGGTGCGCGTACGCGCACCCCTTTTGTACAGTCAGGTTTAGGTAACGGTAAAAACTTACTTAAGCTCAACCGTAGCGCCGGCGTCCTCGAGAGCCTTCTTGATGTTCTCAGCCTCTTCCTTGGTAGCGCCTTCCTTAACAGCCTTAGGAGCAGCCTCAACGAGGTCCTTTGCGTCCTTAAGACCAAGACCTGTGATCTCACGAACAACCTTGATAACGTCAAGCTTCTTAGCGCCTGCGGAAGCAAGGATAACGTCAAACTCGGTCTTCTCTT
>JAZRFS010000092.1:0-3424 GCA_045643765.1 Eubacteriales bacterium
CCAAACAGAAAGCGCCCCGCTTTCGCGGTGTTCTTTCTGTTTGGTGGGAGCGGGTGGATTCGGACCACCGAAGGCATTGCCAGCAGATTTACAGTCTGTCCCCTTTGGCCACTCGGGAACGCTCCCATATGAGGTTCGGAGATACTTCGGCGGCAGTGCCGCCGAATATCACTGGAGCTGGTGATCGGAGTCGAACCAACAACCTGCTGATTACAAATCAGCTGCTCTGCCATTGAGCCACACCAGCGATTTTCGAACAGTAAGATTATAGCACATCCCCGTTGCTTTGTCAACCCCCTTTTTCACTTTTTTTAAAGTTTTTTCAAGAAATCGTTTTTTATCATAATTCCACAACAAAAAAACGCCCTCACACTTAAATTTCTACACGTGCGCGCGTTGACACTACACACAAAAAGTGATATAATAATATTTTGGTAGAAATTTATTGTATTTCAGATAAAGAAAGGGACGTCAATATGCAAAGAACAGATCTTCGTAACGTGGCGATCATCGCGCACGTTGACCACGGCAAGACCACCCTCGTTGACCAGATGCTTAAGCAAGGCGGCATCTATCGTGAAAATCAGGAAACCGTGACCCGCGTAATGGACTCGGGCGATATCGAAAAGGAGCGCGGCATTACCATTCTCGCAAAGAACACCGCCGTGCACTATAAGGACGTCAAGATCAACCTCATCGACACTCCCGGACACGCCGACTTCGGCGGCGAGGTGGAGCGTATCCTCAAGATGGTAAACGGCGTTATCCTTCTCGTGGATGCCGCCGAGGGTCCTATGCCCCAGACCCGCTTTGTGCTGCAGCGCGCACTGGAGCTCAACCACCGCGTTATCGTTGTAATCAACAAGATCGACAAGCCCGACGCCCGCCTTGGCGAGGTGGAGGACGAAATTCTTGAGCTTTTGATGGATCTCAACGCAACCGACGAGCAGCTTGACAGCCCGATGCTGTACTGCTCGGGTCGCGCAGGCACCGCCACGCGCTCTGCCGACGAGGAAGCCGTTGACCTTACCCCTTTGTTCGACACCATTCTGGATTATATTCCCTGCCCTGAGGGCGACGAAAAGGGCGAGCTTCAGCTGCTTGTTTCCTCCATCGACTATAACGATTACGTGGGACGCATCGGCATCGGTCGCATCGAGCGCGGTACGCTCAAGCAGAACCAGACCGCGATGATCTCTAACTTCCACTCCGGTGTAACCCCCAAGATGGCAAAGATCGTGTCGATCTATCAGATCGACGGTCTGGTGCGCGTCCCCGTCGAAAGCGCTATGATGGGTGACATCGTGTGCTTCTCTGGCGCCGGTGACATCAGCATCGGTGACACCGTGACCTCCACCACCTGTGTCGAGCCCCTTGAGTTCGTCAAGGTCAGCGAGCCCACAATGGAAATGACCTTTGCCGTCAACAACAGCCCCCTTGCGGGCAAGGAGGGCAAATTCGTCACCTCCCGTCAGCTGCGTGAGCGCCTTTACCGCGAGACCCTGCGCGATATGTCCTTGCGTGTGTCCGACGGTGACACCACGGACGAGTTCCAGGTCGCAGGTCGTGGCGAAATGCACCTTTCCATTCTGATCGAAAATATGCGCCGTGAGGGCTATGAGCTTTGCTGCTCCAATCCCCGTGTGCTTTTCAAGGACGTGGACGGCGAAAAATACGAGCCGTTCGAGCGCGTGCTTCTGGACGTTCCCCAGGAATACGTTGGCCCCGTGGTTGAAAAATTGGCACAACGTAAGGGCGATCTGCTTGAAATGACCCCCCTGGGCGTCCGTTCCCGTATTGAGTACCTGATCCCCTCCCGCTGCCTCATTGGCTACCGCTCTGAGTTTATGACCGCCACCCACGGCGAGGGCGTGCTGAACACGATCTTCGACAGCTACCAACCCTACCGCGGTGAGATCCCGATGCGCTTTACCGGCGCACTGGTTGCCTCCAAGGCAGGCGTGACCACCCGTTACGGGCTTTTCCACTGCCAGGAGCGCGGCGATATGTTCGTCGGTCCTCAGACCGAGGTTTACGAGGGCATGATCGTAGGTCAGAACCCCAAGAACGACGATATCGCACTCAACCCCTGCGACGAAAAGAAGCTGACCGCTATCCGCTCCAAGGGTGCGGACGAAAAGCTGCTGCTTACGCCTCCCGTGATCTTCACACTGGAGGAAGCCATCGAGTTTATCACCGACGATGAGCTGATCGAGGTTACGCCCAAGTCGATCCGTCTGCGCAAGAAGATCCTGAATACCGAGCTTCGTATGAAGGAAACGATGCGTATCCGCAGAGCAATGCAGGCAAGCAAATAATTCGCACAAAACCGTGGGGTGAGGTCCTCGCTCCACGTCCTTATAAAAAACGGTGCCGTTGGCACCGTTTTTTCTTTTTATCTCTTGACAAGCCGCGCGAGCTATGATATACTACAAGTATAACAAGTATAACTTTTCCTACAAGGAGGAAAACCAAATGAAATTTCCGGACGGAAAAGATCTTTGCACCGTAAAGATTGGTGAAAAGGGGCAGATCGTGATCCCCAAAAACATGCGTGATATGTTTGGCATCAAGGCAGGCGACAGCTTGCTTTTGATGGCAGATAAGGATCGTGGCATTGCCATTGTGAACGACGCAAGCTTTCTAACCGAGCTGTTCGCGAATATGGAGGGCAAGCATGAAGGAAATTGAAACGAAAAATCTCACCAAACGGTATGGAAAACTGACCGCTTTGGAGGGACTTGACCTTGCCGTAGAGCAGGGCGAGATGCTGGCGTTGCTCGGCGTGAACGGTGCGGGCAAGACCACCGCCATCAAGCTGCTTTCCTGCCTTGCCGAGCCCAGCGAGGGTGAGGCGTGGCTGTGCGGCAAAAGCATTCTTGCCCAGGCGCAGGAGGTCAAGCACGTGATCGGCGTATCCCCGCAGGAGACCGCTGTTGCCAAAAAGCTTTCGGTGCGCGAAAATCTGCAATTTATGGCAGAGGTGCACGGTGCCAACAAGCAAGAAGCCACCGAACGGGTCGAGAAAATGATCGAACGCATGGGGCTTGCCAAGGTTTGTGCACAACGCGCGGGCACACTTTCGGGTGGCTGGCAACGCCGTCTTTCTATCGCAATGGCGCTCATCGGTGAGCCAGAGATCCTCTTCCTTGACGAACCCACACTGGGACTTGACATACTGGCACGACACGAGCTCTGGGAGCAGATCCGATCGCTCAAAGGCAAAACCACCGTGATCCTCACCACGCACTATTTAGAGGAAGCCGAGACACTTTGCGACCGCATCGCGATCCTCGCCGGCGGCAAGCTGATTACCGTGGGAACGGTAGCGCAAATCAAAGCCCTTGCCGGCAAGGAAAGCTTTGAGGACGCTTTTGTGGCGCTTTGTGCGGGAGGTGTGAGGGTATGAAAACACTCGTCTTTA
>JAZRFS010000093.1:0-5112 GCA_045643765.1 Eubacteriales bacterium
CGCAACCTATACGACCAATCTGGTGAAGGGTGCGCCCCTCACCGTGACCAAGAAGCATATTGCCGACGGCTATGCGCAGGCGGGGATCTGCAACAGCGGCAACGCCAACACCTGCAACGCCAACGGGATCGAGGTTGCTGAAAAGATGAGCGCGATGTGCGCCGAGGCACTTGGCATTTCTGCCGAGGACGTTGTGGTGGCATCTACGGGGGGCATCGGTCAGCCCCTGCCTCTTGATCCCATCGCCACCGGTGTTCCTGAGCTGGCAAAGTCCCTCTCGCGAGAGGGCGGTGCCTATGCTGCAGAGGCGATCATGACCACCGACCTTGCCAAGAAGGAGATCGCCGTAGAGTTTGAGATCGGCGGCAAGACCTGCCGTATGGGCGGTATTGCCAAGGGTAGCGGTATGATCCACCCCAATATGGCAACCATGCTGGTGTTCATCACCACCGATGCGGCTATCTCTGCCGAGATGCTGCAAAAGGCGCTTTCCACTGACATTAAGAACACCTTCAATATGATCAGCATTGACGGCGATACCTCCACCAACGATATGGTGACGGTGCTTGCCAACGGTATGGCAGGAAATGCCGAGATCACCGAGGACGGTGCGGATTTCGCCACCTTCATGCAGGCGCTGAACACCGTAAACGTACAGCTTTGCCGTATGATCGCGGGTGACGGCGAGGGCGCAACCAAGCTCTTGGAGTGCCGCACCTCTGGTGCCGCTACCGAGGCAGCCGCCAAGACCGTGGCAAAGAGCGTGATCTGCTCCAGCCTGCTCAAGGCCGCTATGTTCGGTGCGGACGCCAACTGGGGACGCGTGCTGTGTGCCATCGGTTACAGCGGTGCTGACGTTGACGTGAGCCGCGTGGACGTATCCTTCAAGTCCGCAAAGGGCGAGATCGCCGTTTGCAAGAACGGTGCCGGCGTGGAATTCTCCGAGGAAAAGGCAAAGGAGATCCTGCTGGAGAAGGAAATTGAGATCGTGGTGGGACTTGGCGACGGTGCGTACGGTGCTTCCGCTTACGGCTGTGATCTGACTTACGATTACGTAAAAATCAACGGCGACTACAGAACTTGATGCAAAATAAGCGGCGCATAGCTTCGTTGCTCCTCACAGAAACATTCGACGAACGATTTGTTCGCCTTCATCTTTCTGTTGCGGTACGCCTTGCTCTGCTTGCTTCTTTTACATCAAAAAATCTACTTTTTAGAAAAATATGCCATAACGGTGCGAGTTTTTAAGAAAAAGAGGAAAATTATGGGTATCGAAAATCATTTTTCCAACGCGCAACGCGCAGAGGTGCTGACTGAGGCACTTCCTTACATCAAAAAGTTCGTGGGCAAGACCATCGTGGTCAAATACGGCGGCAATGCGATGATCAATGATCAACTGAAGCAACAGGTGATGGAGGACATCACGCTTCTTTGGTTGATCGGCGTCAAGGTCGTGCTGGTGCACGGCGGCGGTCCCGAGATCAGCGATATGATGAAACGCCTTGGCAAGGAGGCCGTGTTTGTGGACGGCTTGCGCGTGACCGACAAGGAAAGCGTAGAGATCGTGCAGATGGTGCTTGCCGGCAAGGTCAACAAGTCGCTGGTGGCGCAGATGCAAAGCAAGGGCGGTCATGCCGTGGGACTTTGCGGCATCGACGGCGGTATGCTGGAGGCAAAGATCAAGGACGAGCGTCTTGGCTACGTCGGCAAGATTACCAAGGTGCGTCCCCAACCCATCACCGACGTGCTGGAAAAGGGCTATATCCCCGTGATCTCCACTGTGGCAAGCGACAAGGAAGGCAACGTGTATAACGTCAATGCCGACACCGCCGCCGCATATATTGCAGGCGCGCTGAATGCCGAGCGTCTGATCATGATGACGGATATCGCAGGCGTACTGCGCGACAAGGACGATCCCTCCACGCTGATCCCCGAGATCACCGTTGCGCAGGCGAAGGAGCTGTACGCCGAGGGCGTGATCTCCGGCGGCATGATCCCCAAGGTGGATTGCTGTATCGAGGCGATCAGCAAGGGTGTGAAGAACGTGATCATCATGGACGGCCGCGTGCCCCACTCGATCCTGATGGAGCTGCTTACCGACGAGGGTGCCGGTACGATGGTGAAGGGAGACGCGTGATGGGCAATCTGCAAAACCTGGATAAAGCATACGTAGCGAATACCTACGCGCGCTTTCCTGTCGAGATCGTCAGCGGCAAGGGATCGAAGCTCTATGACGCCGACGGCAAGGAATATATTGATATGGGCAGCGGCATTGCCGTAAACGCCTTTGGTATTGCCGACGAGGCTTGGAAGGCGGCTGTGATCGCCCAGCTGGACAAGGTTCAGCATACCTCTAATTTGTATTATACCGAGCCCTGTGCCAAGCTTGCTGAGCAATTATGTACCAGAACGGGGCTGAAAAAGGTGTTTTTCGGCAACTCGGGTGCCGAGGCAAACGAGTGCGCCATCAAGGTGGCGCGCAAGTATGCGGCTGAGAAAAAGGGCGCGGAGTACAGCACGATCGTGACGCTTCAAAACAGCTTCCACGGTCGCACGCTGACCACGCTTGCAGCTACGGGACAGGAGCATTATCACGAGCTGTTTCAGCCCCTGACGCCCGGCTTTGTGCATACCCCTGCTAACGATCTTGCCGCCATGGAAAAGACCGTGGCGGAAAACAAGGTTGCAGGTATTCTGATCGAATGCGTGCAGGGCGAGGGCGGCGTGAATGCGCTGGAGGCGGATTTCGTCAAGGGTGTTGCCGCGATCTGTGCGCGTGAGGACATCGTGTTTATGGTGGACGAGGTGCAAACGGGCAACGGACGCACGGGCGAGCTTTATGCTTATATGCACTTCGGTGTGACGCCCGACGTGGTCAGCACCGCCAAGGGTCTTGGCGGCGGTCTTCCCATCGGTGCTTGCCTGATGGGCGAGAAGGTGCAAAGCGTTCTGGGTGCCGGCGACCACGGCTCGACCTACGGCGGAAACCCCATCGCGTGTGCCGGTGCGTGCAACGTGATCTCGCGCATTGACGAGAAATTGCTTGCCGAGGTGCGCGAAAAGAGCGCATACGTGTTTGAAAAAGCGAAGAGCGCCAAGGGCGTGAAGGGCGTGAGCGGTATGGGTCTTATGATCGGCATTGAAACCGAAAAGCCTGCCGCTGAGATCGTGAAGGAATGTATGGCACGCGGCGTGTTGTGCCTGACCGCCAAGAACAAGGTGCGTCTTCTGCCAGCTTTGAATATTCCGATGGCTGACTTGGAAAAAGCCGTTGAGATCATTCTCGCCGTTTGCGGTGAGTGAAAGGGAACATTATGAATTTGAAGGGAAAGCATTTTTTGAAGCTGCTGGATCTCACCCCCGCAGAAATTGAGGGGCTGATCGATCTTGCTGCCGATTTTAAAGCAAAGAAAAAGGCGGGTATTCCGCATCGCATACACGAGGGCAAGAATATTGCGCTGATCTTTGAAAAGGACAGCACGCGTACGCGTTGTGCCTTTGAGGTAGCTGCCAACGATCTTGGTATGCACTCTGTGTATCTCGGCCCGTCCGGCTCGCAGATTGGCAAAAAGGAGAGTATCGCTGACACCGCGCGCGTGCTTGGCCGTATGTTTGACGGCATCGAGTACCGCGGTTACGGTCAGAAGCTTGTGGAAGAGCTGGCGCAGTACGCGGGCGTGCCCGTGTGGAACGGTCTGACCAATGAATTTCACCCCACGCAGATCCTTGCCGATTTTTTGACGATCAAGGAGCATATGGGCGAGCTCAAGGGTAAGAAGCTTGTGTTTATGGGTGACGCGGGCTACAATATGGGCAACTCGCTGATGGTGGGTTGCGCCAAGATGGGCATGCATTTCGTAGCATGTGCACCCGAAGATTACTTCCCCAATAAGGAGCTTGTCGCGCAGTGTGAGGCGATCGCTGCTGAAACGGGTGCGACGCTTGCCTTTGAAACCGACCCCAAGAAGGCGGTAGAGAATGCCGACGTTATTTACACCGACGTGTGGGTCTCGATGGGTGAGGGCGACCACGTATGGGGCTATCGCATTCGCGAGCTTTCCCCCTACCGCGTGACGCAGGAGTTGATGGACATTGCCGGTCCGCAGTGCCGCTTTATGCACTGTCTGCCTGCCTTCCACGATCTTGGCACTGTGGTCGGTCGTGAGATCCACGAAAAGTTCGGCATTGATTGCATGGAGGTCACCCACGAGGTCATCGAGGGGCCGCAATCCATCGTTTTCGACGAGGCCGAGAACAGAATGCACACCATCAAAGCCGTGATGGCTGCAACGCTTTAAGGCAACAAAAAAGCACCCTGAAAAGGGTGCTTTTTTATACCGTTATGGCACTTATTTGACGATGAAGCGGTCAAGAGCAGCGAAAAGCTCCTCGGTGTCGCCGCCGTGAGCCTGCAGCGTGATGGGCTTGAGCAGGTCCAGGCTGAAGATACCCATAATGGACTTAGCGTCGACCACGTAACGGCCGGAAAGCAGGTCAATATCCAGAGGGGAACGAGCCACGATGCCCACAAATTCCTGGACGTCTGCAATGGTGGCAAGACGGATTTCAACAGATTTCATAAGAAAGATCCTCCTTTTGTTTGATCGTTACTTTTATTATAGCGGCACGTGCGTCGTTTGTCAAGTAAAAATTGTCGGTCAATCGCTACAAAAAAACACAAACCTCTTGACTTTTTATTTATATAGATGTATAATATTATAATGTATACAATGCCTAAATGTGTTTTTTGTTTTGTATATAGAAAAATTTTTAAGGAGGTAAACTGTTATGCCAATAGGAGTAGCTATTGCTCTGATCGCGGGTGCGCTCGTGCTTGGGGCTGTACTTGCTTACGTTGTGCGCCGTGTGCTGGATAGCAAAAAGGCAACGGCTGCCAGATCGGAAGCGGATCGCATTTTGCAGGAGGCAGAAAAGAAGGCAGAGACCCTGAAAAAGGAACGCCTGATGGAAGCCAAGGATGAGATCTTCCGCCAGAGAAATGAAGCAGAGGCTGAGCTGAAGGAGCGCCGCGCAGAGGTGACGCGCCAAGAGCGCCGCATTGCGCAAAAGGAGGAAAGCCTTGACCACAAGGCAGAAACCTTGGATCGCAAG
>JAZRFS010000094.1:0-6751 GCA_045643765.1 Eubacteriales bacterium
TCATATTCCTCCTTAGCTCAGTCGGTAGAGCGCATGACTGTTAATCATGATGTCGCTGGTTCAAGCCCAGCAGGGGGAGCCAAAAGAAAACCGTATAGTCCAATATGCACCTTTAGCTCAGTTGGTAGAGCAACTGACTCTTAATCAGTGGGTCCCGGGTTCGAATCCCTGAAGGTGCACCAAAAGGACTATACGGTTTTCTTTTTGTTTTTTCTCTTGGTCGGGATTGAACCTGGAAACCGCACTTGTATTTTGGATATTGCACAAGCTTTGGAACGGTTTCCCCTGACCGCTTGCGGTCAGAAGCAAGCCCCAGCAGGGGGAGGCGGCTTTGCCGTTTACCTTGTGGCGGGTTTTCTTTTTACTTCTGCGGGCTTACGTCTATCGGGGCAATTTTTTAACCGGATAGCTCCAATTTCCTATTGCGGGATCGTGGGGAGTGTGATATAATAAAACCGCATGGTAAGTTTGACTTTTGCGCGACGGATGCGACGAGGCGTATTCTGCCACCATCAACGCAGAGTTCGAAGCGGTCGTAGATCACGTCAATACGGTCAGCGAGGAGCTGATGACGTGTGGCAGAAGGGTTATCATGTGGGGAGATATGCTGCTTCACAAGGATACGTTTCAAGAAGCACGCGCTTGCGGGCGTGATGCAGACGACGTGGAATACCGCGCAGACGCTGAACGGAGTGTGGGCGCTGGCATATTCCGCCGCGTTAAATTGGGGAGAAGCGGAATTTCATAAGAATCGGGCGGTTGACGGTTGCGTGATCGCATCGATGCTTCGCAAGCTGGATTTCCCGAACGGAGATTATCAGAATAGCGGATGGATAAAAAACAAAACATAGATTGATTTTCATAAAAGATAGGACAAAGGAGATCAAACATGCACAATCCAATTTCTCTTGATACACTGGCGGCAGCGCTGGCTTATGCCATCAAGGTAGAGGCGCCGAAATGCGCTGCACCTGCCAATTCCGCGCTTGTAAAATACGTTGACGACACCTTCGGCGCACAGGGCGCAGACCGCGTGTTTATGTATAATCCCGATGCGATCGCCGAATGGCTGTACCGAAAGCACCCCGAGCTTGTGTCAGAGGTGAGCGAGCGATGCGATATCGAATTGCCGATGGCAACGGTAATGCCCTCGGTCACGCCCGTTTGCTTTGGCACGATGTATACGGGTGCACAGCCTGCGGTTCACGGCATACAAAAGTACGAAAAGCCTGTGATCAAAATTGACACGATTTTTGATTCGGTTATCAGGGCAGGCAAGAAGGTTGCCATTGTGGCGGACAGCAATTGCAGTATGGGCAAAATCTTTTTGGAGCGTGAGATGGACTATTTCATTTATCCCACGATCGAACAGATCAATGCGAAGGCGGCGGAGCTGATTTTGCGTGACGAGCACGACTTTATCGCCGTGTATAACGGCAATTATGACACGAAAATGCACAAAACCGGAACGGAAAGTGTTGTGGCGCTCTCCCAGCTGCACGCCAATTCCCGCGCCTTCGGTACGTTTTGCGAGATGATCCAAACGCATTGGAAAAATCACAATACGTTAGTCGGCTTTGCGATGGATCACGGCTGCCACGATATTGACGGCGATGTCGGCTCTCACGGCTTGGATATGGACGAGGACATCAATATCCTTCATCTTTATAAAGGGTATTCGAGAGAGAAGCTGTAACGTATATAAAAAGCCTTGGAAGCAGGATGCTTTCAAGGCTTTTTTAATGCAATACTTATGAGAGGCGGTATATAAGGGTGCAAATGGCAGAAAATAATGTTATCAATTAAAAACTCTTGAATTTATCTTCAAAGCGTGATACAATAAGGAAAAGGAGCGTGGGATAATGAAACAAAGAATTTTACAACTAAAAAAAGAAGGGAAGCTCTATCCCGTCGCGTTGAATGTAATCATTGGCTTACTTGCGCTTCTGGGAGTGCTGCTCGCGTGTATTTATGCCACGCGTGACGGCTATTCCGCCTGGCCAAAGCGCATGCTGTATTTCACCCAGCAATCCAACATTTGGATCGCGGCGGCAAGCTTTGCTTTTGCATGGGTTTTGCTTCGCCCCGAGGTGAACGAACGCTATCTTAAAATCGCGGGGCTGTTCAAGTATATTTTCACCGTGTCCATCACCGTGACGGGCATCATTTTCTGCGGTCTGCTTGCCCCTTTTGCGGATATGCCGATGTGGTATCTTTCCAATATCATTACGCACGTTATTGTACCCGTTTTGGCAGTAATTGACTTTTTCACGGATCGCTGGATCCTGCCCTTGCGCAAGCGCGACGCGGTGTATGCGCTGATCCCGCCCGCCGCGTGGTTTTTGTTTGCAAGCGTGCTTTGTGCGCTGCGCGTGGATTTCGGCAGAGGTGACCCTTATCCGTATTTCTTCATGGATTTCTATTCCGAGGTAGGACTTTTCGGTGCAAAAGCCACGCCGGGAGAGCGCCCGATGCTGGGCAGCTTTTATTGGCTTGTGCTGTTTTTGCTTTTGGTTTTCGGACTTTGCTATGCCTATCAGGCACTGCACAATATGATATGGAGAAGACGTGAAAAAAAGGGGAGTGCGAATGAAACGCTTTGAAAAGATTGCGGAAAATCTTTATCGGATTACCACGCCGTATAAGGATATTTTCACCACCGTTTACCTACTAATTGCCGAAAAAGACGCAATTTTGTTTGACGCTGCCAGCTTTGACGAGGATATTGACGAGGTCATCGCGCCCGCGCTTGATGAGCTTGGCGTGACGCCGCAATACGTCTTTATCTCGCACAATCACCGCGACCACGCGGGCGGTCTTGCCCGTTTTGCGGCGCGCTATCCCGAAACCATCATTGTTTCGCGCAGCTCTGCCTTGCAGGAAAAATACGAGGGGCATCCCTTTCTTTTCCCCGAGGAGGGAACGGTGCTGTTGGATACGTACCGTGTGATCCCGATCGTGGGGCACACGCAAGACAGCGCGGCGCTTTTGGATATGCGCACAAATACGCTGATCACGGGGGATTGCTTGCAGCTTTGGGGCATCTGCGGCGCGGAGGATTGGGCGGCGAATATCAATTTTCCCACCGAGCATTGGCGGGTACTGGAGAAATTGGGGAAAATGCCGCTTTCCGCTATTTATACCGCGCACGATTATTATCCCCTCGGCTATTTTGCCGTAGGTAAGGAGCAGATCGCGCGCTACCTTGCGGCTTGCCGTGAGCCGCTACTCCGTATCAAGGAGCTGATCCTCGCCAATCCCGAAGCAGACGACGCCGTTGTGCGCGCGCTGTATAACGCACAGGAAGGTATTCCCACCGTGCGCGAGGCGGTGGTCAAGGCCGTGAGAAAATCCATATCAGAGGGGGAAATTTGACATGACACAATCTATCAAAGGGCTTTGTCTTTCCACAAGTCCGTCCTATGAAATGGGTGTAACAGATCAGATCTCGCTTTTTGGACAGATCGGCTTTGATGCGTTTTTTACGGGGGATACGGGGGATCTTGTATCCTATCGCGAGCACGCGGAAAAATGCGGGCTTGTGTATCAGTCGGTACACGCACAGAACAATATGACACAGTTTTTGTGGGAGAATAGCGATGGCTCGCGAGAGATGACAAAGGGCTGGTTGGAGTGTGTGGAAAGATGCGCCAACGCAGGCGTGCCGACTATGACGCTGCATCCTTTTCGCTTTGTGGATAAGTTGGGCATTCCCAAGCGCTACGGTGTCGAAAATTTGTTGCCCGTTGTGGAGCTTGCCGCTAAGCGAGGGGTAAAGATCGCCATTGAGAACTGTGAGGGAGAGGATTATCTTGCTACGCTGTTGGATGCCTTTTCTGATTGTGATCATGTTGGTTTTTGCTGGGACACGGGACACGAGCTTTGCTTTAACCGCGGACTTGATATGATGTCGCGTTTTGGGCATCGCCTCATCGCCACGCACCTCAATGACAATCTTGGTGTGCGCGATCCCGAAGGGGAGCTTACTCCAAAGGACGACCTGCATTATCTGCCCTTTGACGGTGTGGCGGATTGGGGAAGTGTTGCCGCGCGCCTTCGTGCCGCGAACTATCACGATTACCTGTCGGCAGAGCTGAAAAAGTCCGACCGTTATGCGGAGCTGAGTGTGGAAGCGTTTGTGGCAGAAGCTTATCAGCGTGTGTGTCGTATTCGACAAATGATATGAATAAAAAAGAGCCGCTCACGGGCGGCTCTTTTTTATTCTTCTGTTTTTTCGGGAGTATTGGCAGTGAGCGCAAGCTTTTGTCTATCTCGTTTGATGGCAATATAGCTCACACCGATCATGCGCGCAAGGATGAACACAAGACCTATGATGTGATAATTTTCCAGTGTTTCGCCACCGAGAGCCATGCCGACACCGACGGTCACGAAGGTGGAGATGCCGCCGAAGGCTGCCATCGTCGAGCTTTGCATTTTTCCAAGGGCAAAGTTGTTCATGCCCGTTGCCACGATGGTGGAAAGAATGGCAAGGAAGGCAAAGCCGATCAGGTTATCCACGTTGAAGTAAGGATCAAAGTAGTGCAGAATGTCGCCCGCGAACAGATGGCGCACCACGTTTGCAGCGTTAAAGACCACCGCACCCAGCATACAGGAAACGTAGGTGACTTCCATCGCGCCGAAGGAGCGCGAGGACTTGCGGGAAAACACGCTGAACAAGGAGCCCGATACCACGGTAAGGATCAGAAGGAGAATACCAAGCACGCTGTCCTTGCCCGAGCTTGTGTCGGTGTTGACGGCAATATAGACCGCGCCGAAGATGCCGAGCCCGAGGAAGATTTTCTGCGCGAGGGTACTGTCTTCCCCAAGGAAGATCATCTCAAAAATGCAGGAGGTCACAGCGGAAAGCGAAAGGATCACACCCGCGGTGATGTTGGAGGACATCGAAACGCCCAGCGTTTCAAAAAGCATATACAAGACGGGCTCGAACAGGGCGGTGAGAAGCACGGTCTTCAGCGCCGAGCGGCGCTCGCCCTTGCCAAAAAAGTCTTTCACGCCCACGCGGATCTTGCACACGCGTGTCATTTTCAAAATCCAGAAAACGACCGCGCTCATCAGAAAACGGAGCGCCAGTACGTCCAGCACGTCCGTGCTTTCGGTCAGCTCGCTTGTAAAAAATACCGTTGTTCCGTAAACAGCGTTTTTCAGCACGGCAAACAGATATGCAAGAAAGGTCACAAGCAATCTCCTTTCAATTCGGAAATAACGAAGTGATTATAACACAAAAAAGAAAAAAATACAACCACTTTTTTTGCTTTCTTAGGGTACAGCTTGTAATTTTTTGCTTTGCTACCGCGGATGCTTTTTGTCCATACTATTCCTGAGGTGATAGGAATGAATTCTTTATGGCAGAAAACGGTGAAGCGCCCCGAATTCCCGACGCTTTCGGGTGACTTTTCAACGGACGTATTGTTCGTGGGCGGCGGTCTTGCGGGATTGCTTTGCGCTTACCGCCTGAGCGAAGCGGGGGTGGATTGTGTGCTTGTGGAGAGTGGACGTATCTGCGGTGGAACAACGGGAAACACCACGGCGAAGGTGACAGTGCAGCACGGGGCAATTTTTGACAAAATGATCCGCCGCTTCGGGCTAGATGAAAGCCGCCGTTATTTCGCGGCGCAGACGGCAGCGTTGGATGCTTATCGCGTGCTTGCCGAGGAAAATGATTGCGATTTTGAAGCGTGTGATGCATACGTTTACTCCCTTAACGATGCGAAAAAAATGAGGCGCGAGGTCGCGGCACTCTGGCGTCTTGGCGCAAAGGCGGAGTTTGTGCAAGGACACGAGCTGCCCTTTCCCGTAGCGGGCGCGGTGAGACTTGGTGGACAGGCGCAGTTTCATCCGCTGAAATTTGCGTTTGCCATTGCGCAAAGGCTACGTATTTTCGAGCACACAAAGGTGTTGGAGTTCGTGCCCGACGGCGTGGTAACAAACCAAGGGGGGATCAAGGCAAAACGTGTGGTTGTTACCACGCATTTTCCCCTTTTAAACAAGCACGGGGCGTTCTTTTTGAAGATGTATCAGCACCGCTCTTACTTGCTGGCGCTGGAAAACGCGCCACGTGTGCAGGGAATGTGGGTGGACGAGCAAAAAGCAGGCATTTCGCTGCGCGGCTACAAAGATCTCTTGCTGCTGGGCGGCGGCGGTCACCGCACGGGGAAACAGGGCGGTTGCTGGCGGGAATTAGAGGAATTTGCCGCAAAATACTACAAAGGCGCGCGTGTGGTGGGAAAATGGGCGGCGCAGGACACGATCACCCTTGACGATCTGCCCTATATCGGGCAATATTCGCCGCGCACGCCAAATCTGTTTGTGGCGACGGGCTTTAACAAGTGGGGAATGACCTCCTCGATGCTTGCTGCGGACGTGCTTTGTGCACTGTTACAGGGGAAAACGCACCCGTGTGAAAAAATACTCTCACCCGCGCGCAATATATGGCGTTCACAGCTTTTGTCCAACGCGGCGCACAGTGTCGCGGGGCTTCTCACACCCACGGCGCCGCGCTGTCCGCACCTTGGATGTGCGCTCAAATACAACGAAGCAGAGCACAGCTGGGACTGTCCGTGTCACGGCTCACGTTTCGAGGAGGACGGAAAACTGTTGGATGGACCAGCCACCGACGACAAAAAGCTTTGACGGGTCAAGCAAACGGAAAATCACCCGGGAACGGGGCTCGTTTCCGGGGGGGTTTGTGATAGGGGGTGCGCGGGATTACAGAATTAGGTAAAGAAACACG
>JAZRFS010000095.1:0-3350 GCA_045643765.1 Eubacteriales bacterium
AAGACGGTTCTGCGCCTGATCGAATGCGATGGAATAGGGCGCGTCCAGCACTGCGTCCACGACCTCCTCACCGCGTGTGGCGGGCAGACAGTGCAGGAACTTGGCGTGGGGCGCGGCGGAGTGCATCATCTCCTCGGTCACCTGGAATTTGGGCATAAAGATGGCAAGACGCTCCTCCTTCGACAGCTCCTTGTTGTAAAGCCCGTACCACACGTCAGTGTAAACGAAGTCGGCGTCTTGGAACGCTTCCTCCGCCACGTCGGTAATTGTCATCTGACCGCCCGACACCATACAGTTGGCACGGCCGATCGCCTGCATCTGCTCGGAGAGCTGATGCGTCTTGGGGCCGAATTGCGCGAAGTGCATACCGAGCTTGGTGGTCATCATCATTGTGGAGGCGCACACCTGTGTGGCATCACCCACGAATACGATCTTGCAATCCTCTAGGCACTTGCCCTCGGGCAGATGCTCCACCATTGTGATGGCGTCGCCCAGCTCCTGCGTGGGGTGGTTGTAATCGGACATACCGTTAATGACGGGGATGCTAGCGACCTCGGCAAGGTGCTTGACGGTTTCGTGTGCATCCACACGCGCCATTACGATATCAACAAGACGGGAAAGCACGCGGCCCGTGTCCGACATACTTTCGTGCCCGCCGAGCTGGATCTGCCCGGGCGCCAGATACTGTGCGTGACCGCCCAGCTGCTCCATTGCCGTTTCAAAGGAAACGCGGGTACGGGTCGAGCTCTGCTCAAAGATCATACCGAGCGTCATATTTTGCAAAAGCGGGGGATAGTACCCCATTTTTACGCACCGTTTGAGCACTAACGACAAATCAATGATGTCCAGCAGCTCCTCTTTTTTGTAGCATTCCGTGGTAATCAAGTCTTTCATAATCTATTCTCCTTTTTATTTTCTGACCAAGTATTTTCTCATATCAATGGCGCAGGCGATCAGGATGATCAGACCCTTGATAATATATTGCATATTGGCGTCCACGCCGAGGAAGTTCAGTCCGACGAAAATCAGACGTAAGAGCACGACGCCCAGCACCACGCCGCCGATCTTGCCCGTGCCGCCCACAAAGGAAACGCCGCCGATCACGCACGCGGCGATGGCGTCCAGCTCGTAGTTAAGTCCCGTGGCGGCAGAGTTGGAGCCGATGCGCGCCGCCTCAATGAAGCCCGTGACGGCGTAAAGTGCACCTGCAAGCACGAAAACGGCAATGGTGATCCATTTTACGTTGACGCCGGATACGTTCGCCGCTTCCGAGTTGGAGCCAATGGCGAACATATTTTTGCCGAAGGCTGTCTTGTTCCACACGACCCACAAAATCGCCGTTAAAGCCACCACGTACCACACGTAATTGGGGATCGGCGTGCCGCCGAGCGAGAAAAAGCTCCCCTTGATGAAGTTGATATAACCCGTGTCAAGCCCCGAGATCGACTGTCCGTTGTTGTTGCCGATCATCAGGAAAAGCAATAACCCGCCGTAGACGATCAGCTGTGTGGAAAGTGTGACGATGAACGGGTGCAGATGAAAGGTTGCGGTACAGTAGCCGTTGATGAAGCCGACGAGGGAGCCCAGCGCGATCACAATAAGGAAAACCACAAACACGGGTAGCGTTTCAAGCCCCGGAAACATCTTTGCAGCATATCCCGTAGATTGCAAAAGCGCTGCCGCCACGCAAGCGACCAAGCCGACTACGCGACCGCCGGAAAGGTCGGTGCCTGCCAGGATGATCGCCCCCGCCACGCCGAGTGCCATAGGCAGATTTGCCGCCGAGAGCGAGAGGATGTTGATGATCGAGGGCAGGGATAAAAAGCGCGGATTGAGCGCTTGAATAAAGATGATGGCAGCGAGCAGGAAGATATACAACGAGTTGTTGATCAGCAGCTCGCCGAGGTATGCACGCCGTTCGCGTTTCTCCATCTGTTTGAAATTTTCTATGGCTTTGATCTTCATAGCATACTCCTATCAGACGTTTTTGGCGGCAAGCGTCATAATTTCTTCCTGCGTGGCGGTGGCGGCGTCTACCTCGCCCGTGATCTCGCCGCCCGACATCACGTAGATGCGGTGGCATACGCCAAGCAGCTCGGGCAGCTCGCTGGATACCATCAGGATGGATTTGCCGCTTTCGGCAAGACGCTGCAAAAGGGTATAGATCTCGTATTTTGCGCCCACGTCAATGCCGCGCGTGGGTTCGTCCAACAACAGGATTTCGGGACCCGTCAGTAGCCAGCGCGCGAGGATGACCTTTTGTTGATTGCCCCCCGAAAGGGTACGGATCTGCGTGGCGCGCGAGGCGGTCTTGACCGCAAGCTTGCCGATCATATCGTCGGTGGCATCGCGCCGTTTGCGCTCCGAAAGCAAAAATCCCCCCAAACGGTAGCTTTGAAGCGAGCTTACCGTCGTGTTTTCCGTGATGTCAAGAATGCCGAAGATGCCCGTCGCGCGTCGCTCCTCGGTCAGTAGAG
Organism: Eubacteriales bacterium; assembly: GCA_045643765.1. GTDB lineage: Bacteria > Bacillota > Clostridia > Oscillospirales > CAG-272 > Firm-07. The sequence continues at coordinate 2,478 of JAZRFS010000095.1, forward strand.
CAAAGCCGTTTTTGATTGCCTCGCGTGCGCTGTTGTTGCGGATCTCCTTGCCGTGCAGTGTAAGCTTGCCGCCGCTTCTTTGGGCAAGCCCGAAAACGTTTTCCAAGAGCTCGGAGCGTCCCGCACCCGCAAGTCCCGCAAGTCCTACGATCTCGCCGCGCTTTATATGAAGGGATACGTCCTTTACCTGGGCGAAGCGGGAAGACAAATGCGCAATTTCCAATACCGTTTCGCCAATTTCGGTGTTTTTGGTGGGATATCTGTCCCCGAGCTCGCGTCCCACCATCAGGGAAATGATCTTCTCCATAGAAAGCTCGCTTGCGGGTGCCGTTGCCACATTGGCACCGTCCCGCATCACGGTGATCTCGTCGGAGATCTGTAAAATCTCCTCCATCTTGTGCGAGATATAGATGATGCCACACCCGCGTTCTTGCAGGGTGCGGATAATGCGAAAGAGGTGTCCGACCTCCTCGTCGGCAAGTGAGGAGGTTGGCTCGTCGAGCACGATGACCTTGGCGCGGTAGGATACCGCCTTGGCAATCTCTGCCATTTGCCGCTCGGCGACCGACATTTCTGACATCCTGCGGCGCGGATCGATTGAAAGCCCCAGCTCGTCAAAGATTTCCTGCGTTTTTTGCTCCATTTGCGCGTCCGACACGAAAAGCCCGGCGCGCTTTGGATAGCGACCCAGCCAGATATTGTCCATTACGGTGCGGGAAAGTGCCTGGTTCAGCTCCTGGTGCACCATCGCGACGCCCTTTTCCAGTGCCTCGCGCGGCGAGCGGAAAAAGACCTCCTCGCCTTCAAGGAACACCTCGCCCGCGTCCTTTTGGTAGATGCCGAACAGACACTTCATCAGGGTGGATTTTCCCG
>JAZRFS010000096.1:0-21446 GCA_045643765.1 Eubacteriales bacterium
CTTGATTGCTCTTTCTTTACTTTTTTTAGAGTTGTATTCTCTTTCAGAATTGTCGAGATATTCTATCGCACTTACATGCTTTATACTCATCTCTTACTGTTCAATTTTCAAAGACCATTTGCGCCACCTTTTCGCGGCGACTTGCATATTATAACACAGTTTCATAGGGCTTGTCAACCCCTTTTTGAAAAAAAGTTGAAAAAATTTTTTCGACACTAAATACGGGATTTTCCGCGCGCGTGTATAATATATGTAGTGTAAATTCTGCGGCAAAAAAACGGTCGCACTCCACTTCCGAAGCGCGACCGTTTTGTGATAATTTTTTTACGCATCCAATTTCAGATCGCCGGGCTTGATCCAGTCGATCTTGCGCAGAAGCAGGCAGATCCCCCAGCTGACAAGCGCAGGAATAATAAAGCAGATCAGGGCAAGACCAACCCAGTCCAGCACACCAATGCTTGCGGGATATTCTCCGCCAAACCAACCAAGCACGATGCTGATGGGACCGAGCAAACCACACGTACCCATGCCCGAATTGATCGCAACACCGTACATTTTCATACCAAATACGCAGGTTGCAAGAGGACCCGTGATAGCAGAAGCCACCGTGGGAGGGATCCAGATGCGCGGATTTTTATCCATGTTGGGCATCTGCAGCATACTGGTGCCAAGTCCCTGCGAGACAAGTCCGCCCCAGCGATTTTCATAAAAGCTCATCACAGCGAAGCCGACCATCTGCGCACAGCAGCCTGCCACAGCAGCACCGCCTGCAAGAGCCAAGCCCTCGGCATTGGCGGGGATTACGCCCGCCACAGCAGCACCGGAAAGACCGATTGCAGCACAGATCGCCGCCGAGCTGATGGGAAGCGTCAGCGCCACGCCGACAATCACGGAAATGATCAGACCCATCACGAAGGGCTGCTGCAACGTTGCCCAACCGATGAACTTACCGACGAAGCCGACCACCGTACCGATATGCGGCGCAAGCAGAATGGCAAGCACGCCGCCCACAAATACGGTCACAAAGGGCGTGACGAGAATATCCACCTTGGTTTCCTTGGACACCGCCTTACCGAATTCCACGGCAACCACAGCGATAAGTAACACAGCCAAGGGACCACCCGCACCGCCCAGATCATTGGCAGCAAAGCCAACAAGCGCCGCGGAATACATCACAAGAGGCGGCGCCTTCAAAGCGAAAGCGATCGCCACCGCCATAGCGGGACCAGCAGCCTTTGCACCATAGCCACCGATCGTTTTGAAGAAGGTAAGACCGGGGATCAGACCGATTGCATTGAAGATCGTGGCGATCAGCAAAGAGCCAAACAGACCGAGTGCCATAGCACCAAGGGCGTCAATGCCGTAGCGCTTGGCGGAAAACTCAATATTCTTCCGCTTCAAAAAACGCGATAGGGCACCGGTATTACCCTTCACTTCCTCTACATTGTTCATTTCGTTCATTTTTATCTCTCCTTTTTTGATTGAAATAATAGTTTTCTGTATTGTGCCGCTTGGGAAAGCGGTGCCGGCTCCTGCCCCTGTACGCAATTGGCGATGATCGGGAAATAGGCGTGCTCGGTAAAAACGAGATGCTCGATGAGCGGTACGCCCACAAGCTCCAATGCCGTTTCCATATCCCGCGTCAAACGCACGTCCTCCTGCGAGGGTGTGGCGATGCCGCCGGGGTGATTGTGTGCCAGCACGCAGAATGCAGCATTGCGCGCATAGGCACGCTGTGTCACGGCACGCGCCGTCACCGACACGCTGTTCAGGCTACCCTGTGCCACCACAAAGAGATCCGCCATTCTCATACGCGCATCGAACAGCACCGCGATCAGCAGCTCCTTGCTTTGTCCGAGGAAGCGCGGATACAGTACCGTTGCCAGCTTTTCCAGGCTGTCGTAAACCACATCCGGTGACACACCCTCGGGCTGAAACTTTGCCACCGCATAGCGACGGGAAAGCTCGCCGAGCAGTTGCAGATATACAGCAGCGTTTTCCTTAATATAAGGCACGCGGCAAAGGCGCTCCGCCTGTGCCTCCAGCACCGCAGAAAGCGAGCCGCATTCCTCAATCAGCAAATGTGCCGTTTCGTTGGTGTCTCTACGCGGCTGAATATAGTAAAGAAGCATTTCCAAAAGCTCGTGATCGGCAAGTGAGGAAGCTCCCGCCGATGCCACACGCTCGCGCATACGGTCGCGATGACCGCCATGCAAGCTCTCTTTCTTCGTTGCCATATTGCAACCCCTTTCAGTTCTGTTTTACACTATTATATCACATTTGCAACATAGTTGTGTAAAGTTTTTCGTTTTTTTACACACTTTGTTGACAGCGCATAAAAATGCACCCGTTCTTTTGGCGAACGGGTGCATTTTTACTCATATTTGATTTTACATTTCGTGGTGTGCACGATAGGTACGGATCAGACGGCGCAGGTTCAAAGCGCTGAACAGGAACAAGAACGCGCCGGCAAGGAACCAGGACACGGGATAGGAGATGTAGATCGAGGCAAGCGAGGACGTGATTGACGCGGGATCAATGCGAAAGATCGTAAAACGCCACACCACGCGCAGAATGCAGGCAAACAGCAAGCAAATGCCCGTAGAAGTCAGCGACTTTCCAAGACCGCGCAGCACGCCCGAGCCGACCTCCATCAAAGCGATGATAGCATAGGGCAGAAGCGTCCACAGAATGCGGGCAGTTCCCGCCTCGTGGGCAAAGGGAGACAAAGGATCTCCCGCCACCTCCTTGACGCCGTAAAGCGCCAGCAGCGGATCCTTGAAGCCGACAATCAGTGTCGTCACGACAAGACCCACGGCAATGCCAAGGGCGTAGCAAGCCACCATCACGCGCTTGACACGTCCATACTTGGCGGCACCCACATTCTGGCTGGTGAAGGTCACAGCCGCCTGCTGCATCGCATTCACCGCGGTGTAGGCAAAGCCCTCCAGATTGGCGGCGGCGGCATTTCCCTTCACGACAGGCTGATAAGCGGCATCGGCGGGGAAGACGCTGTTGTTGACGGAAATGATCGAGGATTGGATCAGCATATTGGAAATTGAAAAGAGCGCACCCTGCACGCCTGCGGGGATACCGATAAGCAGGATCTGCTTGACCTCCCGCTTGTTGCAGCCAAGCAGCTTGAAGGAGAAATGGCACGCGCCCTTATCGCGCGCAAGATTGGCATACAGCACGGCGGCGGAAACAGCGGCAGCAATGCCCGTGGCAAGCGCCACGCCCTCCACCGACATAGCAAGCACCAGCACGAAGAACAGGTTAAGCGCCACATTGAGAATACCTGACAGCGACAGCACAATAAGCGGCGTGCGGGTGTCACCCTTGGCACGGTGCAGTGCAATGGCATAGTTGGAAAGCGCGTGGAACGGTAGTGCGGCAAAATAATAGCGCACATAGGTTACGGAAAGCTCCAAGAGGCGCCCCTGGTTGCCAAGCAGACGCATCACGGGCTCGGAGATCAGGATACCGACCACACCGCCGACCACACCAAGCGCAAGTCCCACAACCGTAGAGGTATGTACCGCGACCGAGGCGCGATCGTGCTCACCTGCCCCCAGATGGCGTGCCACCACGACGTTGGCACCCACCGAAAGACCGATGAACAGATTTACCACCAGCGAGGTAAACGCGCCCGTGGTGCCGATAGCACCCACGGCATCCCCCTCCGCAGAAAGCCCCACCACGATCATATCCGCCGCGTTATAAAGCATCTGCAACAGGTTCGTGACGATCAGGGGTAAAACAAATACCAGGATCTTAGGCAGGATCGCCCCCGTCGTCATATCCATATCTTTTCTTTTCGTTGCTACCATTTCTTCCCTTTCCGACCCGAGGTCACAAAAGTCAAGCACATACAAGGTCATTATAGCACGCCGATTTCGCGGTGTCAATGCTTTTATAAAATAAAAGTATTGAAAACCCCCGAAACGGATACCGTTTCGGGGGTTTATTTATTCCGTTCCCTGCTCGCGCGGGAAGCGGGAGAACAGCCACAGCACAAAGCCGAGCAACGCCAATCCCGTCAGCACCCAGGAGATCGGGTAGGAGATATAGATCATATCCAGCGTGAAGACCGCACGGAACACCGTGTAGATCCACACGATGCGCAAGGCGCAGGTGCCGACCAGGCAGGACACCGTCGCCAGGATCGACTTGCCAAGCCCGCGCAAAATGCTGGAGCCGCAATCCATAAACGCCGAGGTGAAGAAGAAGGGCCAGATCCACCACATACGCACCTTTGCCGCGTCCCAGGCGATCTGCGACAGGGCGTCCGGCAGATTGCGGACATCGTAAAGCGCGAACAGGGGCTTATGGCACAGGACAAGGATCAGCGAAATGGCGGCGGAAATGCCGATCAGAAGCGCATAGCTGAGCGCCGCCACGCGCTTCACGCGCGAATAATTCTTCGCGCCGAGGTTCTGACTGGTAAAGCTGACCGTGGCAAGCGAGGCGGCGTTCATCGCCGTGAACGCAAAGGTGCCGATATTCGCCACGGCGGCGTTTGCCTTGACGACAGGGGCATATGCCGCACCCTCGGGCGTGACGGCGTTGTTGATCTGCAGCACAGAGCTTTGAATGATCATATTGGAGATCGAGAACAGCGCGCTCTGCAAGCCCGCGGGAATGCCGATGCGCAAAATCGGCTTCATCTCACTCACGTCCAGCCTCAGCCGACGCAAGGAGAAGCGGCACGCGCCCTTGTCACGGGCAAGGTTCGCATAAAGCACCACGGCAGAAACGGCTGCGGCGATACCCGTGGCGATCGCCACGCCCTCGACCGACATACCGCACGCCAGCACGAAGAACAAATTCAGACCCACGTTGAGAATACCCGTGCAGGAAAGCACGATAAGGGGCGTGTGGGTGTCACCCTTCGCGCGGTGGATGGAGATCGCGAAATTGGAAAGCGCGTGAAAGGGCAACGCCACGAAATACACGCGCGCATAGCGGATGGAAAGCTCCAGGAGCTTGCCCTCGTTGCCGATCATCTTCATCACGGCGGGCGTGATGATATAGCCGACCGCGGCACCCACGATGCCGACCGCAAGACCGACCACGGTGGCGGTATGCACCGCACGGGAGGTCTTTTCCTCCTCTCTTGCGCCGATATGCCGCGCCACGACCACGTTCGCGCCCACGGAAATACCCACCAGAAGGTTGAGGATCAACGCTGTAAAAGCCGTGGTGGTGCCGATGGCGCCCAGCGCATCGGGCTCGCTGGAAAGTCCCACCACGATCATATCCGCCGCGTTGTAAAACGCCTGCAGGAGATTGGAGATCATCAACGGAAAAATAAAGACCAGCATTTTGGAAAACAGCGGTCCCGACGTCATATCAATATCCTTGCGCCTGGCAAGTATCATGCTATCGCCTTCTTTCAAATTTCATCTTTCTTATTGTAACACACACGCGCGCCCACGTGCAAGAGCTTTTCTCAAAATTCCCCAAAACTCTACCCGTTTTCGGGGCAAAAGCGCAAAACGCAGGGAGAGCGGCGCTCCCCCTGCGTTTTTTCACTCTGCGGGCGTGAGGAACTCACGCTCGATCAGATTTATAATAATGCCCGCGTTCAGCTCCATCGCACCACGGGGGTATCCTTCCTTGATCCTGCCGTGATAGAACTTCTTTTCGTAATGGGCAAACGCCTCTTCCTTGCTGCCGCCACGCTTCAGGATCGCCACGATCTCGTCGGCGGTTTCACGGGCACTTTTTGCCATATTGTCAAGATAAAAGGCGCTCTGCTCGGCATTCAGGATGCCAAAATGCGGCGCAAGAATATACTCAATATCCAACGCCTTCGCCTTTTCGATCGAGGCAAGCGCCATCTCCACGCCTACAAGATAGGAGGGCATAATGGTCTTGTCGCCGTCATACACGCCCAGCGTTTCACAGCCGAGAAGCAGCTTTTCGGACGCAAGATAAAACGCCACCGAGCACTTGGTGTGTCCGGGAAGCGCCACCACGGTAAAGACCATATCCCCCGCCGTCACGGTGTCGCCGTCCGCCACGGGAATGTCCACGCCAAGACCGTCGATCAGATCCTCATACTCGCCCACACCGCAGGTCGTGGCGAACTCGCGGTCCAGCTTGCGCATCAGTGCCTTTGCACTGTCCTTAGCGAAAATGCGCGTCGCGTACTCCCCCGCCACCACCTTGGCGTCCGGCCAGTAGGATTTCACGTAAGGCGCACCCAGCGCGTGATCATAGTGCGAGTGCGTCAGGAAAATATAGTCCAAGCTTCTACCGTTCAGCGCCTTTTTCACTTTTTCGGCGATTGCAAAGCCGGTAAAGCCAAAGCCCGTGTCAAACAGCACCGCGGTCTTGCCATCGTCCAGAAGAAACGCCGCATCACCCGGATTCTCGCGTACGTCGGTTACTTTTACGTTCATGTGATTTCTCTCCGTTCCAAATACAGTTCAGTTTTTCGTCGCTTTTTTCAGCACGAGGTCGCAATCCTCCACCACGGGGTTGCCGTTTTCCGCCATGATATCGCTCTCCCAGGGCATCACCGTCTTGTCGGTACCGAGGATCTGCACGCGGCGGAAGGTAAAGCCGTCCGCCTCCTCCATCCAAAGCACGTTCGGGCGGCGTTCGGCAAGAACCTCCTCGTCCATCCTGCCCCAATCCAGGATCTCAAGGCGGAAGTTTTCCAGGCGCACGTTGTGGATATGGTTGCCCTCGGGCGCCTTCACGTAGGAGCCGGCATAGGCGCGACAGGTGATATTTTCCAGCAAAACGTCGCGGATCTCACCCTTTTCCACCGCCGCAAATTTCAGCGCGCGCTGCGTTTCGGCAACCGACACGTTCGAGATCATCACGTCCGAGATGGGGGTATACATGTCGCGCGCCGCGCTGTAATTCGAGGTAAAGATAAACGCCGTGGCAGAGCGCTTGATGGCAAGATTGGAGATGCGCACGTGTCGAATGGGCGAGTTGCCCACACCGAAGCGGAACGCGCCCGACGAGGAGCCAAGCACGCAGTTTGTGATCGTGATATGCTCGCACGCCTCGGGCGGGTTGATCAACCTGTGCCCTGCACCGCGAATGGCAAACGCGTCGTCGGCGGTGTCGATGATACAGTCGGAAACCGTGACGTATCGGCAGGTGTCAATGTCGATGCCATCGGTGTTGGCATAGGTGGAGGGGTTGCGGATCTCTACGCCGCGCACCTGCACGAATTCGCACCCGTGGAAGTGGATGTTCCAGCAGGTCGTGTTCTCCATGCGAATATCCTGCACGCGCACGCGCTTGCACTGCACGAACACGATGACCTGACCGGGGCGCAAGCGCTCCTTGTCGCGAGCCAGCGCCAGACCGTCCACCCAAAGAAAGTTCCATTTTTTGACCGGCTCACAGTAATACGTGTGGCCGTTGCCGTCGATCTTACCGTGTCCCGTGATCGCCACGTTCTCTGCCTCGTGCGCGATGATCAGGTGCTTGCCGCACCATTCCTCCTCGTTACAGCGGTAATTCTGCACGTAGGCGTCCTCGGCGTTATAATCGTCCAGATTTTCGCTGGCAAGCAGCGTTGCACCGAAAGAGAGGTGCAGCTCCACGTTGCTTTTGAGCCAGAGCGTACCCGTTTTAAACGTGCCGGCAGGCACCACCACCGTGCCACCGCCATTTTGATGGCAGGCGTCAATCGCCGCCTGGATCGCCGCCGTACAGAGCGTTTTGCCGTCCGCCACCGCGCCGAAATCCAAAATACCGTATCTCATTTTGCACCTCCGCAAAAGAAATTGCATTCCCTCTTATTATATCGTGCGCGCACAGGAAAGTCAAGGCAAAACGAGAAAATTGGCGCCCCTCGCGCCCAATGGTGCGGGCTGACAGCCTATTTCGCCGTTGGCGAAATGGAAAGCTCCGCCTTGTCGGCACCGCCGACCATTTCGCTCCGCGAAGACGGCGGACTTTCACCCCCCTGCGCCCAATGCACCAAAAGAAAAGGGAGTGCCAAAGCACTCCCTTTTCTTTTGGTGCGGGCGACAGGACTTGAACCTGCACACCGATTGGCGTAAGATCCTAAATCTTATGCGTCTGCCAATTCCGCCACGCCCGCATGCGGAGTTTGCGGAGTGTGGCGGAATGGGTCCGCACACGCCCGCGTGTGTAGTTTGCGTTTTGCTCTGCAAACAGTGGTATGATACCACATTTCGCACCGTTTGTCAAGCAGGAATATGTCGCAAGCTCACAGCTGCTTGCCTACCCCTTTCATTAAAAAGCTTTGAAAGGGGTGCGGGGGGAACTTTCCTAAAAGTTCCCCCCGCATAATTTTCCGAGTTATTTTACTCCGCCTCGACGCTCGTTTCAGCGTCAACCTTTTCGGCACGCTTATCCGAGATCATCTTCAGCACGAATACCGTACCGACGGTCAGTGCCACACCGATGGGCAGGCAGATCCAGGCGTTCTGCACGAAGCCCGCGATGATATACATCACGAAGGAAATACCCGCTACCGTCAGCGCGTAGGGCAGCTGCGTGGAAACGTGGTTGATGTGGTTGCAGTTCGCACCCGCGGAGGACATGATGGGCGTGTCCGAATTGGGCGAGCAGTGGTCGCCGCACACGGCACCCGCAAGGCACGCAGACATACAAATAACCAGAATGGTTGCATCTGCGGGGTCGGTGAACAGATAGGTCACGATCGGAATAAGGATACCGAACGTACCCCAAGAGGTACCGGTTGCAAATGCCAGCACACAAGCAACAAGGAAGATGATGGCGGGCAGGAATGCGGCAAGACCCGCAGCAGCCTCGTTCATCAAAGCGCCCACAAAATACTTGGCACCAAGCAAAGAGGTCACATTCTTCAGTGCCGTTGCCAGCGTCAGAATAAGGATCGCGGGCACCATTGCAATGAAGCCGTCGGGAATGCACTTCACCGCTTTTTCAAACGTCATGCTCTTGCGAGCCACAAAGTAAATGATCGTCACCACCAATGCGATCAGACCGCCCCAAGGCAAGCCGATCGTCGCGTCGGTATTACCGAATGCGCCGATGAAATCACCCTTGTAATCGGTGCCGCCCCAAGCGTCCACGCCAAAGAAGCCGCCGACGTACAGAAGTGCGATCACGGAAACCACGATCAGCACAGCGATCGGTACGATCAAATCGTATACACGCGCACGCTCGTTTTGCACAAGCGCCTCGCCGTGACCGTCATCACCCGATGCACCAAGATCACCCGTGGTTCGCGCGAGATATTCGTGCGCACGCATCGAGCCGTAATCGTAGCCGAGGAAGATGATCGCGCACACGAAAACAAGCGTCAACAAGGAATAGAAGTTAAAGGGAATGGCGCTGACGAACAGCTTCAGGCCCTCGCCCTCCTCTGCATAGGAGGAAACCGCAGCCGCCCAGCTGGAGATCGGTGCGATCATGCAGATCGGTGCAGCGGTCGCGTCAATCAAATAGGAAAGCTTCGCGCGGGAAACCTTATGCTCCTCTGCCACGGGACGCATCACAGAGCCCACCGTCAGGCAGTTGAAGTAGTCGTCAATGAAGATCAGCACGCCAAGCACGAAGGTGGCAAACATCGCTCCCACGCGCGTTTTAATGTGAGTTTTTGCCCAACGGCCAAACGCTGCCGAGCCGCCGCCGCGATTGAGCAGTGCCACGATAGCACCCAGCTCCACAAGGAAAATGAAGATGCCCGCAGTATCTGCTGCAGCCGTGATCAGACCGTCGCTGATGAGTGCATCCATGCTGCCTGCAAAGGAGAAGTTGGCATAGAGCAGAGCGCCCGAAAGAATACCCACAAACAAAGAGCTGTACACCTCTTTGGTGATCAGGGCAAGACCGATCGCGATGATCGGGGGCACCAGTGCCCAGAAGCTGCCGCGCACCATCGTTTCGCCGCCACAGGTTTCACAATCCACGCCCGTGCCGTGGCAATCAATACAATTTACCGTTGCAAGAGATCCCTTCGTCACACCCGCCACGATCATCACGGCAATGATGACCACAACGGCTGCGATCAGGGCGATCTGCTTGGCGGAAAACTTTTTCAACATAACAGTATCCGTCCTTTTCTTTTTTCGGCTTTTTTCGCCGTCTTTTTATAAAAAAGGAGCAATTACCCCCATAACGGTATGAGTAATCGCTCCTTTTGTCCAAGTTAGTCCTCGTCTGCGATAAGCGCAACCTCAGCGCCGCAAGCAGGGCACTTGAGCGCCGCGGGATCCACACTCTCGTCGAAGCAGATCATATCGCCGCACTTAGGGCATTCGATCTCGTAGGTCTCTTCGCAATCGCAGCCGCAATCGCACTCGTCGCAATCGCCCTCGCAATCGCAATCGTCGCAATCACCGTCGCACTCGCAATCCTCGCAGCAATCGCACTCATCCTCTTCGCAAAGGTATTCCTCAACCTCGCCAAGATCCTCGTCCAGCTCCTCGCAGTAATCGTTGAGCTCCTGCACGTCGCCGTCCAGCTCGTCAACCTTCTTTGCAAGGGCATCTACCATATCCAGAAGAGCGGCAATGATCTTGCCCTCCTTGGTGGTATTATCCAGCTCAAGGCCGTCTGCAAGACCCTTGAGGTATGCTGCCTTTTCGGTAATGTTCATAGCAAAATCTCCTTTGTATGGATTATGCGCGGGAGAGGTACTCGCCCGTACGGGTGTCGATCTTCAGCACGTCGCCCTCGTTGATGAAAAGCGGAACCTTGACCACGGCACCGGTCTCAAGCGTTGCGGGCTTAAGGGTGTTGGTGGCGGTGTTGCCTGCAAAGCCGGGGTCGGTCTGAGCAACTACCAGATCCACGAATGTGGGGGGCTCAACGCCGAACACGTTGCCCTTGTAGGACACGATCTTGCACATCATCTCTTCCTTGACGAACTTGAAGCTGTCGGGAAGCTTGTCTGCATTCAGGGGCATCATATCAAAGCTTTCCATATCCATGAAGTAATACAGATCGCCGTCGTTGTAGGAGTACTGCATCTCCTTGCGCTCGATATAAGCGTTCTCAAACTTATCCGTGGGGTTGAAGGTCTTCTCAATCACGGAGCCCGTGATCACGTTCTTGAGCTTGGTACGCACGAATGCGGCACCCTTGCCGGGCTTTACGTGCTGGAACTCTACTACCTGGAGAACGTTACCCTGACCGTCGTCAAAGGTGATACCGTTTTTAAAATCGCCTGCTACTACCATTGTTAAATCCTCCGATTTCTTGTTTTGGGCAGAACTGCCCCTTGGTTTTCATACACTATTTATTTTACCTTATTGCGGCTCATATTGCAAGAGGTTTTTTTAATTTTTTTGAAAAAACGCGCACTTTTTTCACAAAATTGCGAAAAAATGTGCGCTGTGCGTTGACAAAAAATTTTTTTTGTATTATAATATAATCTGTATATTTATCGGGCACACGCGCCCGAGCGAGGTGAAAACATGAAATTTATCAACATAGGCTTTGGAAACATGGTTGCCGTGGACCGCATGGTCGCACTGGTCAGCCCGGATTCTGCCCCCATCAAGCGCCTCATCCAGGACGCTAAGGATGAGGGTCGTACCATCGACGTGACCTGCGGTCGCCGCACGCGTGCCGTCATCATCACAGACAGCGAGCACGTCATTCTTTCCGCCATTCAGGCAGAAACCATTGCAGGGCGTCTTGAAAACGACGAGGCAAGCACCGAGGACGACGTCCCCGAGGATGAGGAGTAAGCGATGAAGCAAGGACTTCTTATTGTGGTATCCGGCCCCGCGGGCAGTGGCAAGGGCACCACGCTCAAGCATATTTTCGGGAGCCCGAAGCACGGCAGAAAGTACACCTTCTCGGTGTCTGCCACCACGCGCGCCCCTCGTCCCGGCGAGGTGGACGGCGTGAACTATCATTTCCTCACCCGTGAGGAATTTGAGGCGCGCATTGCACGCGGCGATCTGCTGGAATACACCGAATACTGCGGCAACTACTACGGCACCTTGAAAAAGCAGACCGAGGATGTACTGCAAAGCGGTCAGAACCTCGTGCTTGAGGTCGAGGTCGAGGGTGCGATGAACGTCAAGCGCGTCTATCCCGAGGCCGTCACCATTATGCTGCTTCCCCCCTCCTTTGCCAAGCAGGAGGAGCGCTTGCGCGGTCGCGGCACGGAAACCGAGGAAAAAATTCTGGCTCGCCTTTCCCGCACCCGCGAGGAGCTGGCGATGCTGAAGGGCTACGACTACGTCGTGTACAACAACGACGGCAAGATCGGAACCGTGGCAGAGGACATCTACGCCATCGTCCGTGCGGAAAGCTGTCGCGTAGCACGCAACAAGGACGCAGATACTGCGTACTTTGCCAACTAAATCCGTTTTAAATTATTCTTACATATAGGAAAAGGAGAATTACTATGATTTACCCCACCATTGCAGAGCTTACCAAGGGCGAGTACAACCGCTATCAGTTGACCCTGGCGACCGCCAAGTGCGCGCGCCTGATTACCGACGAATATACAAAGCAGCGCGTTGAGGCTGAGAACCAGCTCTCCTCCAACAAGGAAAACAGCGGCTCTACGATCATCTCTATGATCAATCCCCCCATTCTTGCCAACGAGAAGGCAGTGAAGAACGCCATCAACAGCATGCACGGGGGCGAGTACGTTATCGTGGATGCACCCGTGGCTGAGGAAAACGAGGACGAGGAAGCAATCGAGGACTGATCGTCCCGCAACTATGACTTAAAACAAAGAAAAAGGAGGGTGCGATATGCCAAAGGACGTAAGGGTACGGCTGCTGGACGCACCCTCCTTTCTTGATAAGCCCTATACGTACAGTGTGCCCGAGCATCTGGACGCCGAGGTCTACCCCGGCGCCTGCGTAACGCTTCCCTTCGGGGGCGGTAACCGCCGTCACGTGGCACTGGTCACGGCGCGCGAGGAGCGCGATCCCACCATCGGCACGGTAAAGCCGATCCACGCGCTTTCCACCTCGCATGCGGCACTGTCGCCGGATATGCTGGCACTTGCCGATTTTCTTTGCGAGCAGACGCTTTGCACGATGGGCGAGGCGGTGCACGCCATGCTTCCGGCGGGGGTGCTTGGCGGACTTTGCGCGCGCTATCGCGTGACCGACAAGCCCGTAGGGGACGTGCGTAAGCTTTCCACCGAGGAAGCCTTTCTTTACGCGCATCTTGCGCAAAACGGCGAATGCTCCGAGGACGCGTTGCGCACCCGTTTCGGCACAAGCACCGAGGAGATGCTAGACCATCTCGTGCGCCTCAAGCTGATTTGCCGCGAGCTGGTGCAAAAAAACGCCGGCTCCGCAAAGGAAATCGTTACCTTCTCACTTGCCGCTACGCGCGAGCACGTGGAAGCCATTTTGGCGGGCAACGTCAAGGGACGTATGGGTGAAAAGCAGAAACTAGCCCTCTCGCTTTTGTTGGAGGGTGACAAGACCGCCGAGCAGCTGCGCGAGGCGGGCTGCACAAAATCGCAAACCGACGCCCTTCTGGAAAAGGCGCTGATCGAGCGCCATACCGAGCGCCAATACCGCGATCTTGCACACACGGCGCGCGCCGAGGCGCAGCGCGTGGAGCACCCTCTCAGCGACGAGCAAAGGGCGGCGCTTGCCGAGATCGAACGCCTTGCCACCGACGGTGAGGGGCACGCGATCCTTTTGCACGGCGTAACGGGATCGGGCAAAACCTACGTGATGCTGAAAACCATTGACGGTATGCTCGCGCGCGGACGCGGCGTGATCGTGCTGCTGCCCGAAATTGCGCTTACGCCCCAATCCCTGTCTATTTTCTGCACCCGCTACGGAAACCGCGTGGCAGTGATGCATTCGGGGCTTTCCCAGGGCGAGCGTCTGGACGCTTATACCCGTGTTGCCTCGGGCGAGGCAGACGTGGTGGTGGGCACGCGCTCCGCGGTGTTTGCCCCCGTAAAAAATCTCGGGCTCATCGTCATGGACGAGGAGCACGAGCACACCTACAAATCGGATATGAACCCCAAATACCACGCCAGAGACGTGGCGCGCTTCCGCTCGGCACAGGCAAAAGCGCTTTTGCTGCTTTGCTCCGCCACCCCGTCACTGGAAAGCTACAGCCGCGCCAAAGCGGGGCGCTATACCCTCTTGACGCTGAAGAACCGCCCCGCAGGGTCGGTATTACCCGAGGTCACCGTCGCGGATATGCGTCTGGAGCCGGGCGCGGGTAACCTCTCGCCCTTAGGTGCGGAGCTGACCGCAGCGCTCACAAAAAATCTGGCGGACGGCAACCAATCCATTCTGTTTCTCAACCGCCGTGGCTACAATCACGTGGTGTCCTGCCGCAGCTGCGGCAAGCCCGTGACCTGTCCCGCGTGCAGCGTGTCGATGACCTATCACACAAAGCGCGGCACCTATGCAGAGGGTGAGCTGATCTGCCACCTTTGCGGGCGCAGACAGCCCTTGCCGCAGGTCTGCCCTTCCTGTACATCCGAGCACTTGGCGCGCCTTGGCTACGGCACGCAACGCGTGGAGCAGGAGCTGGGCGAGCTGTTAAAGGACGGCAAGACCCTGCGTATGGACACCGACACCACAAGCTCCCGCCACGCGTACGAGGAGCTGCTTGGCGCCTTCCGCCGCCGCGAGGCGGACGTGCTGCTTGGCACACAGATGGTGACCAAAGGTCACGATTTCCCCGCCGTGACGCTGGTCGGCGTGCTGATGGCGGACACCTCCCTTTATCTGGACGATTACCGCGCCGCCGAGCGCACCTTCTCGATGCTCACGCAGGTCGTCGGCAGAGCCGGGCGCGCGGGCAAGGCGGGGCGCGCGATCATACAGACCTGCAACCCCGATCACGACGTGATCCGTCTTGCGTGTAAGCAGGACTTTGAGGCATTTTACGAGCGCGAAATCCGCTTGCGCCAGCTGCTCGTCTTCCCGCCGTTTTGCGATATGGCACTGCTCACACTCTCGCACAAAAACGAGCAAACGCTCTTTGCAGGTGCAAAGCTTTTGACCGATCAGCTGAAGGAAGCTATCGCGGGCGAGTACAACGACGTCAAGATCATTGCCTTTGGTCCCTTTGAAGCGCCCATCTACCGTGCCGAGGGACGCTATCGCATGCGCATCGTCATCAAGTGCCGCTTGCAAAAGCGCACACGGGCACTCTTCCGCGCGATCCTTTCCAAATTCCAGCAAAGCGGTGCGGGATTGCCGCAGCTGTCGATCGATTTCAATCCCACAAATCTGTAAAAGGAGATTTTTCCCATGGCTAAACTGAACATCCGCAAGGTAGGCGACGAGGTGCTTGGCAAGGTCTGCCGCCCCGTTGAGGAGATCACTCCCCGCATCCTTACCTTGCTTGACGATATGATCGACACGATGCGCGCCGCCGACGGCGTGGGGCTTGCCGCACCGCAGGTGGGCATTCTACGCCGCATCGCGGTCGTGGAGACCGAGCCCGGCGTGGTATACGAGCTCATCAACCCCAAGATCATCGCTTACAGCGGCGAGCAGGAGGGCGCCGAGGGCTGCCTTTCCGTCCCCGGTCGCTACGGACTTGTCAAACGTCCTCAGCACGTGACGGTGCGCGCCACCAACCGCAACGGTGAGGAATACGAGGTCACAGCGCACGATTTCCTCGCGCGCGCCTTCTGCCACGAGATCGACCACCTGGACGGACACCTGTATCTGGAAAAGGTGACCCGTATGCTGGACGAGGAGGAGCTTTGATGCGCATTTTGTTTATGGGCACGCCCGATTTCGCGCTTTTCACGCTCAAGGCGCTGGTAGAAGCAGGCGAAAACATCGTGGGCGTTGTCACGCAGCCCGACAAACCCAAGGGACGCGGCTATGAGCTGCAGCCGCCCCCCGTCAAGGTATATGCAAAGGAGCAGGGGCTTCCCGTTTATCAGCCGCTGACCTTCAAGGACGGGGCATTTGAAAAGGAACTCACGGCGCTTGCCCCCGACCTGATCGTGGTCGTGGCGTACGGCAAAATTCTGCCCCGTTACGTGCTGGAATTCCCCAAGCACGGCTGTGTCAACGTGCACGGCTCTCTTTTGCCGGAGTACCGCGGTGCGGCACCGATGCAGCGCGCCATCATCGACGGCTGCCTTGAAACGGGTGTCACCACGATGCAGATGGCCGAGGGACTGGACACGGGCGATATGTTGATCGTGCACCGCGTGCCGATCAAGGAAAACGATAATTTTGAGGACATTCACGATGCACTGGGCGCAGCGGGTGCCGAGGCACTCCTGGAAACGGTTGCCGCCATCCGCGCGGGCACGTTGGTTGCCACCAAGCAGGACGACAGTAAGGCAACCTATGCGGCGAAAATTCTCAAGGAGGATTGCCTTCTGGACTACGCAAAAAATGCGCAGACCGTGCACAATCTCGCGCGCGGAATTTCCCCCTTCCCGCTTTCCTTTACGCACACCCCTGACGGCAAGCTGCTCAAGGTCATCGAAACGCGCATTTCCAAAATGAAAACCGATGCCGCCCCCGGCACCGTGATCGCACTGGACGGTTGTGTAACCGTGGCGTGCGGCGAGGGTACGGCAATTGAAATTCACCGTCTGCTGCCCGAGGGCAAGGGCAGAATGGGCGCCGCCGACTATATCCGCGGCCGCCGCATCGCCGTGGGCGATATCCTGAAATAATATGGCAGAACAAAATCTTCGTGCTGCCGTCTGCGACTTGCTTTTGCGCTGCGAGGCGGCGGGACAGTACAGCAATATCGCCCTTGATACCGCGCTGAAGCGCGGACACTTTGAGGGCGCGGACCGCGGGCTTTTCACCGCGCTTTTCTACGGCGTGACCGAGCACAAGCTCACGCTGGATCACATCATCGACACGCACTCCAAGCTCCCCGCCTCCAAGATCGAACCTCGCGTGCGCACGGCGCTGCGTCTGGGGCTTTGCCAGCTGCTTTACTTTGACCGCATTCCCGACCATGCCGCCATCAACGAAAGCGTGGCACTGGTCCCCACGCGCTCGCGTGGCTTCGTCAACGCCATTTTGCGCAATTTTCTGCGCGCGGACAAGCAATTCCCCCTGCCCGACAAGGTGGCAGAGCCCGTGCGCTATCTCTCGCTTGCCTACTCGGTTTCCGAGGAGTTGGCAGAGGCGTTTTTGCGCATTTGGGGCATGGACGGTGCAAAAAATCAGCTGATCGCCTTTTCCCGCGTGCCTGACGTGACGGTGCGCGTGAACACGAACAAAATGACCCGTGACGCGTGGATCGCACAGTACGGCGGCACACCCACCAAGTACGCGCCGCACGGTGTAAAGCTGACGGACGGGGCGACCTTGCAAAAAGCGCTTGCCGAGGGACTTTGCTTTGTGCAGGACGAGGCGTCGCAGATCTGCGTCGCCGCATTGGATGCGCGCGGACACCGCGTGCTTGACCTCTGCGCCGCACCCGGCTCGAAATCCTTCGGTGCGGCACTGGACGGCGCCACCGAGGTGCACAGCTTTGACTTGCACGAAAATAAAATCTCGCTCATTCGCCGCGGTGCCGAAGCACTCGGCATTGAAAATCTTACCGCCGCCGCACAGGACGCCAAGACCGCTTCGCCCCTGAAAACGGGCGTGTTCCCACGCGTGATCTGCGACGTGCCCTGCTCCGGCTTTGGCGTGCTTGCCAAAAAGCCGGACATCCGCTACAAGGACGTGCAAAGCGCCGCAGGACTGCCGAAGATCCAGCGCGAAATTCTGGAGCGTGCCGCCTTGTGTGTGGAAAACGGCGGCATTCTGGTCTATTCCACCTGCACGGTGCTCCCCGCAGAAAACGAGGAGCTGGTGAACGCGTTCCTCGCGGATCACAAGGAGTTTTCCCTTGTCCCCTTCTCGGTGGGCGAGCTGCACGTGGACGGCATGATCACGATGACACCCCACGCGCACGGAACGGACGGATTTTTCCTGGCAAAATTGCAAAAAGGATGCTAAACGGTATGGAAAACACAAAAAAAGAACTGCTTTCGCTGACAAAGGAGGAGCTGGAAGAGCTGCTTCTTTCCATCGGTGAGCCGCGCTATCGCGCGGGGCAGATCTTCCAAGGGTTACACAAAGGTCTTTCCCCCGAGGAAATGACGAATATCGGCAAGGTCACGCGCGCCAAATTGGCAGAGGTCGCGACCTACTACTTGCCCAAGGTCAAGCGCAAGCTGGTGTCCGCCATCGACGGCACTGTCAAGTATCTGTTTGAGCTTTCCGACGGACATGCTGTGGAAAGCGTGGTGATGCACTACGACCACGGCACCACCATCTGCATCTCCAGTCAGGTGGGCTGCGCGATGGGGTGCAAATTCTGCGCCTCCACCATCGGCGGCAAGGTGCGCAACCTCACCCCTGCCGAGCTGCTCGGACAGGTGATCGCAGCGGCAAAGGACAGCGGCGAGCGCATCGACGGCATCGTGATGATGGGCATCGGTGAGCCCTTGGATAACTTTGACAACGTCATCCGCTTCCTGCATCTTGTCAATGCCGAGGGTGGCGTGAACATCGGCTACCGCCACATCTCGCTTTCCACCTGCGGACTTGTGCCGGGCATCGACAAGCTTGCCACCTACAAGCTCCCGATCACGCTTTCGATCTCGCTGCACGCCGCAGACGACGAAACGCGCGACGGCATCATGCCCGTCAACCGCGCCTACCCCATCGCCGAGCTGCTCGCGGCTTGCCTGCGCTATTACAAGACCACGGGGCGGCGCATCTCCTTTGAATACACGCTGATTTCGGGCAAGAACGACAGCCGCGAGCAGGCAGAAAAGCTTGCCGTGCTCCTCAACCGCGCGCTGCGCACGCGCACCGAAACCATGCCCATTCACGTCAATCTGATCCCCGTCAACGAGGTTGAGGAAACCGGCTTCAAACGCGCGGGCGCGCAGGCGATCAAGCAGTTTGCCGCGACCTTGGAAAGAAAAGGCATCCGTGCCACGGTCCGCCGCCGCCTGGGGGCGGACATCAACGCCTCCTGCGGACAGCTGCGCCGCGAGGATCTGAAGAAAAATTCATAAAAAGTCCCCAAACGGGGCAAAATAACGGCAAAAAAACTTACAAAAAGGAGTTTGCCGTGAAAAAGAAAAACACGCAGAAAAAGAAAAAACGCGGTAGCATCAAGCGCCTTGTGATTGCCAACGCGATCGCCACCCTGATCCTGATCACCGTGGCTGTCACGGTGCTATGGGCACTGGGGCTGCTTGGCAGTATCTTCGCTTTTTTCTTCTGACGTTCAGACATTCAGAAAGGAACGCTTATGCAATATGAAGAAAACGGAAAAGTGATCCGCGGCGTGGGCGGGCTTTTCGAAATTCAACTGGACGCGGGTACAACGCCGCTTTCCGCGCGTCGCGTCAATGCGCGCGCCAAGGGCAACTTCCGTCACGAGGGGGTCACGCCCCTGCCGGGCGACCGCGTACGCGTGCTGTTTGACGATACCGCTTGCCAGCGCGACGAGCATGGCGAGCTGATCCAGACCAGTGACGGCGGCGGTGCGGTCATCGCGGAAATCCTTTCCCGCAAGAACGCCCTCATTCGTCCCCCGATGGCAAACCTTGACCTGTTACTTATCACGGTGGCGGCAGCTGAGCCCTCGCCCGTTCCCGAAACCATCGACAAGCTGATCTCCATCGCGGAGTTCAACGGCATCGAGCCGATCCTGGTGATCGGCAAATGCGACGTCGATCCCGAAAATGCCGCCGCCCTCAAAGCCACCTACGAGCTTGCGGGCTTCCCTGTTTTTCTGCTCTCCGCCAAGGAAGGCGAGGGCGTTACCCCCTTGCGTGACTATCTCGCACGGGAGATGATGGGCAAGACCGCCGCCTTCGCGGGCGCGTCCGGCGTGGGTAAATCCACGCTTTTGAACGCCTTGTTCCCCACCCTTTGCTTGCAGACGGGTGAGATCAGCCACCGCATCTCGCGCGGCAAGCACACCACCCGCCGCGTGGAGCTTTACCCCGTGGACGGTATGGAAAACGCCTATATCGCAGACACCCCCGGCTTTAGTATGCTGGACTTCGTGCGCTTCGATTTCTTCACGCGTGACGACCTTGTGGGCACGATGCGTGAGTTTGAGCCTTACATCGGCGAGTGCCGCTTCACCAAGTGCTCACACACCAAAGAGCAGGGCTGCGCGATCCTTGCGGCAATGAAAGAGGGTAAGATCGCGAAAAGCCGCCACCAAAGCTACGTGGCAATGTTCGACGCGCTCAAAAACAAACACGAATGGAGCAAAAAATAATGCGTGCTTTCATTTATACGGGCGGTGCGATCAACGCCGCCAACATCACCGAGCGCCCCGCCGAGGGCGATCTCGTCATTGCCGCAGACAGCGGCTGGCATAACGCCAAAGCGCTTGGCGCAAGTCCCGATCTTCTGCTTGGTGACTTTGACTCGCTGGGAAAGGAAAAGCTGCCCGACGGACCCGAAATTTACCAGGTCCCCGCAGAAAAGGACCTCACCGACACCCAGCTTGCCGTGGAAATGGCACTCTCCCGCGGCGCGACCGACCTTGTCATCATCGGGGGGCTTTCGGGTCGGCTTGACCACACGCTGTCCAACCTCGCCATTCTGGAGCACCTGAACGAAAAAAAGGTGTACGCGCTGATGACGGACGGGCAAAACCGTGTGCGCTTCGTGCGAGGCAGCGGCGCGCTCATCCCGCGCGGCAAATTTCAGTATCTCTCGCTGCTTGCAGCAGACGAGGTCGTGAAGGGCGTGACCGTCAAGGGTTGCAAGTACCCCTTGGAAAATGCCAAATTAAAAAAGACCTATCAATACGCCGTCAGCAACGAGATCGTGGGCAACTGTGCTCTGGTTGAGGTCAGAAAAGGCGGTCTTTACATCATAGAAACACGGGATAAGTGAGGAAAAACAAATGGAAAACATCAAGAAAAACGCAGATGGCACGGCTGAGCTGCTTGCCACCGATCAAAGCTTTTTAAACAAGGTAAAAGACGAGGCCGCACTTGCCGCGCGCGAGCTTCTCGACGCCGCGGGCTTGAAGGCGGGCGACATTCTGGTGGTGGGCTGCTCCACCTCCGAGGTCGCAGGGCACAGCATCGGCAAGGCATCCATCCCCGTGGTTGCCGAGGCACTGCTCGCGGGGCTCTTCCCCACCGTACGCGAGCGCGGCGTCTATCTTGCCGCACAGTGCTGCGAGCATCTCAACCGCGCCCTGATCATTGAACGCGCGTGCGCCGAAAAGTACGGTCTTGACGAGGTCGCGGTGCGCCCCGCCCCCAAGGCAGGCGGCTCCTTCGCCACCGCCGTTTGGGCACAGATGGAGGCCCCCGTTGCCGTGGAAAGCATCCGCGCCCATGCGGGGATCGATATCGGCGGCACGCTCATCGGCATGCACCTGCGCGCTGTGGCGGTGCCCGTGCGCCTCTCGCTTTCCAAAATCGGCGAGGCAAATATCCTTTGCGCGCGCACCCGTCCCAAGTATATCGGCGGTTCGAGAGCAATTTATGAGTAAGAAGACGATTGGGGGAAACCTTTGCAAAGGTTTCCCCC
>JAZRFS010000097.1:0-5626 GCA_045643765.1 Eubacteriales bacterium
TGAGAAAAGGGGGCGATTGGGCGAGTGTGTCCTGCCCCGGAAAATATCGCAATATTCGCATAGAAACCGCCCCGTATCCCGGTTTTCCTACCGATCTGCACCCGCAGCTGACCGCGCTTTTTGCGCTTGGTGGACGCGCCGTGGGCGAGGGGGAGATGCACGAGCGCATCTGGCGTGAGCGTTTTCGTTATGTACAGGGCTTGCAAAAATTGGGCGCTGATATCAGCGTGGCGGGGGAGTGCGCTACCGTACGCCCTGCGGCTTTGCACGCCGCATGTGTCCGTGCTCCCGATCTGCGCGGCGGCGCGGCGCTGTTGCTTGCGATGCTGGCGACGCAGGGAAAAAGCGAGCTGACGGGGGCTTGTATGCTCTCGCGCGGGTACGAGCATCTGGAGGAAAAGCTTTTGGCGCTCGGTGCTCGCGTAAAATTCTACTGAAAAAAGAGCCGGGCATTTTGCTCGGCTCTTTTGAGTAAGTTTGAAATTATGCCTCGGACGGTACGGCTTTTTCACCCTTTTCGAAGGAAAGCGTGCCATCCTTTTCAAGAATTTTCACCAGGTCGCCTGCGCGGAATTTGCCCTCCAGCATAGCCCCCGAGAACGCATCCTCCACAAGGCGCACGATGGCGCGGCGCAACGGACGCGCACCGTATACGGGATCGAAGCCCTCTTTCGCGACAAGCGCGGCGACAGAAGGATCAAATTCCACCTCGATATCAAGTGCCTCGATGCGCTTTTGCACCTCGGAAAGGAGCAGGGAGGCGATCGCGCGGATATTTTCCTCTGTCAGACGGTTGAAGACAATGATGTCGTCAATGCGGTTGAGAAACTCGGGGCGGAAGGTGCCCTTCAGCGCTTGCATCACCTTGTCCTGGCGCGTATTTTCCTCGGCTTTTGCCTCGGCGGCAAAGCCTACGGCACTCTTGATGGGACCCGTCAGCGCCGTGGCACCCACGTTGGAGGTCATAATCAGCACAGTATTCTTAAAATCCACCTTTCTGCCCTGCGAATCGGTCAGCACGCCGTCCTCCAGCACCTGCAACAGGATGTTGAAGACGTCGGGGTGTGCCTTTTCAATCTCGTCGAACAGCACCACGGAGTAGGGCTTGCGGCGGATCTTTTCGGTCAGCTGTCCGCCCTCCTCAAAGCCCACGTAGCCGGGAGGAGAGCCGATCAGCTTGGATACGCTGTGCTTTTCCATATACTCGGACATATCGATGCGGATCATCGCGTTCGCGTCACCGAAAAGCAGCTCGGCAAGCGACTTGCAAAGCTCGGTCTTGCCCACACCCGTGGGACCCGCAAAGATAAACGAGCCGATGGGACGCTTGGGGTCTTTCAGACCCATTCTGCCGCGGCGAATAGCACGTGCTACGGCGCTGACCGCCTCGTCCTGCCCAATCACGCGTTTTTGCAACAAAGCTTCCAGGTGCAGAAGGCGTTCGCTTTCTTCTTCAAGAAGACGATTGACGGGAATGCCCGTCCATTGCGTGACCACGTCAGCAATATCTGCCTCGTCCACCGCCACAGCGGTGTCCTTGACGCTGTTTTCCCAATCAGCCTTCGCCTTTTCATAGTCCTCGTGAAGCGTCTTTTCCTCGTCGCGAAGGCGCGCCGCACCCTCAAAGTCCTGTGCGGCGACAGCCTCCTCCTTTTCGCGGGCAAGGGTTGCCAGCCTTTCCTCGACCTCTTTGAGGTCGGGGGGAGAGGTGTGCGTTGCCAGGCGCTTGCGCGAAGCTGCCTCGTCCACAAGGTCGATTGCCTTGTCGGGCAGAAATCTGTCCGCGATATAACGCGCCGAGAGAGAAACGGCGGCTTTCACCGCTTCGTCGGTGATCTTAAGCTTGTGGTGTGCTTCGTACTTGTCGCGAAGCCCGAATAGGATCTGCACCGCCTGCTCCTGGGTAGGCTCGCCCACGTTTACGGGCTGGAAACGACGCTCCAGCGCAGCATCCTTTTCAATGTTCTTGCGGTATTCTGCAATGGTGGTCGCGCCGATCAGCTGCATCTCGCCGCGCGCAAGTGCGGGCTTGATGATATTGGCGGCATCCACCGCACCCTCGGCAGAGCCCGCACCCACAATGGTGTGGATCTCGTCGATAAAGAGGATGATGCTAGGGTTATTGCGCACCTCCTCCATCACATTTTTCATACGCTCCTCAAACTCGCCCCGGTATTTTGCGCCGGCGATCATCGCCGCCACGTCCACGGTCACGATCTGCTTGTCCTTCAGCGTTTCGGGCACGGCACCGTCTGCAATCTTTTGTGCAAGTCCCTCTACAACGGCGGTTTTGCCTACACCAGGCTCGCCGATCAGGCACGGATTGTTCTTCTGGCGGCGGGAAAGGATCTGAATGACGCGCTCGGTCTCTGCGTCACGTCCGATCACGGGGTCGATCTTGCCTTCCTTGGCAAGCGCTGTGAGGTCGCGTCCGTATTGCGAAAGCGTGGGGGCATCCGAAAGGGTATCCTTCTTTTTCTTGTCCTTCGCAGCGCCCTCACGGGGGGTGGGCTCCCCCTTTTCGTTGCTTACGCCGAAGAAGGCGGCAAGATCCGCCTTCAACTCAGAGAGCGAGGCGTGCAGTCCCTCAAGGATCTTGGCAGCCACGCTGTCATCCTCCGGGAGCAGAGCGGCAAGGATATGCTCGGTGCCGATATAGCTCTGTCCTGTGCGCTGCGACTCCATAGCAGAGTGCTGAATGATGCGCTTCACGCGCGGTGTCATATCAGCAGGCGTTACGTCGCTGTGCGTGCCCTCGCCAACCTCGCGAACAAGCGCCTCGCGCACGGCGTCGTATACGACGCCGCGCTTTTCGAGCAGCTTGGCGGCAACGCTTTCCTTTTCGGCGGTGAGCGAGAGCAAAAGATGCTCAGAGCCGATGTAGGTGTGCCCCAGCTCACGTGCAAGGCGCAAGGAATTGTTGATTACGTTCTGTGCTTTGACCGTAAAACGGTTTGTCATTTCTTTTGTACCTCCCAGCATTGTTTGAGAAATGCGGCACGTGCGATATCGCGCTCTGTGCCGTTTTTGGGGACGTCTGCTGCCTGTACGGAAAGTGTAGCGGGCAGGGCGTGGATGAGCATAGCGTGCAATGCCTCGTGCGAGAGCGAGGTGATCTCACCCAGTGCTACGCCGAGCTTGAGGTCGGCGAACAGCGAGAAGAACTCCTCCGAGGAAAGCATCGTGGCGTAGCGTGCGATGCCCTCGGCGCGATGGATGCGGTCGACGCGGCGCAGCGCAGCCTCGCCCGTGGGTTTTGTGCGCAGCGCGCGCTCCTTATCCATAATACTTTGCACGGCTTCTGCCATTTTATGCAAAATTTCCTCCTCGGAAAGTCCGAGCGTCACCTGATTGGACACCTGATAGAGAAATCCATAGGATTTCGAGCCCTCGCCGTACAGCCCGCGCAACGTAAGCCCCAACTTTGCGAGCTGATGCGAGAGCGAGGGGATCATACCCGCTTCCGTAAGGGCGGGCAGGAACAGCATCACGGAGGCGCGCAGACCCGTGCCGAGATTGGTGGGGCAGTGCGTCAGATATCCGAGCTTTTCATCAAAGGCGATCGGGAGTGCCGCGTCCAGCGCGTCATCGCACTCACAAGCGAAGCGGTAGGCATCCGTGAGGGCAAGCCCCGGCAGAATGCATTGCAGGCGGATATGATCCTCCTCGCAGCACATCACGCTGACGCTCTTGTTATCGTCGCGGAAGAGCGCGTGCGGACCCTTGTGAGCGGCAAAGTCGCGGCTGCAAAGGTGCTGCTCGACCAGTGCCTCGGCGGCAAGGGGAGAGAGGTCCTCCATATTCGTGCGCTTGAAGGTGTTGCCAAGCGCTTTTTCTACAAGGTCGATGACCTCTTTTGCTTTTTCGTCGGTCAGACGGTCGCCGAAGGCGTACCCCTCGATATTACGGGCGAAGCGGATACGGGAGGAGAATACCACGTCCTGCTCGTTGCCCTTTACCTGATACCAAGCCATATTAGTTTTCCTCCTTTTCCAGCGATCTGATCTCGTCGCGAAGTCTGGCGGCGTCCTCAAACTTTTCCGCCTCGATTGCGGCGCGCAGCTCCTTTTTCAGCTGTGCCATACGGTTTTGCTTGTCGCGTGCCGCTCTTTTTTCGGCAGGGGCGCGTCCCACGTGAACGGTGTTGCCGTACAGCGAGCGGATCGTGGGCTCCAGCTCTGCGGCAAAGGTGTCATAGCACTTGGCGCAAGAAACCTTGCCCGCGCGACGGATGTCAGCAGAGGTCGCGCCGCACCCCTCGCATTTCTTGCTGACAGGGGATTTCACAGGCGCGCTGATGCCGAAAAGGTTGCCGAACAGATCGCCGCCGAAGGGGAAGTGAGCGGAAAATCCGGCTTCGCCCTGCGCCTTTGCCGCACATTCGGCACACAGATGCGCCGTGGTGGTCTCGCCGTTGATCGTTTGCTTATAAAGAACGGTAGCTTCGCGTTCGTTGCATTTTTCACATTTCATGTTTCGATCCTCCTTGTTGATGCTCTTACATTAAGGATAGTAGGATGTGCTTGAAGATATTCGCGCGGACGATGCGTCTGCCCTCGGGGGTGACGTCCGAGAGGGCACCGTCGGATACGGAGGAGGCAATCAGCTTGGCTTCGCGTTCGCTGATGATGCCGTTTCCAAGCAGATTTTGCAGGTAGGCACGCGCCTCCTGCTCGTCAAGTGCCCCGCCGATGGCGTAAAAGAAGTGCATCAGATATTCGTCGCGGTGCATTTGCTTGCGCACGATGCGGATGCAACCGCCGCCGCCGCGGCGGGACTCTACAATATAACCGCGCTCAGGGGTGAAGCGCGAGGTCAGCACGTAGCTGATCTGGCTGGGCACACAGCCAAGGCGCCCCGCCATCTCGTTGCGCTGCAGCTCAAGCGAGCCACCGCTTTGTTCCAACATTTCTTCTATCATTTTGGCAATTTGATCAGCTAACATGTTACGTTCTCCTTTGACTTTCTTTGACCTTTGTGCCTTTAGTATATCGCGAAAGTCAAACAAAGTCAAAGTCAAACAAAGTCAAACGCGCGTGATAAAAACCGATTACAAGCGATTATAGCGAATTACCTATCTATTTCCTCTTGAAATTAAGCTTTTTCAAAAAAGTTTAACTTTTGACTTTCGCACGTGTATTTAAAAAAAAGAAAAAAGCAGTTGACAAATTTAGGGGAGATGAATTAAAATAAGGGAGGAAAATTTTTGGTGAGGAGCTTATGGAACTAAAGGAAATCTTTTTTATCATAGGGCAGGTGCTGGGATTTGTCGCGGTCGCGCTTGCGATCCTGTCCTATCAAATGAAAACACAACGGCGCCTGCTTTTTCTCAAGCTTGGCAACGCTGTTGTCAATGCTATGCATTATCTTTTCATTGGGGCAATATCCGGCATGGCGCTCAATCTGGTCAGTCCCGTAAAATACCTTGCTTACCTCAAGCGTAATAGTAAGGGGAGCAGCGACAAGGTGATCCCGATTTTTTTCACGCTTATCACCGCCGTGGTGGGAATTATCACTTGGACGGAATGGTATTCTGTGTTTGTCTTTTCCGGTAAGGTCATTCGCGCGTTCTGTATGTCCTTTTCCGATGCTCAGAAGGTGCGCAGCAGTTTGCTGTTCACCTCGC
>JAZRFS010000098.1:0-1543 GCA_045643765.1 Eubacteriales bacterium
TCCCGGGGCGCCTTTTACAAAAGGCACCCCGGGTGGGGGTTCGGGGGCAAAGCCCCCGCAACCAACGAAAGGATAAATCATGGAAGAAAAACACGACCTTGAATTTGCCGATCAGAGCATACGCGACATCACCATGGAGAAGGAGGTACGCAAGTCCTTCATCGAGTACTCCATGTCGGTTATCGTCTCCCGCGCTCTGCCCGACGTGCGCGACGGCATGAAGCCCGGTCAGCGGCGTATCCTCTACGCTATGTATGAGGACCACCTCACCTACGATAAGCCCTTCCGCAAGTCGGCTACCACCGTCGGTAACGTGCTGGGCCGCTATCATCCTCACGGTGATGCTGCGGTCTACGGTACCATGGTGCGCCTGGCTCAGCCCTTCTCCCTGCGCCATCCCCTCATCGAGGGCCAGGGTAACTTCGGTAACATCGACGGCGACGGCGCCGCCGCTTACCGTTATACCGAGGCGAGAATGTCCAAGCTGGCTGATACCATGCTCCAGGACATCGAGAAGGACGTGGTCAAGTGGCAGCCCAACTTCGACAGCACCCGCCGTGAGCCCGAGGTGCTCCCGTCGCGCTTCCCGAATCTGCTCGTTAACGGCAGTGTGGGTATTGCCGTCGGTATGGCAACCAATATTCCCACCCACAATCTCGGCGAGGTCATTGACGGCACGGTGTATTTGATGGATCATCCCGACTGTGAGATCGTCGAGCTGATGGACTATATCAAGGGCCCCGATTTCCCGACTGCCGCTATGATCTGCGGCACGCGCGGTATTTACGATGCCTACACCACCGGTCGCGGCAAGATCACGGTTCGCGCACGCGCTGAGGTGGAGGAAGAAAACCGCCGCATCGTTGTCACCGAGATCCCGTATCAGGTAAACAAGCAGCTGCTTGTCGAATCGATGGCAAACTGCGTTAAGGAAAAGAAAATCGAAGGCATTACCGATATCCGCGACGAAACCGGCAGAGACGGTATGCGTATCGTTATCGACTTCAAGCGTGACGCAAACGGTCACGTGATCCTCAATCAGCTGTACAAGCTCACCGAGCTGCAGAGCACCTGCGCGGTCAATATGCTTGCGATCGTTGACGGTGTTCCGAGAGTTTTGAATCTCAAGGAAATTCTCACGTACTACGTTACCTTCCAAGAGGGCGTTGTGACGAGAAAGATCCAGTACGAACTGAAAAAAGCAATTGATGAAATGCATATCTACGAGGGCTATCAGATCGCCCTTGACAATATCGACGAGATCATTGCCATCATCAAGGCATCCGAAAGCATTCCCGCCGCCCGTAGCTCGCTTATGGAGCGTTTCGGACTTTCCGAGGCACAGGCACAGGCGATCGTCGATATGACGCTCGGTAAGCTCTCCGGTCTTGAAAGATCGAAGATTGAAGACCGTCTTGCCCGTCTTCGCGACACGGTAGAGGAATTGAAGGGCATTCTTGCCGATGAAAATAAGATCCGCGATATCATCAAGGCGGATATGCTCGCCATCAAGGAACGCTTTGGCGACGAGCGCCGCACCGAG
>JAZRFS010000099.1:0-5279 GCA_045643765.1 Eubacteriales bacterium
TGCCACAACGGGTGAGTTTATCGACCTTTTGGCGCGCTTTTTGCGCGAGGAATATGTCCCCGAGGAGCCGCCCGTGCCGCAGAATGCGGAGATCGATGCACTTTTTGCACGCAATGCCTCGGACGAGTGGCTTTTCCCCGAAAGAGAGCTTGTGTCAGGGTACACGCTGCATCAGAAAAAGCGCTTTTCTTTTGGAAGTGTGGAAATCACGCTTTCGATGCACAATGACACCGTGCGCGATGCGATGATCCGCGGTGATTTCTTTGGCAGCGCGCCTGTGGAGGAGCTGGAGAGTGCGCTTCGCGGCAACACGCTTGCCTATATCCGCGAAAACGCGTTCCGATTTGTCCCCGATCGCTATGTTTTTGGTATGGATAACGAAGCATTTGTTTCTTTGTTTGATTTCTGAAAAAATACCGCATTTCCACCCGTTGTGGGGGTAAATGCGGTATTTTTGGCTTTTTGGTCGCAAAAAACGGGAAAACGGCATAACCTGATAAGCGGTGCGCCGCGCTTTATTTTTCAATAGCTCTTGCTTTTTTTGACTTTTTGTGATAAAATAAATAAAGTTTTTGAAATCCCCTTTGACGGAGGTCTGTTTTGGTATATTCTAACGTTTTACAGGCGCTCGGCAACACGCCGATGATCCGCCTGAACCGCATCGTCCCCGAGGGCTCGGCTGAGGTGCTGGTCAAGTACGAGGGCGTGAACATCGGCGGCTCGATCAAAACGCGCACGGCGTACAATATGATCTGCGAGGCAGAGAAGCGCGGCGCGATCCATAAAAACACCATCATCGTAGAGCCCACCAGCGGCAACCAGGGCATCGGTCTTGCACTTATCGGTGCGGTGCGCGGCTACAAGGTACGCATCATTATGCCCGACTCGGTCAGCGAGGAGCGCCGCAAGCGGGTCAAGGCATACGGCGCAGAGCTTGTGCTGATCCACGACGACGGTGACATCGGCAAGTGCATCGACACCTGCCTGCAGACCGCACTGGGTATGGCAAAAGAGGATCCCAATGTGTGGGTGCCTCAGCAGTTCGTCAATCCCGATAACCCCGAGGTGCATCGCCGCACCACCGCCAAGGAGATCCTTGCTGCGGTGAACGGTCCCATTCACGGCTTTTGCTCGGGTGTTGGTACGGGCGGTACGCTCACGGGCATCGGTGAAACGCTCAAGGAGCAAAACCCCGATATGCTGATCTGGGCGGTAGAGCCCGAGAACGCCGCTATCCTTTCGGGCGGTAGCATCGGCACGCATCTGCAAATGGGCATCGGCGACGGCCTCATTCCCGACAACCTGAATTTGAAGATTTTCTCCGACACTGCGATCGTGACCGACGAGGAGGCACTCAACACCTCCCGCCGCCTCATCCGCGAGGAGGGTATTCTTTGCGGCATCTCCAGCGGCACCAACGTCGCCGCCGCTTTGCGTATGGCGAAGCTGCTCGGCAAGGGCAAAACGGTCGTGACCGTTCTTCCCGACACGGGCGAGAGATACTTTAGCACAGAGCTTTTTGATTTCTAAAATAAAAACCCCCTTGACGGAACCCGTCAAGGCGGTTTTTGTTATAGACGGTCAAAAATGTGCTTTTATGACGCGGGGGGAGGTGTTGGTTCAACAGTCAAATACGCTTCTGCCATACACAGCACGCCGGGCGTGCGATGAAAGCCGTCCGCAAACTTCTTCGTTTCATTGGTCAGCTTATATTCTATGCGCAAACGGTACAGGCCTGCCTCTAACGGGTGTTCGCTGAAGTCATCCGTACGGGTATGCGCACTGTGGGGCATGATATAGTGTGGGCCGGGAAACAGTGGAGCGCGATCTAATTCAATGCTACTTTCATCCGTTCCAACCCGGCGACTATAAACGACCCATTTCCCATCCTCCCACTTTTCCCATTCGTAGAATGCATCCAGATCAAGGTTGAATTGAAGGATATAATCCGTGTTATTGTATATTTTGGCTTTCAGCGAGGTGATGGGAGCAGTTGCTTCCTGCGGGGTAACTTCTATGCCGACATAGATATTGTAGGTGGTGCCATCAGAGGTATAAAAGCTGTCTGCGCGCATTTCAGATTTGAAATCGGTGTTAGCGTCTGTGTTGGGCTCTTCCTCTTTTTTGCAACCGATGCAAAACAGCATAAGGAAGCATAGTAGCAGACACAAAAATTTCTTCATCATAGCACCTCCTCGCCACAAACGGATTTCAAGACGTCGCCCCGGGGGCAATGGTGAAATATACCTCTATCATACATTCAAAGTCTTTTTTGTTTGGATCAGGTAAATTTCCGATGGGATTTACATAAACCATGCGTTGCAAGCGATAAAGTCCCTCCTTTAAATCTCCGGCATAAGAAATCGTCCAAGTTTTTTTGCTTTTAGGAAGAACACTGTCGGTGCGTGCATCATCACGTGTCACACCAACCGGCTGTGAGATCCATTCTCCGTTTTCCCATTTTTCACATTCCCATTCTATAATTTTCCCAAGAAGATTTGCGCGATAATCCGTATCGTTTTGTATTTCTATGGTCAACGACTTCACGGGGGGAGTTAGTTTTTCGTTGAGAAGTCGCATTCTGACGTGGGTGTTATAGGTGTTGCCGGCGGAGGTGTATAAGGTGCCAAGCTCAGGCTCCTCGTTATTCGACGCAGGCTCTTCGTTTTTTAATGCGGGATTTTCTTTTTTACAAGCACAGCAAAACAGCATAAGGAAGCATAGTAGCAGACACAAAAATCTTTTCATAGGAATACCTCCTTTTTATGAATTGTAGTATAACTACAATTTTAGTATAGCATAAAGCAGGGGGGATGTCAAGTTTTGTGTGGCAGTGCCAAGAATGCGAAAAGAGAGAGGTAAACCTCTCTCTTTTCGTTGTGTGTTTATTTCTTCACGCACATTCTGTTGATCTGCTCGCGCAGCTCAAGAAGATACTCGGGCGTCTTGGGATAGTGGCGGAAATCCACCTTGCCCATGCGATCAATAGCGGCGATGACCGCCTCGCGACCGCAGACCTTTTCGGCAAGCTTCATCGCGCGCATATCGAACAGTGCCTGCTCAAAAAGCGCCGCGCGCAGGGAAGAGATCGCCGTGCCGTCGGGCGCAGGATACACGCTGAACGGATCACCTGCAGGACCGAAATAGTCGCCGTCGTTCACAAGATACGGATTGATCATTTCGCGGGAGAAGCGGTTGTAGTAGAAGTTGAAGCCCCATTGCAAGAAGCCCGCGACACCCGCGCGGTACATCTGCGCACCGATCACGCGGTTGCGGTGTGCCGTCATCGCAATAAAGCGGTTCGAGCACGCGGTGGCGGGGCTGCAGCAGTAGTACACCCAAAGATCGGGCACGCCCTGCTCTACAAAAATATCGGCGGTGTTGACAACGGGCACGGGATGAGAAACCACACCCTGCTCGTAGAAATCATAGTGAGAGAGGGCATCGCGCACGGGGTGGTCGCCGATGATGTCGATCACGCTGTTGCGCGCGGCGCGGTAGTTGTCAAGATGCACGTCCTTCGGCTCGTCCGAAATGTGGAAGAAATAATGATCGCGGTAGCCGAATTCGTCCAGCTTTTCTTTGAGCTGCGGGAGCATCGCGCGCAGGAATTTGGTGTATTCGCCGCCCGTGGCGTCGCTTTCCCAGCCAAAGATCTTCTTATACTCGCCGTCCACGGTCGCCATGATCTTGGGGGCGTGCTCTGCACCCCACTGGGTGAACAGATGCGCCATTTCCAGGTCCTTGATGCCGCAGCGCTTTGCCATCTTGCAGAAGCGTTTCAGCTTCTCAAAGCCGAAGGTATACTCGCCGTTGTTTACGGTGATATCCAGCAGCTGCACCGTCAGGCGCTCGCCGCCTACAACGGTATCAAGCGGAGGGGTGAAGATGGGGGTGAGCAGTGCGGTCATGCCGTTCTTTACCGCCATTTTTACGAAGTTTTCAATGATCTCCCAATGGCGCTTCGAGAACACGGGCACGTTGTAATAATCAGCAAGGCAATCGTAATGCATCCATTGCGTGCAGGTGGTTTCCTGCTCAGGGATGGTGGCGGCAAGCACCTCGATTTCGATCGTCGCGTGCATCGGCTCCACGTATTTTTCGGCGGCAAGCGTGACCGTGAGGGGATACTTGCCTGCGGTAAATTTTTTCGGTACGTTCACCTCAAAATACAGCTGCTGCGCCACGCCGAGGATGGGATAGATCTCGTTCGTTTCGCGCAGAAGATCGGGATAAAGCCCGGGCTCGTGGCTGACGTAGTCGTCGTCAAAGTCACCGGGATAGTGCGGCATACGCACGGGAACGGGGTCAACGGCATAGATTTTGGTAAAGGGTGCAAGCTCGCCCTCCACCGAGAGGACGGAGCGAAGTCCCAGACGTTTTTCTGTGCCGTGCAGATCCAGCACCGCGCCGAAATACACGCGGTCACCGCGAAGAGCCGTGGCGCGCTCGTACACGGGGAAGTTTGCAGGATGATCACCTGGCAACACCTTCACAAGCGGCGAGGTCAGGTGAAAGTTAAATTCGTAATGTTTTTCCACAGAAGCCATTTTCTCTTCCTTTTCTTACAGCAATGTAGCGCGCAACGTATCTGCGTCCTCGGGGGAAAGCAGGGCGGGCGGGATATCCAGCACGGTCTTGCAGCCGTTCTCGCCCTTTTGCGCCAAGCGGTACGCGGCGCGTGCGTACGCGACCAGTACGGAGGAGGTGAATTCGGGGTTGGAGCCCAGCGTCAGGCTGTACTCGATGATCTGATCGGTCTCGCCGTTAAGCCCCGTTTTGCCCGTGCGGATCACCTTGCCGCCGTGGGGCAGGGAAGCGTGGTCGCGCTTCATTTCCTCGGCGGTGATGAAGTGCACGGTGGTGTCGTAATCGGCAAAATAGTTGGGCATGGTGACGATCTCGCGCTCGATGCGTGCCTTGTCTGCATCCTCTGCCGCGACCACGTAGCACTCGCGGGTGTGCTTTTCACGCGTGGTGAGCGCGGGGCAGGAGCCGCTGCGCACCGCATCCAGTGCGGCGGGCACGGGCACGGTGTACTGTCTGGCATCGACTACGCCCTCGATACGGCGGATGGCATCCGAGTGTCCCTGGCTGACGCCCTTGCCCCAGAAGGTGTAATCCGCGCCGTCGGGGAGAATGGCGCGTGCGTACAAGCGGTTCAGGGAGAACAATCCGGGATCCCAACCCACCGAGATCACAGCAACCTTGCCGCTTTCCTTGGCGGCGGCGTCTGTTGCGGCGAAGTGCGCGGGGATTTTTGCGTGCGTGTCAAAGCT
>JAZRFS010000100.1:0-3326 GCA_045643765.1 Eubacteriales bacterium
ATGGCTCAGCCCGAGTTCGCCGAGGCACTGTTGCGCGCCGTGCACGAGTACGGCTATCACACCGCCATTGAAACCACGGCGTTTGCCTCGCGCGAGGTCGTGGAACGGCTTCTGCCCCACATCGACCTTGTGATGATGGACATCAAGCACATGGACAGCGCCAAGCACGAGGCGTTCTGCGGTAAGCCGAACGAGCAAATTTTGGAAAATGCGAAATTCATCGCGGAAAACGCAAAGGAAATGATCGTGCGCGTGCCCACTGTGCCCACCTTTAACGCCAGCGCAGAGGAGATCGCCGCCATCGCGCGCTTCACCGCATCGCTGCCGAACGTGAAGGAATTGCACCTGCTTCCCTACCACCGCCTGGGACAGGATAAGTACGCGGGACTTGGTCGCGAATACACGCTTTCGCACATTACCCCCCCGACGGGTGAGGAAATGGAGCGTCTTGCCGCCGCCGCACGCGCCGCGGCACCCACTCTGCACGTGCAGATAGGAGGATAAGAATATGGATATTATGGATATGAAGGATAAAATGAGAATTGTGCAGGAGCTGGTGCCCGGTCGCCAGATCACGCTTGCACACATCATCGCCAACCCCGATCCCATTCTGTACCAGAAGCTGGGACTTGATCCCTCGCTTGACTACAAGCGCGCCGCCATCGGCGTACTGACCGTATCCCCTGCGGAAACGGCGGTCATCACGGCAGACATCGCCCTGAAGGCATCGGGTGCTGAGCTTGGCTTTGTGGACAGATTTTCCGGCACACTGATCCTGACGGGCACGGTGGACGAGGTTGAGGCAAGCTTCCAGGCGATCGCAGAATATTTCCGCAACGTACTGAAATTCACGGTCTGCGACGTTACTCGCACGTAATAAGCACCCTAACGGTATGAAAAAACTGATCCTGATGGGGCGCGTGGCGGCGGGAAAAACGACCCTGACGCAAGCGCTCAAGGGCGAGCAGATCCATTACTGCAAGACCCAGTACATTCATTATACCGACACCATCATCGACACCCCCGGTGAGTATACCGAGGTGCATACCCTTTCCGCCGCGCTCGCGCTTTACGCCTACGAGGCGGACGTCATCGGTCTTGTCATCAGCGCGGACGAACCCTTTTGCGTCTTTCCCCCGCACTGCGTCTATCACGTCAACCGCGACAGCATCGGCATCATCACGGGTATCGACAAAAAGGGCGGCAACGTGCCGCAGGTCGAGCTGTGGCTGCGCAACTGCGGTGTGAAAAGGATCTTCTACGTCAGCTCCTACACCGGCGAGGGGCTGGACACCATCATTGATTATCTGAACCAATAAGTTCAATTAATAGGAGGACGTATGGCAACCAAGACCATCTGCTTTGCAAACAACAAGGGCGGCAGCGGAAAATCCACCACCTGCGCCAACGTCGGCTACGCACTTTCCACGCTTGGAAAGAAGGTGCTGCTGATCGACGGCGACATGCAAATGAACCTGACGCTGTCCTTTTTCAACGACGAGATCTCGCTGGAATACGCCAAGGGCGAGCAAAACCTCTACCGCGGCATCGTGGCACAGCGCGACCTCACCGATTTCGTCGTTTCCACCGAGTACAAGGGGTTGGATATCATTCCCTCCTCCACGCTGATGAGCAGCATCGAGTTTGATCTGTTCGCCAAGTGGCAGCGTGAGTACATCCTGCGCGAGGGGCTTCGCAAGATCAAGGAAAGCGAAAAATACGATTACATCCTCATCGACGCGCCCCCCACGCTGGGTTGCTGGGTTATGAACATCATGTGCGCATCGGATTATCTGGTGATCCCCGTTGAGGCATCCCCCTGGGGGCTTTTCGGCATCGCCAATATGTTTGAGTTTTACGAGCAGGTAAAACGCATTTCCCCCGACCTTTCTCTGCTTGGCATTGCCATTACCAAGGCGTGCGAGCGTAAAAACTATTTCAAGCAAACGGTAGATACGCTCTCATCTCTTGAAAACGTCCGTCTGTTTGACAGCATCATCCGCGTGGACAGCGCGGTGGAATGGTCGCAGGACGTCAGCAAGCCCGTGATGGCATACAAGAAGAACAGCCGTGCAGCAAAGGAATATATGGAACTTGCAAAGGAGATCAAGAAGTATGTCGCTCGGTAAAGACAGCATCCAGAAGCGCGTGGCAAAGCCCACCGCAGCACCCGCAAAGAAGGCACCCGCAAAGAAAGCCGCTCCCAAGACCGCGGTGGTGACGAATATCGCCCCCGAAACCGTAGAGAAGGTCGTGGCACACAAGGAAAGTGACGCCGTGCTGAAGTACTCCCTCGGTCAAAAGCTTCCCTATTATCTTCTTTGAGCTTTGACTGAAAGAACTTTTTAAAAAAAGGAGTAAAGTTATGCAATTTTTCAAGGATCTGTGGGCAAGCCTTTACAGCTTCGCCGTCAACAATTTCCGTACCATTATCCTGTTTGCAGCAGTACTGCTCGGCGGTCTGCTTGTGATGAAGATCGCGATGTCGATCATCCGTAAAACGATCAACCGCTCCAAGCTCAAGGGCACGGCGGGCAACTTCCTGCTCTCCCTTATCAAAACCGCCCTTGTGGTGCTGTACGTCATCATCCTGCTTTCTATGCTGGGTGTGGACACCACCTCGCTTGTGGCTATCTTCAGCGTGCTGACCCTGGCGATCTCCCTTGCCGTGCAGGGCGTGATCTCCAACCTCGCCTCCGGCATTATGCTGGTCGTGACCAAGCCCTTTGAGGAAGGAAACTTCGTGGATGTCGGTGGCAATGCAGGCACTGTGGAAAAGATCCACATCACCTGCACCAAGCTCAGAACCGGTGACAACAAGGTCATCACCATTCCCAACAGCACCGTGACTGCCGCCAACATCATCAACTACTCCACCAAGGACACCCGCCGCGTGGACCTCACCTTCTCGGTGGCATACGGCTCTGACGTGGAAAAGGTCAAGTCCATCATTCTTGGTGTCATCGCCAAGCACGAGCTGATCCTTGCCGATCCCGCCCCGATGGTTCGTCTGACCGAGCACGGCGCAAGCTCGCTGGATTTCGTCACCCGTGTCTGGACTAAGAACAGCGACTACTGGACGGTCAACTTTGACCTGAAGGAGCAGGTGCTTGCCGCTCTTGAGGCGGAGAACATCTCGATCCCCTTCCCCCAGATGGACGTACACGTCATTCAGTAATCACAAACAAAAAGGACGCTTCGGCGTCCTTTTTGTTTGCGAAAAACCACTTTTCTCTTGTCAAGCGTGGCGCACTGTGCTATAATAATGTCAGAAAGATGTGTATACCCTTGCCATAAAGGAGGAAACAATGAAAAGGTTGCTTTGT
>JAZRFS010000101.1:0-4982 GCA_045643765.1 Eubacteriales bacterium
GGGGCGATATTCGCCATCTCCCTTGAAGGGACGAAACACCTTTTGAAGCACGGAAAGCACGTCCGCGCCCGACAGGCGCAGCACGGCGATGCCGCCCTTGCCGCGCGGTGTAGACACCGCGGCGATGGTATCGAAAATTTGCATATGCGTGTGTATGGTGGGGAGAACTTTTTACAAAAAGTTCTCCCCACACCCCTTTCAAAAATCCTTCAAAGCTTTTTTGAGTAAGTGTGAACACTGTCCTCGCCACAGCGAGGACGTCGATATACCACTTCGTGGTAATCGCGAAGATCACGGACGGAAGCACCCCCGGTGACATTCGTCGCGGAAAAGAAGCAAGTTATGCAAGGCGTACCGGAACAGGCAGGCGACGGCGTAGTTTGCCTACGTCGAGCTTGTCTGTGAGGAACAACGAAGCATCGCACCGCTTATTTTTCGCGACCGAACAAAAAGGGGTAAGGGCAATGCCCTTACCCCTTTTCATCAAAACTCGTAATCCTCGGAGCTGGCATTGCTCGCATTGGCAACCGTATCCTCCAGATACAGCACCACGCGGCGGTTGTTCTCGCTGCCGATAGAGTTGGTGGAAACACCCGCGATCTTCTGCACCTCGGAATGGATGATGCGGCGCTCGTAGGGGTTCATAGGCTCCAGGGTCTGGCTCTTCTTGTAGCGCAGCACCTTCTCTGCCTTATTGCGGGCAAGGGCACGCAGGGTCTCCTCGCGCTTGCCGCGGTAGTTCTCAACGTCCACGGTAATGCGGCAGAACTCTCTTTTTTCGCCTGCTACCTTCTTGTTAGCGGCAAGGTTGGCAAGGTACTGGAGCGAGTCCAGGGTGTCGCCGTGGTGACCGATCAGCACGCCTGCGCTC
The DNA here is from genome assembly GCA_045643765.1 of Eubacteriales bacterium. Lineage (GTDB taxonomy): Bacteria > Bacillota > Clostridia > Oscillospirales > CAG-272 > Firm-07. Next base: position 872 of record JAZRFS010000101.1, read on the forward strand.
TCGCCCATCACGCGGATCAGCTTGTTCTCGCCATCCTCGGTCATTTCAACGGTGGCATCAAGCCCCATACCGCTCACCAGGTTGCGGACGAAATCCAGTGCAAGATCTGCACCTGCAAGCGTGTAGCTTGCCTCGATCTTTGCGGGGGTGGCACCAAGACCCAGGAAGCCCTTCTTGCCCTCCTCCAGCACGGTGTATACAATCGCCTCGGCGTTGGGAGCACCCAGCTCGGCTACAGCCTTCACTACGGCCTCGTCAACGGTCTTGGCGGTAACGATGATTTGCTTTTTCACAGTCAATTCCTCACTTCTTTTTGTTGTTCTTGCGGTCGGATTTCAGCTTGGCAGCCTCCAGGCGCTTTGCGGTTTCCTGTGCCTGCTTTTGTGCGGTCTCCTTGGCGCGGCGCTCATAAACCGAGTCCTCCTCCTCGCCGAAGTCACGCTCGCGGCGGCGGGCGGGAAGATCGTCCTCGTCGTCGATGCTGTGCAGCGACTTCTTGGCACCCGTGGGGCGTCCTGCAAGGGGTGCGCGCTCCTCAGGGCGAAGCTTGCCCTTCATCTCGCGCTCAGCGCGCTTATAGTCCTCTTCGGTAAACACGGGCATGGGCATCGCCTTGTGCAGGATCACCTGCTTGATGGTGGTGATGATGCACTTGAAGATCCAGTAGATACCCACGGCGGCGGGCGTGATAAAGGTAATATACACGCTCATCAGGGGCATCATGATGTCCATCATGTTGTTGGAGCAGCCCATCTGTGCATCCTGTGCCATAGCGGGCTGGTAGGAAAGCTTGCGGGTCAGCTTCATGCTGAAGAAGTATGCCACAAAGGTCAGCACGGGAATGAGAAGCAGCAGATAGGGCTTCTGGAAGCCGGGCGTAAGACCCGTGTTGATACCAAACATGCTGAAGTTGGGCAGATTGCCCGCTACGTCGGAAAGCTCGTTTGCGATCTGATCGCCATTGGAGAACCAGGCGAAGTCCCTGATCGCTGCCAGCTTGTTCGGATCGTCGATCTGAGAAAGCAGCTCAATACTGCCACGGTTTGCATCGGCAATGCTCAGACCAAGACCGCCCGCAGCACGGGAGGTGGTGGCAAACTTGTTTACGGCGTTTACGATACCCTCGCCCTTACCAAGCACGTAGCGCAAGGGGTTGATCACGATGTTATACAGCGCAAGAATGATGGGCATCTGAATAAGCAGAGGCAGGCAGCCGCCGAACATATTCACGCCTTCCTCCTGGCGCAGGTTCATCAGCTCCTGGTTCAATGCCTGCATGGACTTCTGGTCCTTGCGGCCCGCGTACTTCTTGCGGATCGCCATTTCCTTGGGCTGCAGACTAGCCTGCTTTTGCGCGGTCTTCTGCTGCTTGATACCGAAGTACAGCAGCACAATCTCCACCACGATGGCGAAGAAGAACAGTGCCCAGACGTAGTAGCCACCCGTGATGTTGGTAAGCAGACGCAGGAACGCGCCAACCCATTCCAAAATCACACCGGGGAAGCTGTTGCCGGAAAGATCCACAGCGGTATCGCCGCGCATCATCTCCACGATTACCGCCACGTCGGCTGCGGTCATTGCTGCCACCTCGGCATCAAATACAGCCACGTCGGCATCGCTGACGTTCTTGTCATCGGCGTTCGGCTTCAGCAGATTAACGGCGGCTCTTGCACCGTCCATGCTGATAGTATAGCCCGTACCGTCCGCGGTCGTATAGACCTCGGCATTCGGATCCTTGGGGTCGTTTTCGGTGCCGACCTTGGCATCGTCAAAGCCCTCAGCCAGCACATTGTAGCCGCGGGATGCAGCCACGAACGCCTCGCGTGCCGCTTCGGCACCCTCCAGCGTCAGAATACGGGTGAAGTAGACCTGACAGCCATTGCCGTCACCCGCCTTTTTCACGGTATCCAGCTTGACGCTGCTGCCGCAGGAGGAGAGGCACCCCACCAACAGCACAAGTGTCAGCAGCACAAGCAGAACACGCTTCATCACTTTCGTTTGTTTCATTGATTTTTATCCTTTCGATGGACGGAAAACCGTTGCGAAATCAATATTCGCCGTTTTCCCTGTAAGACGCTTCACTTTCGTCAGCGGGCTCGTCCCGATGACCTTTGCCGTCGTCTTCCCGGCAAGGCTCGCCTTGATGTTCGCAGCAAGCTTCGTCGCTCATCAGCGGTATCTCGCGTGATCCCTTATACCGCAATCCCTTTTCCGGCACGGGGTCATACCCGCCCGCACAAAGGGGGTTGCAACGCAGAATGCGCCACACGGTAAGGATCATCCCGATGAAAAAGCCGCGTTTTTCGAATGCCTCGATCGCGTAAGCCGAGCAGCTTGGCACGAAGCGACAGCAGGGCTTTCTCTTCAGGGGTGATAAGCATTTTCTGTAAAAGCGGATCAGCCAGATGCAAAGATGCTTCATAGCTCGTCCTTTTTGAGAAGACCCATACGCAAAAAGGCGCGGCGCAGCTCTTTTTCCACGTCCTGCATCTTCTTGTCGCGGATCTGCTCGCGTGCGGCAAGCACCACCAGATACCCCGTCGCAATACCATCGGCTGCGACAGCACGGTACGCCTCGCGCATCAGTCGCTTGGCGCGGTTGCGCTGCACGGCACCCCCGATCTTTTTACCGACCGAAAGTCCCACGCGGTTGAGATAGCGCTTTTGCGGGTTTGCCTGCATCAAGCGGCGCGCGGCGTAATCACGCAGCACGTAGACCGCCACCAGCTTTCCCACAGCGCGCTCACCCTTGGTGTACGCCTTGTTGTAAAGGTGATGTTCCTTAATGGCAAATAATTTCATCTTCTGTACCAGCTTCCGTTGATTGATGGGTATTTGCGATTTTTTCACATAGCTACTCGCCCACGCGCGCTCCCATACGCTCCCATACGCACGCTTACGCGCGCGTAAAAAATAAAAGCGGAAAATTCGGTTTTCGCCCGCGAGGATTTTTGTTCGCGGAAATGGTTTTCACGGAAAAGAAACAAGTGAGGCAAAGCGCACCGCAAGGCGACACCCGAAGGCGTAGTTTGCCTACGCCGAGAGCTGAGCCGAGAAGCAACGAAGCATCACGCCGTTTATTTTTCGTGAAGCGGAAAAATGACCGATGGTCTGGTGAGCATCGGTCATTGTTTCCAGCTATGTGACAGCGAGATTAGTAGGTCAATCTCTTTCTGCCCTTTGCACGTCTTCTCTTCAGAACGTTTCTGCCGTCGGCAGTCTTCATTCTCTTTCTGAAACCATGCTCCTTCTTTCTCTGACGCTTTTTGGGTTGGTAAGTTCTGAGCATAATGGCACCTCCTTAATGTTGGAATCGGAAGCGTATCGGCCAAAAGACACAATGCACGCTTTTTACAGTGACAGCATATATTATATACGAAGCGCAAGTGTTTTGTCAAGAGTTTTTTTTATTTTAGGCGATTTTTTCACATTTTTTCTTCGTTTTTACCCTGATTACGGCGTATTTTCACAAAAAAGCGGGCTTTTTTGCCTCACTTCTTCCATTGTGCCGGCAAAAAAATCGCACGCGCCCTTGACACGGCGGCGTTTTGCGTGTACAATAAGAGTATTGATTTCACCACCGTAAAGGGGGACCCGTTATGTTTAAAAATATCGGAAAAACGATCCGCATCCTCGCCATTGTACTGGCCATTCTCAGTTTTCTCGGCTTTGCGGCACTGGGCACGCTCTCGCTGCTTGCCTCGATGGAAACCGGCATCAGCGATGAGCTGGAAGCAGCAGGCATGCAGGCGGCGATCATTTGCTTTGCGTTTGCTGTTCTGTCGCCTTTTCTTAATCTGATCCTTTTCGGCTTCGGCACGCTGATCACCGCCGTGCAATCGCAGGCTGAGGATAGCAAAAAAACCAGAGAAATGCTGCAAACCGCTCTTGCGGACGGTATGCTTTCCGAGGAAATTGCCCGCAAATCCGCGCAGGCGCAAGCCAAGCTGCTCGCGCAAATGGCGGCACAAGCCCCCGCGGCTGAAAAAGCGCCCAAAAAGCCCTCGCGTGCCCCCGTCCAGCGCCCCGTAAAGGAGATTGCCGACACGCCGGCTCCCGCAGCCCTCGTGCAAGACACGCGCGCACAGGAAGAGGTTGTGCAGGTTGCTCC
>JAZRFS010000102.1:0-8585 GCA_045643765.1 Eubacteriales bacterium
GTGGGGAGATGTGCGCGAGGGCTTTGATTTCGACAGTGCCTCCTTTGTAAGCGAGCACGGCGTAGAGCTGAAGGTCGCCGGCATTATCCGTCCCAAGACCGGCGTCGCCGCTACCAGCGTATCGGGCGCCGTCGGATACACCAAGGAGCTGACCGATTATATCCTGGCCAAAAACGCCGCAAGTGAAGTGATCAATCAGCAAAAGGCAACCCCCACGGTCAACGTGCTGACCGGTCTGCCCTTCGAGCGTACGCACTACACCCCCGAAACGATCCACGAGCTGGTGGATAAGATCGATTCTGCTACGATGGATATGTTCTACACCTATATGACGCAGCAGATCCTCACCAACCCCGATTTCGCCGACCGAATCGAGGTCACGGACACCGAGTCCTTCCTTGGCATGTTTATGCTTCTGTCCGAGGAGCACCGCGCCACCATCTTTGATTCCGTGCTGAAGGCGGCCGCCGCCAATCCCGCCAATGCCGACAATCTGCAGGCCCTTTGCACCATGCTCAGCATGGGAACGGGCGGCATTACCATCACCCCCCAGAACTTTGTCAAGCTGCTGCCTGTTCTTGACATCAAGGTAGTCCTGGGTGCCTTCAACGGCATTCCTGCCACACCCCCGATGCTGCCCAACGCCATTCCCGGCCTGATCGAAATGGCAGGCACGGGAACGATGCAGCTGATCTACACCCAACTGAGCGAAAGCATCAAGAGCATGACAGTGAACGAGGAGATCTTCCTGGCGCTGCTCGGCACGCTGAACGCCGACGATCCTGCCTTTATCCAGTTGGAGGAAACGCTGTACTCCATGGCACCCCAGATCGACGCCACCCTGGAGAGCGTGCTGAACACCTTGGACGATGCCGAATCCGCCAAGCCTGCCTCCATCAGCTTTTTCGCAAAGGACTTTGAGTCCAAGGAAAAGATCGAGGCCTTTATCACCGAATACAATGCCGGTGTCGAGGAGGCAGATCAAATGAGCTACACCGACCTTGTCGGTGCGATGATGTCCTCCGTGACCATCATCGTGGATGCGATCTCCTACGTGCTGATCGCCTTCGTGTCGATCTCGCTGGTCGTTTCCTCGATCATGATCGGTATCATCACCTATATCTCTGTGCTGGAGCGCACGAAGGAGATCGGTGTGCTGCGCGCCATCGGTGCTTCCAAGCGCGATATTTCCCGCGTATTCAACGCAGAAACGCTGATCATCGGCTTTGCCGCCGGTGCGATCGGTATTCTTACCACCCTGCTCTTGTGCATCCCGATCAACGCGATCCTGCGCGCCGTGACGGATATGGAAAATATCAAGGCAGTGCTGCCTATTGCCGCCGGATTTATTCTGGTTGCCATCAGTATGATCCTGACCCTGATCGCGGGCGTCATTCCCTCCCGCATCGCGTCGAAGAAGGATCCCGTCGAGGCCCTGCGCAGCGACTGACGGATTGCACACCCGCACCCCAAAAATCTCACAAAAGCAAAAGGATACGCCTTGTTTGGCGTATCCTTTTTTGTTGACATCAACATCGGCGCTGTGTTATAATGAACAGGAAAACGAGGTGATTTTATGATACAGGACTTACACTCGCATACCTACTATTCCTTTTGCGGCAAGGATGCCCCCGAGCAGGTGGTAGAGGCGGCAATTGCGGGCGGCGTGGATCTGCTTGGCATCTGCGATCACAATCACGGCGTTGGTAACGCCCGCCGCGACGTGTTCAAGAATTTTTTTCCCGAAGCAGGAGAGGATTACGGGCGCACTCTGCGGCGCTATTTCGATCACATCAACCTGATCCGCGAAAAATATGCGGATCAGATCCGCATCCTGCGGGGGATCGAGGTCTCCACACACCAAAATCTTCCCAACGTGCCGCTGCCCGCCACGGCTGACGTCTCCTTTTTTGATTACTGCCTGATCGAAAGCATAGACGATCCCACCTCGATCACGGGCGGCGATCTGTTCGCCTTTGCCGAGCGCTGCGGCTGCCCCGCAGGGGTGGCGCACACCGATCTGTTCGCGCATATCGAAAAGCTCGGTGAGGATCCGTTCCGCTACTGCAAGCGAATGGCAGAGCAAGGCATCTTCTGGGAGATCAACGTCAATTATGACAGCGTCCACGGCTTCACCGAGCACGAATACACGAAGCGCTTTTTCGCGGATGCCGAACAGCAGGCGACCGTGCGCGAATCGGGGCTTCGCCTTTCGGTCGGCTTTGACGGACACCGCGTAAAGGAATACAATCCCGCGCGCGTAAAAGACGCGTGCGAGCGCATCGGCGCAATGGGCATCAGACTCGCGTTTGAGGAACTGTAAGCAAGCGGTGCTGCACACGAATCGCGCAAATATATCCGATTTTATAAATTTTATATACATTTACCTATGGAAATTCATTTGCGTATATGTTATTATAGTAACAGGGGTAAATGTTACCTGTCGGTAAAAGCCAAAAACACATCGTTTTTTTGTCTTGCTTTCCCCCCCTGCTTTGTGATATAATAAAGCTACATACTTACCGCTGGAGGTTTATGATGAAACAGTATTCCTTTATCACGATCGGCTGCGGCGGTCGCGGCACCACCTATACCACCGAGATGCTGAAGATGCCCGAAAAGTACAAGCTGGTCGGTATGGCAGATCCGATGAGCGAAAAGCGCAAGAAGTATATGCGCGAATTCGGTCTTACCGAGGACCAGTGCTACGCCGATTGGCAGGATATTCTCTCGAAGCCCAAGATGGCGGACATTGCCATCATCGCCACCGTGGACAATATGCACTACGAGCCCGCGATGAAGGCCATTGAGCTTGGCTATGACCTGCTTCTGGAAAAGCCCGTTGCCAACTCGGAAAAGGAATGCATTGATATTGCCAACGCGGCAAAGGCAAAGGGCGTGAAGGTGCTTGTCTGCCACGTGCTGCGCTACACACCCTTCTATAAAAAGGTCAAGTCGCTTGTGATGAGCGGCATTATCGGCGAGGTCATGTCCGTTGAGCAGTCCGAGGCGATCGGTGACGTGCACTTCTCGCACAGCTACGTGCGCGGCAACTGGCACAACACCAAGACCTCCGCTCCTATGCTGTTGGCAAAGTCCTGCCACGACCTGGACGTGATCCAGTGGCTGGTTGACAAGCCCTGCAAGAAGGTTTCCTCCTTCGGCGATCTGACTTATTTCACCGAAAAGAACGCCCCCGCGGGTACGCCCAAGAGCTGTGTGGACGGCGAGTGCCCCTACAGAGAAAACTGCATCTATAACTGCCGCAAAATTTACATGGGCGACGATTTCCCCGTCTGGCGCGACCTTTTCCGCAGCATTCACGCCACCAAAGAGGATTTCACGGACGAGGACGTGATCGAAAATCTGCGCAAGACCTCCTACGGCAACTGCGTGTTCCATTCCGACAATGACGTGCTTGACCATCAGGTCGTGAATATGCAATTTGAGGGCGGCGCTACCGCAACCCTCACCGTCAACGCCTTCAACCGCGGCGGCCGTTATACGCGCGTGTACGGCACGAAGGGCGAGCTGTACGCCTACTTCGCTGACAAGGAGATCAACGTACGCACCTTCGCAGACCGCAGAAAATTCACCGTACCCGTAGAGGAAACCACCAGCGAGTCGATCGCGGGCGGTCACGGCGGCGGCGATGCGGGCATCTCCTTTGACCTGTATAACTTTATGGAGGGCAACGAGATCGAGCTTGGTGCCTCTGAGATCGGCATCTCCGTATACAACCACCTCATCGGCTACGCCGCAGAGGAAGCGCGCCACACGGATACCGTTGTGGATATGAACACCTTCTGCAAGAAGCACGGATTTTAAGAAAACATAAGATTTGTGGGGGATGCCTTTTGCAAAAAGGCATCCCCCATATCTCATTTTCCCTTCTTCTCCACGCCGAACATTTTGCGCAACAAGGGCGCCAGCGCCTTCGGGGATTTCATCAATACGATCTTCATACCGCTACCACCTCCTACCGCCATCTTATGCACCGCACCGCGGCATTGCTCATAGGATATAGCGAGGTGATGATATGTGTTCGATCAACGGCTGTGTGGATTTTTGCACGCCACACGGGATAGATAGTCACGCCATCCGTGCGGCGGGGCGGGCAATGGCGCACCGCGGTCCCGACGCACACGGCGAGTTTTTCACGTCGCACGTGGGATTTTATCACAACCGCCTGGCGGTGATGGATCCCGCGCGCGGAAAGCAACCGATGCAAGCCACGCATCGCGGCAAGACCTACACCATCGTGTATAACGGCGAGATCTATAACTGCACCGAGCTGCGGCGCGAGCTTACCCGTTTGGGAGCGCTGCTCGTAACGGATTGCGACACCGAGGTGGTGCTGTGGAGCTATATTCTTTTCGGCGAGGAGGCGCCAAAGCACCTGAACGGCATCTTTGCGTTTGCCGTATACGACCCCGCCGCGCAAAAGGTGTTCGTGGCGCGTGACCGCTTGGGGGTAAAACCCTTTTTTTACACCCGTAACGGCACTAAATTCCACTTTGCCTCCGAGGTCAAGGGGCTACTTGCACAAAGAGAAATCCCTGCCGAGGTCACGCAAGAGGGGCTGTGGCAGCTGTTTTATCTCACGCCCGTGACGCTGCCGGGGCAAAGCGTGTTCGCGCAGATCAAGGAGCTGTTACCCGCTCACGCGGGGCGCATCACGCGGGATGGGTTTGAAAGCTGGGCGTACTGGAAATTAGAGGCGCGTGAGTGCCGCGATGATGCGAAAACAGCCGCCGCCACGGTGCGCACGCTCCTGCGCGATGCCGTCACGCGCCAGTTGGAAAGTGACGTGCCGCTGGCGGTGCTGCTGTCGGGAGGACTGGATTCCTCTGCCATCACGGCGGTCGCCGCCGAGGTGCTGCGCGGCAAGGGCAAGCAGCTTTCCACCTACTCCTTTGAATACGAGGGCAACAAGGAAAGCTTCCGCCCCACGCTCTTCCAGCCGCAGGGGGACGATCAGTACGCCGCGCAGCTTGCCGGCGAGCTTGGCACCGCGCACACGGTGCTGACTGCACCCACCGCGGAAGTGGCAAAACGGCTTTATGACGCGACGCTCGCACGCGATCTGCCGGGGCAAGCGGATATTGATTCCTCCCTCTTGTATTTCTGCAAGGAAATCAAAAGCCGCCACACGGTATTACTTTCGGGCGAGTGCTCAGATGAGATCTTCGGCGGCTACCCGTGGTTTTACCGCCCTGAGATGCTTTCCCGCGATTTCTTCCCGTGGGCACACGATCCGCACGCGCGCGCCTCGCTTTTTGACGATAGCTTGGTACAAAGCGCGCGGGGACTGGAGTATTTGCGGGAAATCTGCCGAAAAAGCACCGCCGACTGTCCGCTGCTTGACGGCGAGAGCGCCGAGGAGGAAACGGCACGCAAGGCGACCTGGCTTTCCACGCGCTATTTCATGGCAAATCTGCTCTCCCGCAAGGATCATATGAGCATGAACGCCGCCGTCGAGGTGCGTGTTCCCTTTGCCGATCACCGCATTCTGGAATATGTGTTCAACGTCCCGTGGCGCATCAAGTACGAGAACGGGGTGGAAAAAGCACTTTTGCGCCGTGCCATGACGGGGGCACTCCCCGACCGCGTGCTCTGGCGTAAAAAGAGCCCCTATCCCAAAACGCACAATCCCGCCTACGAGGAAGCCGTGCGCAGGATGCTTGGCGAGCGCCTTTCCCGCGCGGGCGGTTTCCTTTCGGAATATCTCGATCGCCGCCGCTTGCAGATGCTGCTGGACGGTGAAAACGTGACCTGGCAGGGGCAGCTGATGGGTCGCCCGCAGCTGCTGGCGTGGCTGTATCAGCTGGACGTGTGGATGGAGCATTATAACGTAAAATTAATATAAGAAAAAGCCCCGTAACGGGGCTTTTTCTTATATCGTTTTGGCTTTTTTCTTGAAATCAAAGTTCAACTGCGAGCAAATGATCGCCGCGAAGATGATCACCATACCCAGGACCTCACGCCAGGTAAACACGGTGATCTCGGGCAGCAGGATCGCACTTGCCACTACGGCGAACACGGATTCCAGGCTCATCAGCAGCGCGGCAAGGGTGGCGGGGGTGTGCTTCTGTCCCAGGATCTGCAGCGTATAACCCGCACCCGCGGACATCACGCCCGAGTACAGAATGGCAAGAGATGCCGCCGAGATGCCTTCCCACGCGGGCTCCTCGAAAATAAACATCATCACCGTGGCACCCACGCAGGTGGTGAAGAACTGGAGGCAGGAAAGGCGCACACCGTCCACGTGCGGAATGAAAAATTCCACCGCGATGATGTGGCAAGCAAAAACGAGCGCACAGCAGATGCATTGAATATCACCCGTGGTGAGAGCCGAGCCGCTCATACACAGCATCCAAAGACCAAAGAGCGCCGCGCCCACGCAAAGGTAGACGTGCCAGCGCACTTTTTTGCCAAAGGCAAGAGAGATAAGGGGCACAATCACGATATAAAGCGCGGTGATGAACGCCTCTTTGCCGGGGGAGCCGGTATTATTGCCGATGGCAAGCTGCTGCAGGCAGGTCGCCGTACAAAGGATCGCGCCGCACACAAGACCACCGATCAGCAGATACTTCTTTTCCTTGCGCGTCATCGGCACGTACGTACCCTTTTTGCGCATATAAAAATCGCGTCCGAGCCACAGTGCAAGCAACGCCAGTGCCGCAAGCAAGGTGCGACACGCCTGGAAGGTAAAGCCGTCGACGTAATTGGCGCCCATATCCTGCGCCACGAAGCCGAAGCCCCAGACCACGGCGGCAGAAAGCAAGCAGATCGCGCCGCCCAATTTCTTTTTATCCATAGAAAAACCTCTTTTCAAAAATCAAATAGATTATAACACAAAAAGGGGGAGATGTCAAGCGCGCGCCCTTGACAAAGCATAGGAACGAGATTATAATGAAAACAGTTCTGTGAACGGGAGGACTTACTTATGTCATTGATACAAGTAGATTTCAGCAAAGCGCTCGGCAGGATCAAGCCGATGCACGCCACCAACAACGGCCCCATCGGTAAGGTGAACGGCTTCAATCCCGCATGGATCGTGACCGAGGAGCGGCACGATCGCCACGTGATCGGCGAGAACATCTATGAATTTGCAATGGCGGGCATCCCCTATGCCCGCACGCACGACTCCTCTTTTCTGGCAAGCTACGGTCTGGAGCATACGATCGACGTAGCGGCGATCTTCCCGAATTTCGACGCCGACCCCTGTGATCCCGACAACTACGATTTTGCCTGCACCGACCACTATCTGGATATGATCGAGGCGGCGGGCACGAAGGTCTTTTACCGCCTTGGCCACCGCATCGAGCACGAGATCAAAAAATACGGCACGCTTCCGCCCAAGGATTTTCAAAAGTGGGCGATCGTGTGCGAGCATATCATCCGCCACTGCACCGAGGGCTGGGCAAACGGGCACAAGCGCGATATTCTGTATTGGGAGATCTGGAACGAGCCGGATCTGCGATACAAGGAGCCGCCCGAGGTCAGCCACCCCACTTGGGGCGGCACGCCGGAGCAGTTTTTCGAGCTGTATCATATCACCGCCACGCACCTGAAAAAATGCTTCCCCCATCTGAAGATCGGCGGCCCCGCAAGCGCGGGCAGTCGGACTTGGGCCAGAGCATTTTTGGCGCAGCTGAAGGCACCGCTCGACTTTTTCTCCTGGCACATTTACACGAATACGCCCGAAAAGGTGATCGAGCGCGCCGAGACAATGCGCGCGCTGCTGGATGAATACGGCTTCCAAAGCACGGAAAGCATCCTGAACGAGTGGAATTACGTGCGCAGCTGGGATCCGGCGCCCCTGCGTTACAGCTATGCGCACCAGAATCGCAGCAAGGGGGCTTCCTTTACGCTGGCAACGATGTGTGCCGCGCAAAAGTCCTCGATCGATATGCTGATGTACTATGATGCACGTCCCGCCACCAACTGGAACGGCATGTTCAATATGGCGCAGATCGAGTATTCCACCCTGACGGGCTATTACCCCTTCCCGATGTTCAACGTGCTGTACCGCATGGGGACCGAGGTGCAATCGACCGCCGATGACGCCGACGTCTTTGTGTGCGCCGCGCAGGATGAGACGCGCGCCGCCGTGGTGCTGACACACTACAACGAGGATGACGCCACCGAGAAAAAGCCCGTGTGCGTAGAGCTTTTGGGACTTGGCGAGCGCACCCAGGCAGAGTTTTATCTGCTGGATGACGATCACCGCCTGACGCTGACGCAAAAGATCACCTTCTGCGGCGAGCGCTTCGCGTGGGAGATCGACGTGCCCAACCACACCTGCTATTTGATCTTGCTCAAAAAGAAATGAGCGCACTTGCGCTTCGTTGCAGCCCCTAAGGGGGCTTGAGCATAAAAAAGCCTGCCACACAAGGGCGGTCGTCCTCGTTACATGAGCACGCCACTTTCGCTTTGCGAAAGTGCGGGCGCGGCTTGGGGGGCTCGTCCATTTCAAGCGCAAGCGCTTGAAATAAACGGTCGCTTTCAGCGACCTCCCTTCGGGTTCTCGCCCTCCCCGAGCCGAGCATAACAAAAGCCCCTGCCGAATGGCAGGGGCG
>JAZRFS010000103.1:0-3474 GCA_045643765.1 Eubacteriales bacterium
TCGCAGAAGCCGCCGCCAAATTCGGCAAGGGCGAGGTGGCCATGACCACCCGCCAGACCATCGAAATCCAGGGTGTTCCCTATGAGAATATCGATGCCATGCGGGCATACCTCAACGAGCATGGCCTGGATAGCGGCGGTACCGGCCCCAAGGTGCGGCCTGTGGTCTCCTGCAAGGGTACTACCTGCGTATTCGGTCTCATCGATACCTACAGCCTTTCCGAAAAAATCCACAACCTCTATTATGTGGGCTACCATGATGTAAAACTGCCCCATAAGTTCAAAATCGCCGTGGGCGGCTGTCCCAACAACTGCGTCAAGCCCGACCTTAACGACGTGGGCGTGATCGGTGCGTGGGTCCCTCAGCTTGTTGAGGAAAGCTGTGCCGGCTGCGGTGCTTGCGAAAAGGTCTGCCCCGTACACGCGCTGAAAATCGAGAACGGCAAGCCCGTGTTTGCCGACAACTGCCTTGCTTGCGGCCGTTGCGTGCGCGCTTGCAAGAAGGGTGCGCTGGAATACGACGGCGGCTACCGCGTCACGCTTGGCGGTCGCTGGGGCAAGCAGGCCGCGCGCGGCACGGCACTCTCCAAGCTTTTCAAGACCGAGGACGAGGTACTTGCCACGATCGAAAAGGTCATTCTGTTCTTCCGTGACCAAGGCACAGCAGGCGAGCGCCTTGCCGACACCGTGGCTCGCGTGGGCTTTGCCAACGCCGAGGAGCTGATCCTTTCCGACGAGCTGACCCAAAGAAAGGAAGAAATTCTTGAAAAGGCTCTGTAAGCTTTTTTGCCTGTTGCTTGCGGCACTCCTTCTGGCATCTTGCGCCCCCGATATCACGGACGATGCCGCGACGGGACACCGCTTCACCGACAGCACGGGAAACGAGGTCGTTTTGCAAAAAGCCCCCGAACGGGTGGCGGTTTTGCTTTCCTCCTTTGCCGAGATCTGGCAGCTCGCGGGCGGTGAGATCGCCGTGACCGTAGGCGAGAGTGTAGAGCGCGGCATCTGCCGCGAGGATGTCACGCTTGTAGACACGGGCGCGGGAAAAAGCATCAATACCGAGGTGCTGATCGCCTCAGCCCCCGACCTTGTGATCCTTTCCGCGGATATCCCCGCGCAGGTGGAAGCCGCAACGCTCTGCCGCGCAGCGGGCATTCCCGTGGCTGAGATGCGCGTGGAATGCTTTGCCGAGTATCTCGCGCTGCTCAAGATCTGCACAGACCTTACGGACAGGGCGGACCTTTACGCGCAGCACGGCACGGCACAAGCGACGCAAATTGACGCGCTGATCGCAAATAAGCCCCTTGACGGGGTGAAAATTCTCTTTGTCCGCGCGGGCACGTCGGCACGATCGGTGAAGCCGAAATCCAGCACCGACCACTTTGCCGCCGCAATGCTGAAGGAGCTTGGCGCCACCAATATCGCAGACGGCGCGCCGCTGCTTGCGGACGGGCTTTCGATGGAGTATATCCTCGCACAAAACCCCGATCGCATCTATTTCACCTCGATGGGGGATGAGCAGGCATCGCTTGCCTTCGTTACCGAAATGCTGAAGGGTGCCGAGTGGCAAGCCCTCACTGCTGTGCAAAACGGCAACTATACCTTTTTACCCAAAGAAAATTTCCATTATAAACCCAATGCCAACTGGGCAAGTGCCTACGCATATTTGTCTGACTAAAAAAGGAGCGTGATCGAAATGAGCAAAAAACGGCAAGCCGTCCTCTTTTCCATCACGCTTTCTTTTTTGCTTTTGTCCTTTTATCTCTCGCTGCGACTTGGCAGCACCGCGCTTTCCACCGCCGAATTCTGGGGCGGACTTTTCCGCCGCACGGGGCGGGAAAACACCACACTGATCCTGTACGCCATCCGCTTGCCGCGCACACTCGGTGCCCTCTTTGCCGGGGCAGGGCTTGCGCTTTCGGGAACGCTTTTACAACGCGTCACCGACAATCCCCTCGCCGCCCCCCATCTGCTCGGCATCAACGCAGGCGCCGGATTTTTCGTGATCCTCATGCTCTCGGTCTCCCCCACTTCCTTTGCGGCTCTGCCCTTTGCCGCATTTTTCGGTGCAACGCTCACCGCGCTTCTCATTCTCGGCATCTGCTCGCGCCTCTCGCTTGGCAAGGGTGCCGTGGTGCTTTGCGGCGTGGCGTTCTCCGCGCTGTTCGGTGCAGGCATCTCCTTTTTGTCACTGCTTGACGCGGACGTGCTTGCCGTTTATACCGATTTTTCCATCGGCGGCTTGCGCGGACTTGCGATGCGCGATCTGTATTTCCCGATGCCGATCATCGCGCTGTGCCTTGTCTTGGCGATGGCGCTTTCCGGAAAATTACACCTGTTCTGTCTTGGCGACACGCTTGCCGCCTCGCTTGGCGTGCGCGTGAGAGCTGTGCGCCTTGCGGCGCTTCTCTTGGCAGCGGCATCTGCCGCGGCGGCGGTCAGCTTCGCGGGCTTGCTCGGCTTCGTAGGGCTGATCGTGCCCCACATCGCGCGTCGTCTTGCGCGCGAGGATACGCGCACACAGCTCCGGCTCGCCCCCGTGGGCGGTGCGATCCTTTTGCTTCTTGCCGACCTTGTGGGACGCGTGCTGTTTGCCCCCACCGAGATCCCCGTGGGCATCTTCACGGCGCTGCTCGGTGTCCCCTTCTTCCTAACCCTGCTTTTCGGGAGGCGCCGCCATGCTTGAATTTAAAAATCTTTCCGTACAATATCGCGGCGCAGAACCGATCCTTGCAAACGTGAGCTTCGCGCTCACCGCGGGCATCACGGTGTTGCTCGGCCGCAACGGCGCGGGCAAAAGCTCGCTTTTGCACACAGCACTCGGTGAGGTACCCTATACGGGTGAAATTCTCCTGAACGGCAAAAGCATCGCCGAAATTCCCACCCGTGAGCGTGCCAAGCTCCTCGCGCTTCTGCCCCAGCGCTTGCCCACTCCCGCACTGACCTGTGCCGAGGTCGTAGCGCTCGGCTTTTCCCCGTTTTGCACCCGTCTTAGCGAAAAAGAGTGGCAAACGGTGCAAGAAATCCTTGAAAAATTGCAAATTTCACACCTTGCCGACCGCCCCGCTTCCACCCTTTCGGGCGGCGAGCGCCAGCGCGTGTTTTTGGGGCTTATGCTCGCGCAAAACGCCCCCGTTCTGCTGTTGGACGAGCCTGCCACCTATCTGGACGCCGCGCATCACGCTCTGCTTACCGAGATCCTGCGGGAAGAGCGCGAAAAGGGCAAGCATATTCTGCTGGTAATGCACGACCTCACCCGCGCGCTTGCGCTTGCCGACCGCGTATTGGTGCTTGACGAGTGCAAGCTCGCCTTTGACGGCACGCCCGATGAATGCATCGCCGCGCGCATTCCCGAGCGCATCTTCGGCTTAACGCGCTACGATGCCACCGACGAGCGCGGCAACACGGTGCGTTTTTTTCAGTAATCCCCCCATCATACAAAACACCCAATATCCCCCCAACGGGTGTGGATCTC
>JAZRFS010000104.1:0-1538 GCA_045643765.1 Eubacteriales bacterium
CTTGCCGCGCGCATTGTGGAATTCGGGCAGATCAATCTGCTTACCACTGCGGGCGATGCGGAATACAAGCAAAACAAAAAAGGAAATGCCGTGGTGCTCGGCGGGGACAAGCTCTCCCGCAAGCTGACGGCTGCCCCCGCCGAAAAGGTGGAGATCTCGGGCAACGATAAGGACAAAAACCGTATCCTCTCGGGCGCGGAGCCCTTTCTGCGCCATCTTGGCGTGGCAGACGAAAACGGCCGCGTGTATGACAAAAAGCGCGCCAAATTCCGCCAGATCAACCGCTTTCTGGAGCTGATCCGCGACGTTCTGCCCCACCTGCCGAAAAAAGAGATCCGCATCTGCGATCTTTGCTGCGGCAAAAGCTATCTTTCCTTTGCCGTATATCACTATTTCGCCAACGTTCTTGGGATGCGCGTGTCGATGACGGGCGTAGACCTCAAATCCGACGTGGTGGAATACTGTAACAGCGTGGCAAAGGCGCTCTCGTTTGACGGACTTGAATTTATCTGCGGCGACGTGGGCAAATACGAAAGTGAACAGCAGCCGCAACTGGTGATCTCGCTGCACGCCTGCGATATCGCCACCGACCTGGTGCTTGACCGCGCGCTCACCTTTGGTGCACGTGTCATTCTGGCGACGCCCTGCTGCCATCACGAGCTCAACCATACCCTCAACTGTCCCACGCTTGCCTTCATCGCCGAGCACTCGATGCTGCGGCAAAAGCTGTGCGACGCGGCAACCGACGCGCTGCGCCTCAAGCTCCTGGAAGCAAACGGCTACGACGTGGCAGCATTGGAGCTGATCGACCCTGACGAAACGCCGAAGAATATTATGCTTCGTGCCATCTATAACGAAAAAAAGCCCCAAACGATGCGAGAAAAGGCACTTCTGGAGTACGAGCAAGCCAAAAACTTCCTGCTTGGAAAATAATCGGAGGCAAGATATGAAAGTAGCATTTTATGAAGCCGATCTCACGCCGCCCCTTGGCGGCTTTATGTGGGGACACTATGAGAACGTGCGCGGCGGCGAGGTACAGGATCGCTTGTATGCACGCGCCATTGTGACCGAGGTCGGGGGCGAGGTCAGCGCCATCGTTTGTGTTGACTGCTGTGCCCTTCCCGCCGATATGCACGATGCCGTTACGGCGCGCATTTTCGAGTACACGGGCATCGCCGCCGAGCGCGTTTGCCTTTGCTCCAATCACACGCACTGGGGTATGCCGATCTGCGACTCCCCCGAGCTGAATTGCTATGCCGACACCGCTTACCGCGACGTGTGCTATCGCGTGGTCGCGGACACGGTCACGCTTGCCTACCGGCGCCTTGCCGACGCCACCGCCGTGTTCGGTTCCTCCGAGCTTTACGGCTATTCCTTCTGCCGCGACTATTTCTTAAAGCGCGGCGCGGGCGTCACCTTCAACGGGAGAAACGAGGAGATCGACCACATGCTCTCCGAGATCGATCCCACGGTCAGCGTGATGCTGTTCAAGCACGGCGACACCCCCGTGGGTGCGTTGGTCAACTATTCGCTGCACC
>JAZRFS010000105.1:0-4614 GCA_045643765.1 Eubacteriales bacterium
CAAGCGCCTCGCCGCGAAAGCCGAGCGTTAAAATACCGTCCAGATCGTCCGCTTCCTTGATTTTACTGGTTGCATGACGGCGGATCGCCACGGGCAAATCCTCGGGATCAATGCCACAACCGTCGTGCGCGACGCGCATAAAAGTCACGCCGCCGTGCTGAATTTCCACGCTGATGTGCTTGGCGCCCGCGTCGATGGCGTTTTCCATCAGCTCCTTGATCACGGAGGCGGGACGGTCAACGACCTCGCCTGCGGCGATCAGGTTGGCAACGGCAAAGGAAAGAACGTTTATTTTTGCCATTATCTATTCTCTCCTTTCGCTTTTTTATAACATACGATGGCGCTGGCGGTAAGCCCCGCGATCAGCACCAAAAACGGGATCGCGTACAAAAATGCCACGCTTGCGGGCGCGCTTGCTCCGCCGTGCCCGATCGCACAAAGCATATCACGGTAACAGTACGCCACCGTCGCGCACATCGCGCAGCATAACAGAAGAATGCATGCAAGAAGGAAAGCAAAAAGCTTTTTCATAGCGCTGCTCCTTACTGCAATCTTTTCTTCAGCGTGAACAAAAAGCTCATCGCCTCGTAAGGGGAAAGCGTGTTCAGGTCAACGGCACGAAGCTCGTCGATCACCTGCTCGTTGATGCAATCCTCAAAGGAGATCATGCCGTCATCGGGCTTCTCCTCTTTTTTGGCGGTGGGTGCTTGCAACGCCTTTGCGGTGCTTTCCACCGAGGCAAGCACCTCCTTGGCGCGCTTGATAACCTCATTGGGAAGTCCTGCAAGCTTGGCGACCTCGATGCCGTAGCTATCGTCGGTCGAGCCGCGCACGATCTTGCGAAGGAATGTAATACCGTCCCCGCGCTTCTTGGCGGCAATGTTGTAGTTCACCACACCGGGCAACTCCTCCTCCAGCGAGGTCAGCTCGTGGTAGTGAGTTGCAAACAGTGTCTTTGCGCCGATCTTGCGCCCCGTGGTGTATTCCACGATGGCGCGCGCGATGCTCATACCGTCAAAGGTACTGGTGCCGCGTCCGACCTCATCGTAAATAATAAGCGAGCGGCGCGTCGCGTTGCGCAGAATATAGGCGACCTCGTTCATCTCCAGCATAAAGGTGGATTGACCGGAGGCCAGATCATCAGAGCCACCCACGCGGGTGAACAGCTTATCCACCACGCCCACACGCGCCTCGGCGGCGGGAACGAAAGAGCCGATCTGCGCCATCAGCACGATGAGCGCGACCTGGCGCATATAGGTGGATTTACCCGCCATATTCGGACCGGTGATCAGCATCGTGCGGTTGGCACCCGTATCCAGCATCGTGTCGTTGGGGACGAAATAGCTGTCCTTCACGAACTGCTCGACCACGGGGTGTCTGCCGTCGCGGATCCGGATCACGTCACTGTTGTCCACCTCGGGACGAACGTAGTGGTTCTTTGCCGCCACGTCAGCAAGAGAGAGGTAAGCGTCAAGCTCCGCGAGGCGGTTTGCCACGCGCTGAATGCGCTCCCCTTCCGCAGCCACACGACCGCGGATTTCCTGGAACAGCTCGTATTCCAGCGAGTAAAGCTTATCTGTGGCACCGAGGATGGTGGCTTCCATATCCTTTAATTCCTCGGTGATATAACGCTCGCCGTTTGCAAGCGTTTGCTTTCTGATGTAATGCTCGGGCACCTGGTCGATGAAGGACTTGGATACCTCGATATAGTAACCAAAGACCTTGTTGTACGCAACCTTCAAGGTGCGGATACCCGTTTTTTCGCGCTCCTCGGCGGCAACCTTCTCAAGCCAGGATTTACCGTCCGATTGTACCGAGCGCAGATAATCCACGTCGGCGTTGTACCCCTCGCGGATCAGCTTGCCCTCGCGCAGCACGAAGGGCGGCTCCTCGGCGATAGCGTTCTCAATGAGCTCGCGCAGATCGGCAAGATCGTCCAGCTCTGTGAAGATACGGGAAAGCTCGGCGTCCTCACAGGTACTGAGCAAGCGGCGAACCTCGGGCAGAACCGAAGCCGTGGCGGCAACGGCGCGCAGATCCTTGGCGTTGGCAGAGCCGTACACGATACGGGTGATGAGGCGCTCCAGGTCAAGCACGTGCGAGAGCGCCTCGCCAAGCTCGCCGCGCAGCATAAAGCTGCCGCAAAGCTCCTCGACAGCGCCCTGACGGCGCGCGATCTCCTGTGTGGACAGCAAGGGATGCTCGATCCAGGCACGAAGTAATCTTGCACCGGGCGAGGTACGGGTGCGGTCCAACACCCAAAGCAAGCTTCCCTTCTTTTCCTTGCTTCGCATCGTTTCGCAAAGCTCCAGATTACGGCGGGTGTTCAGATCCATATCCAGATACTGTCCGTCGGAATACACGGTCAGCTCGTGGATATATGCGGCGTCACCGCGCTGCATCTCGGCAATATAGTCCACCAGTGCGCCCACGGCGCTTGCCATCGCGCTATCGCGCTCAAAGCCCTCGGGCAGGTTGGTGAACTGAGCTTGCGCACGCGCACACGCGTCCGCGTAAGTGAAACGATGCCCTTGGGCATCGGTCAGCATCGCACCGATACGATCGGTGATAAATTCGGCAAGCGCGGGAAATTCCGTGCGAGGCAGGTCGGTCACGACCTCGCTTGGCAGATACGTACCCAGCTCGCTTTGCAAGCGCGCCTCAACGTTATCCCCCGTCAGCACGGTGGCATACACCTCTGCTGTGGAAACGTCGGCAAAGCAAAGTCCTACGCCCGCGTCAGAAAGACACAGGGCGCAGACATAGTTATTGCGCTGCTCGGAAAGCATACCCGGCTCAATGAGCGTACCGGGCGTGATCACGCGCACAATATCGCGCTTTACCAGTCCCTTTGCCTTGGCGGGATCCTCCATCTGCTCGCAGATAGCAACCTTGTACCCCTTCTCAATCAGGCGCTGGATATAGGTTTCCGCGCTGTGAAAGGGCACGCCGCACATCGGCGCGCGCTCCGCCTCGCCGCAATCTCTGCCCGTCAAGGTGAGCTCAAGATCGCGCGAGACGTTGATGGCATCGTCAAAGAACATCTCGTAAAAATCGCCCAAGCGATAGAACAAGACGTAATCCTTGTACTGGTTTTTGATCTCAAAATACTGCTGCATCATTGGCGTCATGGCACAGCACTCCTTTTCTTGTGGAATGAATTAGTGGCAGCCGCCGCAGGTAGAGCAGTCGTGGGTGCAGGCGGAGGGCTCCTCACCGGTGATATTGAAGGTAATGGTGTTGTTCACTGCCTCCATCAGGGCGTTGACTTCGTTCTGTGCCGCCTCCAGCACCTTATAGCTCTCGCTTTCGGTGATCTGGTTGTAGATAGCCTCGATGCGGTCCTGGATAGCATTGAGCACATCCTCGCTGCGATCCTCCTTCATAGCCTCCTCGTGAATGGCGTTCTGCTGTACCTCGTACTCGCTCATCAGCACCTTCACGTTCTCGTCTGCCTCAAAAGCCTCGCGCGCCTTGTCCAGCGCGATAATTCTTGCATCATCCTTAAGGGCGCGGCCGAGCTCTGCAGCCAGTTCAAAAACAGTCTTCTTTTCCATGATTTTCAAATTCCTTTCAAATGTGTTTTCCGTACAGCGCAAAGGGCGCGGCACGGTCAATTTCAATTTCTATAAATTCCCCTGTCGGTGTCCCGTCATCGGGGAAAAAGACGATCTTATTTTCGCTTGTGCGGCCGGAAAGCATACCCTTGTCGGTCTTGCTGGGGCCGTCGCAAAGCACGCGCACGCGCTTGCCTACAAGCGGCTCGTTGAGGGAGAGTGCAATGCCCTCCTGCATGGCAAGCAGGCGGTCAAAGCGCGCATTCTGCACCTCGCGCGGGATCTGGTCCTCCATTTCCGCGGCGGGAGTTCCCTTGCGCGGCGAGTAGATGAAGGAGAAAAGCGCATCAAAGCGCACGCGCTCGAGCATCGAAAGCGTATCCTCAAAATCCGCATCGCTCTCACCGGGGAAGCCGACGATGATATCCGAGGTCACGGCAATGTCGGGCATTTTCTCGCGCATATAATCCAGCGTTTCCAGATATTTTTCGCGGTTATAGCGGCGGTTCATACGCTTCAGTACGTCATCACTGCCCGATTGCAACGGCAAATGGAAGTGGCGCGCGATATGCTTGCCCTTTGCCATCACGTCGATCAGCTCACGGCTTGCGTCCTTCGGGTGGCTGGTCATGAAGCGCAGAAGGAAATCCCCTTCTATCTTGTCCAGGTCGGCAAGTAATTTTGCGAAATCGTAGCCATCTGCACGATCCTTGCCGTAGGAGTTGACGTTCTGCCCCAGCAGAGTGATGTCCTTGTAGCCGTTTGCCACAAGCTCCTTGACCTCGGCGATAACATCGGCGGGCTCGCGGCTGCGCTCGCGTCCGCGCACGTAAGGAACGATGCAATAGGAGCAGAAATTGTTGCAGCCATACATAATGCTGACCCAGGCACGGTAGCCGCTCTCGCGGGTAACGGGCATCCCTTCTGCGATCACGCACTCCTCTGCCGCCTCAAAGCGGCGCTTGCGCTCGCTGAGCACACGCAGAAGTCGTTCGGGCAGACGGTGCAGCACCGAGGTGCCGAGAATGAAGCTGACATAAGGGTAGGATTTCTTCAG
>JAZRFS010000106.1:0-2209 GCA_045643765.1 Eubacteriales bacterium
AACATCATCGAGTTCGAAAAGCCCGACGGTGTTATCGCTTCTCTGGGCGGCCAGACCGCCATCAACCTGGCCCAGCCCCTGCACGACCGTGGCGTGAAGATCATCGGCACCGACTGCGCTGCCATCGACAGAGCCGAGAACCGCGACGCGTTTGAAAAGCTGCTGACCGATCTGAAGATCCCGCAGCCCAAGGGTCGCGCCGTGACCAAGATCGAGGACGGCATCAAGGCAGCCGCCGAGATCGGCTACCCCGTGCTGGTTCGTCCCTCCTTCGTGCTGGGCGGCCGCGCGATGCAGATCGTGGCAAACGAGGCACAGCTGCGCAACTACCTGCGCACCGCCGTTGAGATCGACGAGGACAAGCCCGTGCTGGTTGACAAGTACATTCAGGGCAAGGAAGTTGAGATCGACGCCATCTGCGACGGTCGCGACGTATTCGTCCCCGGCATCATGGAGCTGGTTGAGCGCACCGGTGTCCACTCCGGCGACTCGATCTCTGTGTACCCCACCTTCTCGATTTCCAACAAGGTCAAGGGCATCATTCTGCAGTATGCAAAGAAGCTCGGTCTTGGCACCGGCATCGTCGGTCTTTTCAACATCCAGTTCATCGTGGATGACAAGGAGGACGTTTACATCATCGAGGTAAATCCCCGTTCCTCCCGTACCGTTCCCTTCCTTTCCAAGGCAACCGGATACAGCCTTGCGGATATAGCAACCGAGGTTATTCTCGGCAAGTCCTTAAAGGAACAGGGCATCTTCGACATCTACCCCGAGGAAAAGAAGCGCTGGTACGTCAAGGTTCCCGTGTTCTCCTTCAACAAGCTCCGCGGTCTTGACGCGTACCTCTCCCCCGAGATGAAGTCCACAGGCGAGGCGATCGGCTACGACGATAAGCTCAACCGCGCCCTTTACAAGGCGCTTCAGGCAGGCGGCACCCACCTGCAGAACTACGGCACCGTGCTTGCCACCATCGCAGACAAGGATAAGGAGGAGGCTCTGCCCCTTATCCGCCGCTTCTACGACCTCGGCTTCAACATTGAGGCAACCGAGGGTACGGCAAACTTCCTCAAGCAGCACGGCATCCGCACCCGCGTGCTGCAAAAGCTCAGCGACGGCAGCACCGAGATCGCAGACTCGATCCGTCAGGGTCATATCGCCTACGTCCTGAACACCCGCGACATCGGCTCGCAGGGTCAGGCAAGCGACGGCGCAGAGATCCGTATGGTCGCCACCGAAAACAACGTTACCATCTTCACCGCTCTTGATACCGTCCGCGTGCTGCTGGACGTTCTGGAGGAAACCACGCTGACCATCTCCACCATCGACGCGTAAGGGGAGCGCGTAGGGGAAACTTTTACAAAAGTTTCCCCTACAACCCCTTCAAAAATTTCGCACAAAAAGGGATAAGGCAACAGCCGCATTGTTTGCAAAAAGGGCGACATTACTACCCACCCACCGCGCGGTAGGTGAACCACCGCTAATGCGGTCCCCCCTCCCTCGCAAGGGAGGGACTGTGTAGCCGCATTGCTTGCTATATGTTCTTTATATGGCGCCGCGCTATGTTCGCACTCACTTGTCCGCCCCTTGTGAGGGGCGGGGGACCGCTTGCGGTGGTGGGGTAGTCCGCATTCTCACATACATCCAACACAAAGGACAATTATGAAACAATCAATTTTTGAAATCATTGAAAATACGGCGCTGACGAGTAGTGTCTACCGCATGCGCCTTGTAGGCGACACCTCGGCGATCACCGCGCCCGGGCAGTTCGTCAATATCAAGCTGGAGGGCAAGTTCCTGCGCCGCCCGATCTCGGTGTGCGATTGCAAGGACGGCGAGCTGACCATCGTTTACAAGGTGGTTGGTGCCGGCACCGAGCAGCTGGCTAACATGCACGCCGCAGAGGAGCTGGACATTCTCACGGGACTTGGCAACGGCTACGACCTCACCGTATCCGGCGACAAGCCCTTGCTGCTTGGCGGCGGCGTGGGCGTGCCTCCGATGTATATGCTGGCAAACCAGCTGATCCCCGAAGGCAAGGACGTGACCGTGATCCTCGGCTTCAACAAGGCTGACGAGATCTTCTACGAAATGGAATTCCGCGCGCTGGGTGCCAACGTGATCGTTGCCACCGCGGACGGCTCCTACGGTGTCAAGGGCTTCGTGACCGACGCCCTGCCCGAGGATTACACCTACTTCTACACCTGCGGTC
>JAZRFS010000107.1:0-5428 GCA_045643765.1 Eubacteriales bacterium
AACTCCCCCGTTGTGGCACTATTTTGCAAATGCGGCTTCAAATTCGTCACACGGGAGCGCACGGATTTGATACCCTTGCTTTTCAGCTTTTCCTCGTCGGGGCGCAGATAGCGCGGCAGGACCGTGAGATCGGCATCAAACAAAAGCGTGCCGTGATGCAGCGTTCTGCCGTCCGCGCTGTATTGCGCGTTGCCGGAAAACTTCTGCCCGTCAAGAAGCAGATCGTTGCGCCCCGACAGCTCGGCGCGCACGCCAAGCGAAGCAAGTGCTTTTATGATCGGTGCGGTAAATTTGGCGAAATCTAACCCCGTTTCGGCACTATTTGCCGAAACAAAGCTGAAATTGACGTTGCCGAGATCGTGGTACACCGCACCGCCGCCCGTGATACGGCGCGCCAAATACACGCCGTCGCGACGCAAAGCACCGATATCCACCTCGGCAAAAGCATTCTGGTTTTTACCGATCACTACGGTGTGCGCGTTCTGCCAAAGCATACAAACGTCGTCCTTTTCGTGGCGGAACAGATACTCCTCCACCGCAAGGTTGTAGTGCGGATTTGTGGTTGTTAATACGTATAATTTCATCAAATCCTCCTTTCACCGTTGAATTTAGATGCAGAAGCCGCCATCACGAGCCGCCGGCGTATTTTTTCATACGTCAAGGCTCGCGAGGGCGGCTAAAAGCACGACTATTTACACAAATTCAAGATTTTTTCAACGCCTGTGCTTTTGTTCTGCGCTAAAGGCAAAGGCGAGGGATTAAAGACCCTTCTTAGCGCGCTCTACCTTCTCAATGTCAGTAAAGTTCGTGGTGGGAACGTAACCCGGAATGGGCATGATCTTCTCGTGCAGAGCATCGATGATCCAGCTGGGCTGCGGGAAGAAGCTCTTCTCAAGCTCGAACGCAGGGGTGATCCAGTTACGGGAACCGACAACAACTGCGGGACCGTCGAGGTAGTCGAAGCACATCTCGGTGATGTTGGAGGCCATATCTCTCATCACAGAGTTTCTCTCGCAAGCGTCACCAACGATCAGGATCTTACCGGTCTTCTTGACGGACTCGATAACCTTCTCGTAGTTGAAAGGAACAACGCTGCGGGAGTCGATCACCTCAGCAGAGATGCCGTACTTCTCTTCCAGCTCCTTGGCTGCGTCCATAGCGCGGTAAAGCACTGCGCCGATGGTCAGAATGGTAACGTCCTTACCCTCGCGCTTCACGTCGGGCTCGCCGAAGGGGATCTCGAAGTGACCTTCCGGCACGCCGTCCTTCACGAACTGCTCGCCGAAGCCGTAAACGCGCTGAGACTCGAAGAACACGACGGGGTCGGTGCCCTCAAGCGCAGAGGTCATCAGACCCTTTGCGTCGGTGGGGGTGGAGGGGAATACGACCTTCAGGCCGGGGATATGAGCGCAGAGCGCGGTCCAGTCCTGAGAGTGCTGAGCGCCGTACTTGGAGCCATCAGACACACGAAGAACGATGGGCATCTTCAGGATACCTGCGGACATTGCCTGCCACTTAGCCATCTGATTGAAGATCTCATCGCCTGCACAGCCGATGAAGTCGGCGTACATCAGCTCAACAATGGCACGGCCGCCACACATAGCGTAGCCCACTGCGGAGCCAACGATAGCGGACTCGGAAATGGGAGAGTTGAAGAAGCGGTGATAAGGAATAGCCTCGGTCATCTTCTTGTAAACGCCGAATGCGCCGCCCCAGTCACGGTTATCCTCGCCGTAAGCGATGAGGGTGGGATCCTCGTAGAACTTGTCGATGATCGGCTCAAACAGACCGTCGGTCACGTTGTACATCTTCATCTTGGAGACGGGCTTGCCATTGGCATCGGTTGCGGTGCGAACCTTACCCTTGATCTCCTTAACACGGGGGCACTCTTCCTTGGGCATAAGCACGTCTGCCTCGCGGCCGGGATCCATGCTCTTGACCTTCTGGTTGGAGGACATGATGGAGGAGTTTGCATCGGGCTCCTTGTCCAGTTCCATACGGGGAGATACCTCGTCGTTGATGGCGAGCTTCATGATCTCGGTCATACGGGCGGTGGTCTGCTCGTGCATCACTGCGAACTCTTCCTCGGTTGCGATCTTGCCCTTGACGAGCTTGTTCTTGAACGCAACGATCGGATCGGCATTCTTCCATGCCTCGATCTCCTCTGCGGTACGGTAGGTGGAGGAGTCGGAGGGAGAGTGACCGGATACGCGGTAGGTAACCACGTCCAAGAGTGCGGGACCCTTGCCTGCAAGCAGCAGCTCCTTCTTGCGGGAAACAGCGTCGATCACTGCAAGCGGATCGTAGCCGTTCACGCGCTCTGCGTGCATCTGCTCGGGATTGAAGCCGGCACCCAGACGAGCAACCATATCATAGCCCATGATCTCGCCACGGGTCTGACCGCCCATGCCGTAGTGGTTGTTGAATACGTTGAAGAGGATGGGCATACCGCCGTCCTCGAACTTGCCCTCCATGCCCCAGAGCTTGGTGATCTGGTCCATAGAAGCGAAGTTGAGAGCCTCAAGCACGGGACCGCGACCGGTTGCACCGTCGCCGCAGTTAGAGATAACGATACCGGGCTTGTGGTTGGAGCGCTTGTAAAGAGCGGCACCGAGTGCGATGGGTGCGGAAGCACCTACGATCGCGTTGTTGGGCATCAGGCCGAAAGGAATGAAGAAGGCGTGCATCGAGCCACCAAGACCGCGGTTGAAGCCGGTCTTACGGGCGAAGATCTCAGCAAGAGCACCGTAAAGCAGGAAGTTGATGGCAAGGTCCTTGATGTTCTCGGACTTCATCTGCTTCTCAACAACTGCCAGAACGGAGCCGCCAAGGAACTCCTTCATGATGTCGTAAACTTCCTCATCGGTCAGCTTGTAGATAGAGGAAAGACCCTTTGCAAGGATCTCACCGTGAGAACGGTGGGAGCCGAAGGAAAAGTCGTTGATATCCAGGCAGTAAGCCTCACCGACGGCGGAAGCCTCCTGGCCGATGGAAAGGTGAGCGGGGCCGGGGTTGTTGTACTCAACACCGTTGTAGCAGCTCTTTACCTTGACCTCGTTGAGCATCGTCTCGAACTCGCGAATGATTGCCATATCGTGGTAGATGCGCATGAAGTCTTCCTTGGTGTAAAGCTTCTTCTCTTCTGCGAGGGTCTTCTTGTACTGACATACGGGAATATCCTCGAAATGGATGTAGCCGGCATCAAATGCTTTGCCGGGATCGACGTATTGACACTTGGGCATAGTCGTGATCTCCTTTATTTATACTTTATTTTTATTTTTTAAAATCAAAGGAACATAGCCTCGCGAATGACCTCGCAGACCGTGGGGTGCGGGAAGACAAGCTTCTGCACGTCAGCCACACGCATCTCGGTCTCCACCATCATAGCAGCACCGTAGATGATCTCGGAAGCGTAGCTGCCGATCATCGTTACACCGATGATGTTGTGATGCTTGTTGTCGGTGATGATCTTCACCACGCCGTTGCCGTGCTCGTTCTCAGCGATGTAACGGCCGCTGTACTTGAGCGTAACCGTCTGCACGGTAGCGTCCAGGCCCTTTGCCTTTACGGTGTCGGCGGTCTCGCCTACGCAAGCAACCTCGGGGTTGGTGTAGATAACAGAAGGAATGGAGTTATAGTTAATGCGGTCCTTCTTGCCAAGGATGTTGTTGATGCAGACCTCACCCTCGCGGTAAGCGGTGTGCGCGAGCATCGACTTGCCGTTGACGTCACCTGCTGCCCAGACACCGGGCACGTTGGTCTTGCCAAACTCGTTGGTAACGATGGCACCGCGCTCCAGGGTAAGACCGATGTTCTCACAGCCAAGGCCTGCGGTTCTTGCACGGCGGCCGATGGAAACGAGTGCGTAGTCAGACTTGATGGTCGTGACCTTGCCGTCCTTTTCATAGGAAACAGATTTGTCCTTGATGGAAACCACCTTGGCACCGAGAATGAACTCGACGCCGCGTGCGGCATAATCCTTCTGCAGCATCGTGGAAATTTCGCTGTCCACGGGACCTGCGATCTTGTTCATCATCTCCACTACGTAGACCTTGGAGCCAACGGAGTTGAAGTAGGATGCCATCTCAAGACCGATAACGCCGCCGCCGACGATGACGATCTCCTTCGGGATCTCCTTGAGATCCAGCACCTCACGGTTGGTGAGCGCGTAGCCGGAAGCAAGAGATTCCTTCAGGCCGTCGATGGGAGGAACAGCTGCGGAGGAGCCGGTGCAGATGAGAAGCTGCTTGCCGACGTACTCCTTGCCCTCTGCCACAACGACGAAGCCCTCTGCGTTGCGCTCCTTGATGGTAGCGGTAGCCTTGACGACCTCAACACCCGCCTTCTTGAGCTTGGCGCCAACGCCGGAAACCAGCTGCTTTACGACCTTGTTCTTTCTCTCCACCACGAAGTTGTGGTCGATAGAGGCAGAACCGAAGGTCACGCCGTAGTCTGCGCTATGCTTGGCGTAGTCAAAAATCTTTGCGGAGTAAAGAAGCGTCTTGGTGGGAATGCAGCCCTCGTTGAGGCACACGCCGCCAAGGGCGCGCTCCTCGATCACAAGGGTCTTGAGCTTATGATGGCCTGCGCGCTCTGCGGCATTGTAGCCGGCAGGACCGCCGCCCAGAATGATAAGATCATACATCGTATGTTCCCTCCTTATTTCACAAGAAGCAGATCGATGTTCTCAAGTGCAAAGCCGATGTCCTTAAGGAAACGAGCGGCGTCTGCACCGTCGAGCACGCGGTGGTCGACAGTCAGGGACAGACCCATAGCGGGATAGTTCACAAACTCGCCGTTCACCTCTTTGACGCGGTAGGACACGCAGTCGATGCCGAGAATACCGGTCTGGGGAGGATTGACGATGGGCGTGAAGGACTCGATACCAAGAGAGCCAAGGTTGGAGATGGTGAAGGTCGCACCCTTGAGAAGGTCGGGATTGATCTTACCGCTCTGTGCCTCGGTGATGACGGACTTAGCGGTCTTGGAAAGGTCGTTGAGGGACATCTTCTCAGCACCGAATACGGTGGGAACCATCAGGCCGCGCTCGGTGTCAACGGCGATACCGAGGTTGACGGTGTTGAAGTAACGCATCGTGTCGTCAAGGCAATGTGCGTTAAGACCGCGGTGCTTGAGGATCACACGGGAAACGGCATACAGAATGATGTCGTTGAGGGTGATGTTGGCAAGGCCCATCTTCTCTGCGCCTGCCTTGAGGGACTTGCGCAGGTTGAGGATCTTGGTAGCATCGAAGGAGGAGTTGAAGGTAAGCTGTGCCATGCCGTTCAGGGACGCGCACATCTGCTTTGCAATGATCTTGCGGATATTGGGAAGCTTCACATCCTCGTACTCAGCCACGGGTGCTACGGGAGCTGCGGCTGCTGCGGGAACAGCGGCGGGAGCGTTCAGATCGCCCAGCATCACCTTG
>JAZRFS010000108.1:0-4112 GCA_045643765.1 Eubacteriales bacterium
ACAGCCGGGAACGGATGACCAACGCTGGTAAAGAAGCTGCTCTCCTCGGGCAGCGTGCCGCTGTCCGACACCACGGCGAAAGCATTCATCTGCAAGCAGTTGTAATCGTGGAAGCCAAGGGGCTCCTGACGGATCACGCGAGGATCCAGCGCAAATCCGCTTGCCTCCAGGCGCTTCTTGGAGCGCGGATGGCAGGAGTACAGGATCGGCATATCGTATTTCTCTGCCATCTTGTTGATGGCAGTAAAGAGCGAGAGGAAATTCTTTTCCGTGTCGATATTTTCCTCGCGGTGGGCGGAAAGCAGAATGTACTTCCCTTTCTCAAGCCCCAAGCGCGTATGCACGTCGCTTGCCTCGATCTCAGCAAGGTTGTTATGCAGCACCTCCGCCATCGGCGAGCCCGTCACGTAGGTGCGCTCCTTGGGCAGACCGCACTCGTGCAGATAGCGGCGCGCGTGCTCGGAGTACGCAAGGTTGACATCGGAGATGATGTCCACGATGCGGCGGTTGGTCTCCTCGGGAAGGCACTCATCCTTGCATCTGTTGCCCGCCTCCATATGGAAGATCGGGATGTGCAATCTCTTTGCCGCGATAGCGGAAAGGCAAGAGTTGGTATCGCCGAGGATGAGCAGCGCGACGAGCTTGATCTGGTTCATCAGCTTATAGGAGCAGTTGATGATATTGCCCACCGTGGCGCCCAAGTCGTCGCCCACCGCATCCATATACACCTCGGGCGCATCCAGCTTCAAATCCTTGAAGAAGACGCCGTTCAGGTTGTAGTCGTAATTTTGACCCGTGTGCGCCAGAATGCAGTCGAAATAGGTGCGGCACTTGTTGATGACAGCGGCAAGGCGGATGATCTCGGGGCGCGTGCCCACGATGATGAGAAGCTTCAGCTTGCCGTTTTCCTGGAATTTGACGTCAGAATAGTCCAATTTGATATTCATTCTACTACCTCGAAGAAGGTGTCGGGTTTGTTGGGGTCGAAGCTTTCGTTCGCCCACATGACCGTCACCAGATTTTCCTTGTCGGAAAGGTTGATAATGTTATGCGTATAACCGGGCAGCATATGCACCGCCTCGATTTTCTCACCGCTGACCTCGAAATTCAGCACCTCGTCCGAGCCGATCCTTCTTTGCTGGATCAGACCGTGACCCGCCACGACGATGAAGAACTCCCACTTGGTATTGTGCCAGTGCTGCCCCTTCGTGATGCCGGGCAGCGAGATGTTCACCGAGAACTGACCGCACTTTTCGGTCTTCAGGAGCTCGGTAAAGCTGCCGCGTGCGTCCACGTTCATCTTGAGCGGAAAGGACGCTTTTTCGCGCGGCAAATAGGAAAGATAGGCGGAATACAGCTTCTTTGCAAAGCTGCCTGCGGGGATCTCGGGCATAACAAGCGTTCCGGGCTGTGCGCGGAAGCCTTCCAGCAGCGAAACGATCTCGCCCAAAGTCACCTTGTGCGTCACGGGCACGTAGCAGTAGCGTCCGTTTTCCCGCGCAACGGGGTCAAGACCCTCGTACTCGCAGCGGCACACCTTGCCCTCAAGCAGGTCGAGCATGTTCTCTACCAGATCGTCGATATAGAGCAGCTCCAGCGCAATGGCAGGATCGCTGACCGTGATCGGCAGATCGTTTGCGGTATTGTGACAGAAGGTCGCCACGGCGCTGTTATAGTTGGGGCGACACCACTTGCCAAAGAGGTTCGGGAAGCGGTAGACGTACACGGGGGCACCCGTTTCCTCGCCATACGCTAAGAACAGCTCCTCGCCCGCCTTCTTGCTTTTGCCGTACTCCCCTTCCGCGTAACGACCGATGAGGGTCGCCTGCAAGGAGGAGGACAGCATCACGCCCGCGCGGTTGCCGTGCTTCTTCAGGGTATCCAGAAGCAAGCTGCCAAAGCCGAAGTTGCCCTGCATAAACTCCTCGGGGTTCTGTGGGCGATTGACACCCGCCAGATTAAAGACGAAATCCGCCTGGGCGCAGAACGTGTCAAGCAGCGCCTTATCGGTGTCGATATCGTACTCAAAGATCTCATCAATCACAAGAGCGGGACGGGTCTTGTTCTTACCGTCCATAATATTGCGCAGATTGGCAACCAGGTTCTTCCCTACGAAGCCCTTTGCGCCGGTTACCAGTATTTTCATACCTCGATGCCCATTTCCTTTGCAGCTGCCTGCACGTAATCGGTGGTCAGGATCTTGCGCACCGTGCCGTCCACGTCAAGGCGCTTGGTATTGTGGCTGGTGTACGCCTCGTCCGCCTGCGTCTGCACCGCACCCTGTACGAAGAACTTATCGTAGTTGAGGTCGCGGTTATCCGCCGCCACGCGGTAATAGTTGCCCATATCCTCGCTGCGAAGACGCTCCTCGCAGGTCATCAGCGTTTCGTACAGCTTCTCGCCGTGGCGCGTGCCGATGACGTTGGTGCCCGTGTCGCCGAACAGCTTCTGCACTGCCTTGGCAAGATCGCCGATGGTAGAAGCATCTGCCTTCTGGATGAAGAGATCTCCGGGGTTGGCGTGCTCAAAGGCGAAGCGCACAAGGCTGACAGCCTCGTCCAGGTTCATCAGGAAGCGCGTCATCTCGGGGTTGGTAATGGTGATGGGATTGCCCGCCTTGATCTGATCGATAAAGAGCGGGATCACGCTGCCACGCGAGCACATCACGTTGCCGTAACGGGAGCAGCAGATGACTGTGCCACCGCGCTCGGCAGCCACACGCGCGTTCGCGTAAATGACGTGCTCCATCATTGCCTTGGAAATACCCATCGCGTTGATAGGATATGCTGCCTTATCGGTAGAAAGGCAGACCACGCGCTTCACGCCCGCGTCAATGGCGGCGTGCAGCATATTGTCGGTGCCGATGACGTTGGTCTGCACCGCCTGCATCGGGAAGAATTCGCAGGAGGGCACCTGCTTGAGTGCCGCCGCGTGGAAAATGTAATCCACGCCGGGCATCGCATCCGCGATCGAGCGCGCATCGCGCACGTCACCGATGTAGAACTTCACCTTGTTGGCATACTCAGGGAAGCGCGCCTGCAGATCGTGACGCATATCGTCCTGCTTCTTTTCGTCGCGGGAGAAGATGCGGATCTCACCGATATCGGTGGTCAGGAAATGCTTGAGTACGGTGTTACCGAACGAGCCGGTACCACCCGTGATCATCAGAGTTGCTCCGGAAAATGCGGACATAATAAACCTCCAAAAACTTGTTTCGTTTTCTATTATTTGCAGTGCTGCTCCAGTTCACGCTCCAGCGTGTCCAGGAACATTTTCTGCGTGAAATGCGTTTCGTAATAAGCGCGGGCGCGCGCACCGTATGCAGCACGATTGTCGCTTTCAAGGAATTTGCGCACCGCCTCGGCAAACGCCTCGGCATTCTCCGCCTCGGCGCAGAAGCCGCACTCGGCGGCGGCGATCACCTTGGGGATCTCGCCGTTGGCGGCAGCCAGCACGGGCTTGCCCGCAGCCATATAGGACTGCACCTTGGCGGGCAAGGTCAGTGAAATGATGGGATCCGCCGTCAGCGTGACCATCATCGCATCTGCCATTGCGTAGTATTTCGGCATTTCCTCCATCGGGTGTCTGCCGTGGAAGACCACGTTCGTCACGCCCAGCTCCTCGGCAAGCTTTTTGGTATTCTCCAGCTCGGAGCCGTCCCCCACGATATGCCAGCGCAGCTCGGGATGATCCGCGAGCAGCTTTGCCGCCTGCACGATGGTGGGCATGCTTTGCGCTGCACCGACGTTGCCGGCGAACACAAGATCAACGGTATCCTTTTGCACCTGCTCAGCCGTTGCCACCGCATCAAAGCGGGCATCGGCATACTGGGGCATATAGGCGATACGCTCTTTCCCCTCGATACCGAACTGCTCTTTGAAATAGTCGGCAAACATCTGCGAGGTGATGAGGATCTTGTCAGCCTTCGTGTAATGCTTTTTGGACACCTTGGCGAAATGGCGGTAGATGAAGGAGCCCTCCTTGATGCCGCCTGCCGCAAGGCTGGCGGGCCAGAGATCCATACAGTAAAGCACGCATTTCTTGTTGTGCTTTTTCGCATAGGCCAATGCCGCGCCCGTCATCATCACGGGCGAGAGCTGATTGGTAAATAC
>JAZRFS010000109.1:0-3413 GCA_045643765.1 Eubacteriales bacterium
TGAATACGGCAGTACAGATCTTATCCGATCTTTCGGCAAGCTTTGCCATTTCTGCAGCGTTTTCAAGCGTGTCGGCAAGCGGCTTTTCGCAGTAAAGGTGCTTGCTTGCAAGCAAAGCCTTGCGCGCGGTGTCTGCGTGGCAGATATTCGGCGTGCAGATGTCGATCACATCCACGTCCGAAGCGATCAGCGCATCCTCGCTTTCGTATGCGACGGCACCAAGCGCGTCTGCTACGGCGCGGGATTTTTCCATAGAGCGCGTCACCACACCCGTGACCTTGGCGGTAAAGGGGAGGTTTTCAAAAAAAAAGGGAAGATTGGCGATCGCCCACGCATGTGTTTTTCCCATAAAGCCGTAACCGACAAGACCTATGCGGATCTCTTTTTTCTTTTCGGGCATACCTGCATCCTCCTGAATAAAAATATACATCCTATATTATACTACAAAATTTTATATAATGCAAGACAAAAAACAACAAACTTGGCATTTTGTATTGAATTTTTGCACAAAATCCGTTATAATGAGAGAAAGGTAGGTGATAGTGCGTGGCAAAATACGATTTTTTGCTTTTGGATGCCGACGAAACGCTGTTTGATTTTCCGCGTGCCGAGCGCGAAGCGCTCCTGGATGCGCTGCGCGAAGCGGGGATCGCTCCCACTGAGGAGATGGTTGGCAAATACAGCGAAATCAACGATAGCTTCTGGAAAATGCTGGAGCGGGGCGAGATCACGAAAAACGAGCTTCGCATCGCGCGCTTCGATGCGTTTTGCCGTCATTACAGCCTTGCGGTGGACGTGTCGCGCCTGGCGGTTGGCTATACTGATGCACTTTCTACAAAGGGCTTTTTGATCTCCGGCGCGCTTGATGTTTGCCGCGTGCTTGCATCGCACTGCAAGTTATATATCATCACAAACGGCATTGCCACGGTGCAGCGCGGGCGCTTTGAGCCTTCTCCTTTGCGGGAATTTATTCGCGAGATTTTCATTTCCGAGGAGATCGGCGCGGAAAAGCCGAGCACGGTCTATTTTGATACCGTTGCGGCACGTATCCCGGGCTTTGATCGCCAAAAAGCGCTTGTTGTGGGCGATTCGCTGTCTTCCGATATGCGTGGTGGTGTAAATGCGGGAATTGATACTTGTTGGTTCAACCCCAAGGAGAAATCCGCGCCGGCTGATCTTCCTATCACTCACGTCATTCGCACGTTAGGAGAGCTTATTCCTCTCGTGCTGGGCGCTTGAGGGTGCTGGCACAGAGGTTAAAGGAAAAGGATATCCCGTATCGCACCGATGTTGCCGCCGCCTCGCTGTGCACGTTTCGTATTGGTGGCACGGTGGCGCTTGTCATTGAACCGCGCTGCGAAGGGGAATTGTACGATGCCCTGACGCTTTGCCGTACGGGGCGTTATCCGTTTGAGATTTTAGGAAACGGCAGCAACGTGCTGTTTGAGGACGGTTATCTTTCGCTTGCGCTGATCCGCACAGCGGCTTTGGATCATTTGCGTTTTCTGCCGGGCGCTGTCCGCGTCGGTTGCGGCGTGATGCTGCCACGGCTTTGTCAGCTTGCCGCTGTACATGGCTTGGAGGGGTTGCAGACATTTTGCGGCATACCCGCTACACTGGGTGGAGCTTTGGCGATGAATGCCGGAGCGCACGGAAAACAGATCTCAGAGATCGTAAAATGCGTCAAAACGCTACATTTGGACACGGGTGAAATAAAAACCGATTTTAATTTTAAAAAGAACGCATCATACAGAAATTGCGGATACAAAGACAAAAACATACTCTTTGTGTGCGCGGAATTAACTTTGCGCGAGGGTGCCGACACGCAAACCTTGCTTGCCGAAATGCAAGCGCTGAAGGCGCAAAGAAAAGCCACGCAGCCGATTGAATTGCCAAGCGCGGGATGCGTTTTCAAACGCCCTTGCGAGGAGATGCCTATTGGAAAGTTTCTGGATGATCTGGGTTGTAAAGGTATGCAGGTGGGCGGTGCAGAGGTCTCGAAAAAGCACGCAGCGTTCATTGTGAATACCGGCGGCGCCAGCGCCGCAGATGTAAAAATATTAATGCAGGAAATACAGAAAAAAGCAGAAAAGGAAAGGGGAATGATCCTTACGAGTGAGATCAGGATCATTTCGGACAGAATATGAATTATTCACTTTTATTGAAGGAAGAATTGATCGAGGGGGCGCCGCGCGGCAAATGCTGTCGTCGCGCTTATGCCGCAGGACTTTTATACGATGTGCGCGAGCTGCGGGAAAACTGTCTTGTGCTTGTTCTTTCCGGAGCGGCGGCGCGCCGTGAGTGTGCGCAGGCTTTCCGCGAGCTGTATCACCGTACTGCATTGCTTAACGGTTCGGCGCTGCTTTTTCCTTCTGCAGAGTTTTATAGCGAATATCTCAATCCGCCCGCGTTTGTATGCGAGCATTGCGCGGCGAATTTTTTGCGCGGGCTTTTTGTTTCCTGCGGCTCCGCCACCGATCCCACCAAGTCCTATCACGTGGAATTTCGCCTTTCCAACCCGGAAAAAGTGGCTTTTATGGCAGATTTGCTTGAAAATATGGGGTGGCACGCCGGATGTCGTAAGCTTAAGGGCGGCGGTCTTGGAATTTACGTCAAAAACAGCAACGTAATGGAAGATATGCTAAGTATGCTGGGTGCAAATCAATCGCTTTTCGCTCTGATAAATGCCAAGATCGAGCACGAGATCAAAAACGCTGAAAATCGCGTTACCAACTGCGTCACAAGCAATATTGCGCGCGCTGTGGATGCTTCTGCACGTGTGCGTGAGAGCATTGAATTGCTGATGCGCGCAAATCGACTGTCCGAATTGTCTGCGGAATTGCGTGAAACCGCAGAGCTGCGCATTCAGAACCCCGATGCGACGCTTAAGGAGCTTGCTTATTTGCATAATCCGCCGATCACCAAGTCGGGGCTCAATCACCGTTTGCAAAAAATTCTGGCAGCGGGTGCTGCGGTTGCGGCGAAGGAACAGGAAAATTCCGCCGAGTAAAGGCGGGGAAAGGAAGCAAAATGTCGGATTTCGTCCATTTACATTTGCATAGCGAATACAGCCTGCTGGACGGCGCCTGCCGGACAAGCGAGATCCCCAAGCGCGCCAAGGAGTGCGGTCATACGGCAGTGGCACTTACAGATCACGGCGTGATGTACGGGGCGGTGGAATTCTACCGCGCTTGCAAGCGCGAAGGGATAAAGCCGATCATCGGATGTGAGGTTTACGTGGCGCCGCGTACCCGATTTGAAAAGGGAAGCGGCGACGCGCATCCGCATCATCTGGTGCTTCTTTGCGAAAACGAAACGGGTTATCGCAATCTTATTCACCTTGTTTCCCGTGCCTTTACCGAGGGCTTTTATAGCAAGCCGCGCGTGGACTTAGAGCTGTTGCGTGACCATCA
>JAZRFS010000110.1:0-9704 GCA_045643765.1 Eubacteriales bacterium
CCGCTTACTACGGCTGCCTTCTGCTCCGCCCCGGCAAGGTGATGCAGTTTGACGATCCCGAAAATCCCACGATCCTTGAGGACTTCATTCGCGCCATCGGCGCCGAGCCCGTGATCTGGGGTATGCGCAACGAGTGCTGCGGCGGTTACATCGCAGCCGAGGATCGCAAGCAGGCAAGCAAGCGCAGCAACATCGTGATGGAGGATGCCGCCCAGAATGGCGCCGACACCGTGATCACCGCTTGCCCCCTGTGCCTTTACAATCTCGCTAAGAACGGCGGCTCTGAGCTGCCTGTCGTATACTTCACCGAGCTGCTTGCCGAAGCACTCGGCGTGAAGTGAAAGGAGGAGGGTTATGAGCCATAGCAATAACGCTGCCGAGCAGGTTTTGCACTCTGCCGGCGTGAACGTGCGCAAGTGTATGCGCTGCGGTAAGTGCACTGCAACCTGTCCTGCCTTTGAGGAGATGGAGTACCATCCCCACCAGTTCGTCTACATGGTAGAAAAGGGTGAGATCGAAAAGCTGGCTGCCAGCCCCTCGATCTTCAAGTGCCTTTCCTGCTTTGCTTGCGTGGATCGCTGCCCCCGCGGTGTCGAGCCCGCCAAGGTGATCGAGGCCGTTCGCGTTGCCGTCGTCCGCAAGCAGGGACAGAACCACTTCAAGCCCGAACAGATCCCCGCTATGCTGGAAGAGGATATGCCGCAGCAGCTCTTCGCCAGCGCATTCAGAAAATACAGTAAGTAAGGAGGGAAAGCACAATGCAAAGAATAGGCGTATTTGTCTGTCATTGCGGTACCAACATTGCAGGCACCGTTGACGTAAAGGCCGTGGCAGAAGCACTCGGTCGTGAAGCTGGCGTGGTGTTTTCCACCGATTACCAGTACATGTGCTCTGAGTCCGGTCAGCAGCTGATGCGCGGCGCGATCCGCGACCATAAGCTCACCGGCGTAGTCGTCTGCTCCTGCTCGCCCCGTATGCACGAGGCAACCTTCCGCAAGGCAGCAGAGCTGGAGGGCGTGAACCCCTATATGGTGGAGATCGCCAACATCCGCGAGCACGTTTCCTGGATCCATAAGGATATGAAGGAAGCCACCGAAAAGGCGATCATCCTCGGCCGTGCCGCCATCGCAAAGGTACATCTCAATCAGCCCTTGCAGGCAGGCGAGTCCCCCGTGACCAAGCGCGCGCTCGTGATCGGCGGCGGTATCGCCGGCATCCAGACCGCTCTGGACATCGCAGAGGCAGGCTTTGAGGTAGACATCGTAGAAAAGTCCCCCACCATCGGCGGCAAGATGGCTCAGCTGGATAAGACCTTCCCCACGCTGGACTGTGCCGCTTGTATCCTCACCCCCAAGATGGTGGACGCCGCTCAGCACGAGAAGATCAACATCTACGCGTTCAGCGAGGTGGAGGCTGTGCAGGGCTACGTGGGCAACTTCCGCGCGAAGATCCGCCGCAAGGCACGCTTCGTTGACGAGAACAAGTGCACGGGCTGTGGCCTTTGCACCGAGAAGTGCCCCCAGAAGAAGGTTCCCAACGAATTCAACATGGGCCTTGACAACCGTCGCGCCATCTACATCCCCTTCGCACAGGCAGTGCCGAAGGTTGCTACCATCGATCCCAACTACTGCACGATGCTGAAAACCGGCAAGTGCGGCGTTTGCTCCAAGATCTGTGGCGCGGGCGCGATCGATTACAAGCAGCAGGATCAGATCATCGAGCGCGAGTACGGCGCCATCGTCGCCGCTACCGGCTTCAATCCCATTGACGCGAAGGCGTACAACGAGTACGGCTACGCGACCTACCCGGACGTCGTCACCTCCCTTGAGCTGGAGAGACTGATGAACGCTGCAGGTCCGACGAACGGCACTCTGCTTCGTCCCTCCGATAACGAGCACCCCCACAAGATCGTCTTCGTTCAGTGTGTGGGATCGCGTTGCGAGGAGGAGCGCGGCAAGCAGTACTGCTCCAAGATCTGCTGCATGTACACCGCAAAGCACGCGATGCTGATCCGCGAGAAGTATCCGGACACCGAGGTTTACGTATTCTACATCGACGTACGTACCCCCGGCAAGAACTTTGACGAGTTCTACCGTCGCGCAGTTGAGCAGTACGGCGTACATTATATTAAAGGTATGGTTGGTAAGGTCACGCAGAACGGCAAGCAGCTGCGCGTACAGGCAAGCGACCTGCTTGCAGGCGAGCAGATGCACATCGATGCAGACCTTGTGGTTCTGGCAACCGCCATCGAGCCCGATAAGAGCGCACGCTCGATCGCCACGATGCTGACCGCCAGCATGGACACCAACGATTTCTTCACCGAGGCACACCCCAAGCTTCGTCCCGTAGAAAGCCCCACCGCGGGCATCTTCCTCTCGGGCGTTTGCCAGGGTCCCAAGGATATTCCCGAAACCGTTTCTCAGGCATCTGCATGTGCCGCTAAGGTCATCGGCGTGCTTGCCAAGGATAAGCTGCTTTGCAACCCGTGCGTCGCGCACTCCGACGAGATGCTGTGTAACGGCTGCTCCTCGTGTGAAAAGGTCTGCCCCTACGGTGCGATCAGCTATCAGGATAAGGAATTCCGCGGTCCGAACCGCACCACGCTTATCCGCCGCGTAGCTTCCGTCAATCCTGCAGTTTGCCAGGGTTGCGGTGCTTGTACCGTGGCTTGCCCCTCCGGTGCTATGGACCTTAAGGGCTTCTCTAACAAACAAATCATGGCGGAGGTTGACGCAATATGCAAGTAAATGAATACAAGCCTAAAATCGTTGCCTTCTGCTGCAACTGGTGCTCCTACGCAGGTGCTGACGGCGCCGGCTCTGCCCGTCTTGCATACCCCGCAGACGTGAAGGTCATCCGCGTTCCCTGCTCCTGCCGTGTGAACCCGATGTTCATTCTCCGCGCGTTCCAGCGCGGCGCCGACGGTGTCATCATCGCGGGCTGTCACCCCGGTGACTGCCACTACACCAGCGGCAACTACTTCACCCGCCGCCGTATGGCGTTGCTCTTCTCTATGCTTGAGTATCTCGGCGTTGAGAAGGAGCGCATCCGTCTGGAATGGATCTCCGCCGCTGAGGGCGCGAAGTTCTCCAAGACCATGACCGAGTTCACCGCCGCTGTGGCAGCTCTCGGTGAAAACAAGAGATTGGAGGATCTGAGATGCAAGCAGTAATGGAAAAAAGAGCGCTTGAGCTTCTTGCCAACGGCACCGTAAACCGCGTGCTTGGCTGGACCGCAGGCGAATTCGTCTATGACGTCACTCCCGCCGTGTTCAATACGGCAGAGGAGCTGCAGAACGGCTTCCTTTATAACGACTTCTGCGCCGCTAACCTTTCCAAGTATCTGGTCAAGGAGAGCCGCAAGGAGGGTAAGATCCTCGTGTTCCTCAAGCCCTGCGACACCTACAGCTTCAACCAGCTGGTCGCTGAGCACCGCATCATTCGTGAGAACGTTTACGTGATCGGCATCGAGTGCTACGGCAAAGCTGACGTGGAAAAGCTCCGCGCTATGGGTATCTCCGGCATCACCGGTATTCGCAAGGTGGACGGCGAGTATATCGTTGAGACCATCTACGGCACCGAGACCGTAAAGGCCGCTGACGCGACCGCCGAGCGTTGCCTTTCCTGCAAGAGCAAGAAGCACGTTGCCTTTGACGAGCTGATCGGCGAGGACGGCGAGGTGATTGAGGATTGCGGACGCTTTGATATGGTAGAAAAGCTGGAGGCAATGACCCCCGACGAGCGCTTTGCGTTCTGGCGTGGCGAGCTTTCCCGTTGCATTCGTTGCAACGCCTGCCGTAACGTCTGCCCTGCCTGCACCTGCGAGCAGTGCGTGTTCGACAACCCCAATTCCGGTGTGTCCCAGAAGGCAGCCGCTACCTCCTTTGAGGAGAATATGTTCCACATCATTCGCGCCTTCCACGTGGCAGGTCGCTGCACCGACTGTGGCGAATGCTCCCGTGTGTGCCCCCAAAACATTCCGTTGCACCTCTTGAACCGCAAGTTCATCAAGGACATCAACGAGTTCTACAGCACCTATCAGGCAGGCGAGGATCCGAGCGCCAAGCCTCCGCTTGGCACCTATACCAAAAATGACCGCGAGGCAGGACAAGGAGGTGCGCACTGATGAAAATGCTTTCTGCTGACAAGCTTCAGGCATTCTTTGCCGCTCTTTCGGCAAATGCCGCTGTGTACCTTCCCGTTGACACCGCCGCCGGCTCCGAGTTCAAGAAGTGGGGCGAGGGTGTGGAGCTTTCCAAGAAGCTGAACACCACCCGTTCCGCCAAGGACTTCTTCTTCCCCCAGACCGAAAACCTGATGGCGTTCAAGATGGAGGGCAAGAAGATCGAGGTCATCGACACCCGTGAGGAGTGCGAGGACTTCGTGCTGTTCGGCGTGCGCGCCTGCGATGCCGCATCCTTCGACATTCTCGATCGCGTGTATCTGGTCGATCCCGTTGACAGCTACTACAAGAACCGCCGCGAGCACGGCACCGTTGTGACGATGGCGTGCGGCAAGCCCACCGATACCTGCTTCTGTGGGACCTTCGGCATTGATGCCGCAGATCCCAAGGGCGACGTAACCGTGTGGGAAGTCGAGGGCGGCTATGCCCTTCGCGCCAACACCGAAAAGGGTGAGGCACTTGTAGCAAAGGTTGCCGATCTTGTGACCGATGCAGCCGACAATGCGGCTGACGAGGCAAAGGCAAAGATCCGCACCATTCTCGGCAAGCTCCCTCTCGCCTCTCTTACGACCGAAGGTCTTGGCAAGGGACTTACCAAGGAGTTCTTCGACCGTCCCGAGTGGGCTACTCTTTCCGAGAGCTGCCTTGGCTGCGGTACCTGTACCTTCCACTGCCCCACCTGCCAGTGCTACGACGTCCGCGACTTCGACACGGGTCACGGCATTCAGCGCTTCCGCTGCTGGGACAGCTGCATGTACTCCGATTTCACCAAGATGGCGCACGGCAACTCCCGTGTGTCGCAGCTGGAGCGCTTCCGTCAGCGCTTCATGCACAAGCTGGTGTATTTCCCCGATAACAACGATGGCATCTTCGGTTGCGTTGGTTGTGGCAGATGCCTTGCCAAGTGCCCGATCTCGATGAACATTGTAAAAGTAATGAAAGTTCTGGCAAAGGGAGGTAACAAGTGATGAATGAAACCTTGATCCCCTACGCAGGCATTGTCACCAAAATCACGGATCAGACTCCCGACGTCAAGACCTTCCGTGTGGAAGCTCCCGAGGGCGGTAAGCTCTTCGAGCACCTTCCCGGTCAGTGCGCCATGCTCTCCGTTCCCGGCATCAGCGAGGCAATGATCTCGATCACCTCCTCCCCCACAAACAAGGAATTCATGGAATTCAGCGTGAAGAAGTGCGGGTGCCTCACGGAATGGCTCCACGCGATGGAAGAGGGTCAGATGATCACCGTGCGCGGTCCCTACGGCCGTCACTTCCCCGTGGATGACGAGCTTGCAGGCAAGAACCTTGTGTTCGTGGCAGGCGGTATCGGTTTGGCGCCTCTGCGCTCCGTTATCAACTATGTGCGCGACAACCGCGACAAGTACGGTCGCGTGGACATCATCTACGGCTCCCGCTCCAAGGAAGACCTCGTTTACTACGATGAGATCGTTTCCGAGTGGATGAACACCCCCGACTTCCACGTGCATCTGACCATCGACCGCGAGCAGGAGAACTGGGACGGTCACGTCGGCTTCGTACCCAACTACATTGCCGAGGTGGGTCTTAATCCCGTCAACACCTGCGCACTGATGTGCGGTCCCCCCATCATGATCAAGTTCTCTCTGCCCAACCTCGTGCAGGCCGGCTTTGAGAAAACCCAGATCTTCACCACGATGGAGCTTCGCATGAAGTGCGGTATCGGCAAGTGCGGCCGTTGCAACATCGGCAACAAGTACGTGTGCAAGGACGGCCCCGTGTTCCGCATCGATCAGTTGGATGAGCTTCCCGCCGAATATTAATAAGGAGTACACACAAATGGAAAATATGATCAATATTTACCTCTACGGCAAAAAGTATGAGGTTCCCTCCAATCTCACCATCATGGGTGCGATGGAGTACGCCGGCTATCAGCTGGTGCGCGGCGTCGGCTGCCGTTGCGGCTTCTGCGGTGCTTGTGCCACCATCTACCGCATCAAGGGTCAGACCGAGCTGAAGACCTGCCTTGCCTGCCAGACGCAGGTTGAGGACAATATGTACATCGCAACCCTGCCCTTCTTCCCCCTGGTGAAGAAGCCCTACGAGATCGACGACGTAAAGCCCACCGAGCAGATCATGATGCAGCTTTACCCCGAGATCTACGCGTGCGTGGGTTGTAACGCCTGCACCAAGGCGTGCACCCAGGGCCTGAACGTCATGCAGTACATCGCTTACGCACAGCGTGGCGAGTACGAGAAGTGCGCTGAGGAAAGCTTCGACTGCGTCATGTGCGGCGTTTGCTCCTCCCGTTGCCCTGCCGGCATCACCCATCCCCAGGTCGGTCTGCTTGCACGCCGTCTCACGGGTAAGTATCTCGCTCCCGAGACTGCACACCTGCAGGATCGCGTAGCAGAGATCCTGCGCGGCGACTGCGAGGCAGCCCTCAAGGACATCATGAGCAAGACCACGGCTGAGCTCAAGGATATGTACAACAACCGTGACTTCGAGAAATAAGGAGGCGCTTAAAATGTATACAAAGGAAATGTTAGAGTCCATCAAAAAGGTGGAAGCAACACGTGCCGAGCGTCTCGCTAACGTAAAGGCAGGTATTCACCCCCGCCGTATGACGGCAGAGGAAAAAGAGCAGGTCAAGATGGAGAACCATCCTGACTACATCGAGTCCCAGTTCGCAGAGCTGCAGATCGGCCCGAACAAGGGCGAGAAGGTGCCGCTTGAGCTTGCAGAGCTTCTGCAGGCAAACAGCCGCATCAACCCCAAGGACATCGACCTTAGCCGTACCGACTACGAAACCGACGTTCTGATCATCGGTGGCGGCGGTGCCGGCTCCGCAGCAGCCATTATGGCGCACGAGAACGGTGCTGACGTTATGATCGTGACCAAGCTTCGCCACGGCGACGCTAACACGATGATGGCAGAGGGCGGCATTCAGGCAGCTGATAAGCCCAACGACTCCCCTGCACAGCACTACCTCGACGTAATGGGCGGCGGTCACTTCACCAACGTTCCCGAGCTTGTTTACAAGCTGGTAAACGATGCACCCGTGTGCATCAAGTGGCTCAACGACCTTGGCGTGATGTTCGACAAGGAAGCTGACGGCACGATGGTTACCACCCACGGCGGCGGTACCTCCCGCAAGCGTATGCACGCCTG
This sequence comes from Eubacteriales bacterium, assembly GCA_045643765.1. Lineage (GTDB taxonomy): Bacteria > Bacillota > Clostridia > Oscillospirales > CAG-272 > Firm-07. The sequence continues at coordinate 7,326 of JAZRFS010000110.1, forward strand.
CAAGGACTACTCCGGTGCAGAGATCATGCGCGTGCTTCGTGACGAGGTACAGAACCGTCAGATCCCCGTGGTTGACTTCTGCGCAGCCGTTGAGATCATCAAGGACGACAAGGGCCGTGCTACCGGTGCGGTTCTGATGAACATGGAGACCAAGGAGATCCTGATCGCACGTGCCAAGACCGTTGTTATCGCAACGGGCGGTGCCGGCCGTATGCACTACCAGGGCTTCCCCACCTCCAACCACTACGGCGCAACCGCAGACGGTCTGGTGCTTGCTTACCGTGCAGGCGCACCCCTGCTTTACGCCTACACCCTTCAGTACCACCCCACGGGTGTTGCTTACCCCTCTCAGATCTTTGGCGCGCTGGTAACCGAGAAGGTTCGTTCCATCGGTGCACAGCTCGTTAACAAGGACGGCGAGCCCTTCATCTACTCCCTTGAGACCCGTGACATCTGCGCTTCCGGCGTTATCCGTGAGTGCAAGCGCGGCGGCGGCGTTGACACCTTCAACGGCGGTCAGGGCGTATGGCTCGACTCTCCCATGATCGATATGCTTCACGGTGAGGGCACCATTGAGAAGCGCATTCCTGCTATGATGCGTATGTACCTCACGTACGGTATCGATATGCGCAAGCAGCCCATCCTGATCTACCCCACTCTGCACTACCAGAACGGCGGTATCAAGATCGGCCAGAACGGCATGTCCGACGTCGAGAACCTGTTCGTTGCCGGTGAGGCAGTCGGCGGTATCCACGGTGAGAACCGTCTGATGGGTAACTCTCTGCTTGATATCATCGTATTCGGTCGCAACGCCGGCATCAATGCCGCAGCAGCCGCTAAGAAGATCGACAAGCTGGGCAAACCCACCCTCAAGCACGTGAAGGACTTCGCTGCCGAGCAGAAGGCTGCCGGCATCAAGACCGACAAGTGCTCTCCCATCCTGCTTCCCAACTACGCACGCAACGCAAAGCCCATCTAAGGGACGCGTTAGGGGGCACCTTTTAGGGAAGGTGCCCCCTATAACCCCCGCCAAAGCCTTTTGCACAAAGGAAAAGGAGTGCGAACAATGCACTCCTTCCTTTGAAGGGGGGTGTGATGCGGCAACAGCCGCAAATCTCGCGGGAGGACGTATTTTGCGCAAAAAGTGCCATAACGGCATCAGTTTTGCGCGAAACACGCTCTCCCACAAAGCAAATTTTTCGGAGGAAAAATACTATGATCGACTATCTGGGTGGTGTAACGGGCTCTCTGCTCTCCACCATTTTCATCGCCTTTATCATCGCTGCCGTCGGTTATCTCGTAGGCGCGATCGAGATCAAGGGCATCTCGCTTGGCACCGCAGGCGTGCTGCTTGTAGCACTTGCTTTCGGTGTGCTTTGCAATTATGTGCCCAGCTTTGAGATCGGCGCAAAAACGATCTCTCTTTTCAACGCCGCAAACTTCAAGCTGATCTCTAACATCGGTACGGCAATGTTCGTCACCGCGGTGGGTCTTATCGCAGGTCCCAAGTTCTTCCGCACCTTCAACCGCAAATCGCTTTCCTATATCGTGATGGGTGTGGTCGTTATCGTTGTGGGCGCGCTGACCGCCGTTGTCATCACGCTGGTTGACTCCGGCATGTCCCCCGCTATGGCCGTTGGTCTTCTCACGGGTGGTCTGACCTCTACTCCCGGTCTTTCCGCCGCACAGGACGTGGTTTCCGAGAATGCAGAGGCGCTCAGCCAGCTGACCGCGGGCTACGGCATCGCCTATCTCTTCGGCGTGCTTGGCGTGGTGCTGTTCGTACAGATCATGCCTAAGATCCTCAAGGTTGACATCGACAAAGAGCGCGAGTCCTTCGTGGCTGCCGCTGCTGTTGAGGTCAAGCAAAGCGAGAAGGAATACAAGCAGCTTGATCCCTTCGGCTTCTTCCCCTTCTTCCTTGCCATCGCCCTTGGTTGCGTGATCGGCGCCATCAAGATCCCCGGCATCAACTTCTCGCTCGGCACCTCGGGCGGCACCTTGGTGGCAGGCTTGATCATCGGTCACTTCGGTCACATCGGTCCGATCGACTGCCGCCTGAAAAAGGAAACGCTGAACTTCTTCCGTGAGCTGGGTCTTGTACTCTTCCTCATCGGCGCGGGCGTGCCCGGCGGTGTGAACTTCGTTTCCAACGTGAAGGTTTCCTACTTCATCTACGGCGCGATCATGACGCTGGTTCCGATGATCCTCGGCTTCCTGCTTGGCAAGTTCGTATTCAAGCTTTCCATCTTCAACAACCTCGGCTCCATCACCGGCGGTATGACCTCCACCCCCGCTCTCGGCGCGCTGATCAGCACCGCCAAGACGGACGACGTTTCCGCCTCTTACGCCGCCACCTACCCCATCGCACTTGTTATG
>JAZRFS010000111.1:0-28856 GCA_045643765.1 Eubacteriales bacterium
CCTCGAGGTCTGCACCTCGCGTGCGGGCGCCGACAGTATGCTCACGCCGCGCGAGATCCTGCGCGACTATATGACCGTGCTGAACATCCTGATGCAAAACGAGGACGCATCCTTCGACCGCATTCTGAGAAATGTGGTGGGGGAGAACAACAATTCTGCAAAAAGTGCCGAAACGGGTGAAGAAAAGCCCGACTTTGATCCTGAGGATATTGTGTTTTAAGGGGGTATCGGATGAGCGAAGCAGATCGCATTTTTGAACGTTTTCCGCCTTTTGTAAGAGAATTTATCTACACCCGTTCCTGGGAAAGCCTGCGTGGCTTGCAGATTGCTGCGGCACACACGCTCTTTGATACCGACCGCCACCTGCTCTTGACCTCGGGAACGGCAAGCGGTAAGACCGAGGCGGCGTTCTTTCCCATTCTTTCCAAGCTTTACGAAAATCCGTCGCGTACGGTGGCGGTTCTGTATATCGCACCGCTGAAAAGCCTGATCAATGACCAGTTTGCCCGTATGGAGGAGCTGCTGGAAGAAAGTGGCATCCCCGTAACGCACTGGCACGGGGACGTTTCCGCCTCGCACAAGAAAAAGCTGCTGGAAATGCCGCAAGGCGTTTTGCAGATCACGCCAGAATCTCTGGAATCGATGCTGTTACATCGCTCCAACGATATCGTTCGTATTTTCGGGGACCTTCGCTACGTCGTGATCGACGAGGTGCACACCCTTACGGGCAGCGACCGCGGCAATCAAATTCAGTGTCAGCTTTCCCGTATCGCGCGATTGATCGGCAGGCAGCCTGTCCGTGTGGGACTTTCTGCGACCGTGGGCAATCCCGCACTTGCCGCCACGTGGTTGGCGGGGGACAGCGGTATTCCCGTGGACGTTCCTGTGCCGCCCGCCGAGCAGCTGCGCTGGCGCTTGGGGCTTGAGCATTTTTTCATTGCCAATGGCGAGAGCGAGCAGGAAGAGGACAAAAAGCCCCTGGACGGTGCGGAAAAAGTGGCGCTTGATGCCGGCTACGAGTATATGTACGACTGTGTGAAGGATAAGAAGGCACTGGTCTTTTCCAACTCGCGCGAGGAGACTGAATACGTGACTGCCACCTTCCGCCAAATTGCGGCGGCACGCCATGATCCCGACATCTTTCTTATTCATCACGGCAACCTTTCCGCCGCCTTGCGCGAGGATGCCGAGCTGAAGATGAAGGACGAGGAACGGCGCGTGGTAACCTGTGCCACCGTGACAATGGAGCTCGGTATTGACATCGGACGCCTGGAGCGTGTGCTGCAAAACGAAGCGCCAAACTCTGTGGCATCCTTCCTGCAGCGTCTGGGGCGCTCCGGCAGACGCGGTCAGCCGCCCGAAATGATGATGGTCTTCCGTGAAGAGGATCCGCTCCCCAACACGCCCTTGCCGCAGCTTGTGCCGTGGGGGCTGTTGCAGGCGATCGCGGTTATTCAGTTGTATTTAGAGGAGCGCTTTATCGAGCCACCGCGCGAGAAAACACACCCGTTCAGCCTTCTTTTCCATCAAACGCTGTCGGTGCTTGCCGCAGCGGGGGAGCTGACGCCCAAAGCGCTTGCCGAACGCGTGCTCTCGCTACCGCCCTTTAAGTGTGTGCAAAAAGAGGACTATCGCACCCTGATCGTTTCTATGGTGAAGAACGAGTTCCTGGAGATGACCGAAGAGAAGGGGCTGATCGTGGGACTTGCGGGCGAGCGGCTCCTGCGCAGCTTTCAATTCTATGCCGTTTTCAAGGATAGTGAGGATTTCACCGTCCGCGCGGGCGATCCTGAAAAGGGGACCGCGGAGGAGATCGGCACGATCACCACGCCCCCACCCGTGGGTGACCGCTTTGCACTTGCGGGGCGTGTGTGGGAGGTTGAGGAGCTGGATATTCCGCGCAAATTGGTATACGTCCATCCCGTTTTGGGTAAAATGCAGGTTTCCTGGCCGGGGGATTACGGTGAAATTCACACCAAAATTGTAGAACGCATGAAAAAAGTGCTTTGCGAGGACACGGTTTACCCTTACCTCAAGCCCAATGCGGTGCACCGCCTGGAGGTGGCGCGTCACCTGGCGCGCAACACAGGACTTTGTGAGCATTCGCTTTTGCATCTCGGTGGCTCTACGTGGTGTTTGTTCCCGTTTCTCGGAACGCGAAGCTTCCGTACGCTGCGCCGTTTCCTTACGGCGCACGCAAGCGAGCTCGGTATCTCGGGGATCGAGTTCGAGGGCTGCCGTTATATTTCCTTCCGTATGCAGGGAGCACGCGAGGATTTCCTCGCGCGTCTTGCCGTGGCAGCCGCGGGCAGTGTACGCGCGGACGACCTCGTTTTCCCCTCGGAGCATCCGCTTTTTGATAAATACGACGCGTTCATTCCCGCCGAGCTTTTGCGCAAGGCGTATGCGCGCGACCGTCTGGATCCCACCGAGGTGGAAGCACGCCTTGCTGAAATTCTCTCGGAATAAAAAAAGCCCCGTAACGGGGCTTTTTTTATTCCTTTTTCTTGTTTTCACGCGCCACGCGCTCCGTAAGGTAGCAGCCGCAACTAAGCAGGGTAAGGCCCGCTATGACGTGCTCCAGCGCGTTGGCGTAATATTTTACCTCGGGTATACTCAGCGAGCTGTGAGCGGTCAGCTGCAGTATCATATAAAACAGCGGTATGGCGATGATAAACATCCCCGTTATGTAAAGTGTGAGCGTCGCGCGGGACAGGGACGTGCGCGTGCTTGATGGCAATAACTTCCTTTTTCTCATAATCATTCAAATTTTCATTTTCTGTATAAAATTCTTTTTCGCTTGCCGTGCGACCGGCTTTTTTCTTTATTATAGCCCGAACGGAGCGAAAAATCAAGCGGAAATATAAGGAAATCTGGCGAAAGCGCGGTGGAATAAACGCTAAAAACATATGTATAAAACAAAGAAAAATGCTGTTTTTTCGTCTTATTTGTAAAAACGATGAATAAATATACTCTAAAACGGAATAATTGTTCGCTTAGAAACGGCGAAGCAAGCGCATGGATAGATTTTTTCTGTGCTTATTGAACAAAAACGCATACGAATACTGGCACTTCTCGTCCGAAGGCGCGTTTTTTTGTGTGCTATAATGAAAAGACGCCGTACTTGTGCCACAGTTGCGGCGCAAAAAGAAGAAAAGAAGGAATTTATTATGAGTACTACTGGTTTGACAACGTGGGAGAAGCTGTATCGCATTGGCGTCTTGCGCGAAGAGCTGCGTCGTGTGGAGGAGGCGATTGTGCGCTATCGCTTCTGCACATCCCGATTCGCCACACCCGAATATTATGTAGAGATCGTGCTGGGCGATGAGCGTGCGGCGGCACATCTCGGCGAGGACTATCCCACGGCACAGATCTTGTTTGATAAGCTTGTGTGCGGCGTGGTAACGCCTTGTACACTTTTTGATATTATGCAGGATATAAAAAACGCGCATAACCCCTTTACAAATATAAAAAATTATGATATAATATGAACTAAGCGAACGCGCTTGTATCTTGCGAAAGGACGGCCCCTCTCGGCCCTTGTGAAAAATGAAGTGTCCCAATTGCGGTTTTACCGACAGTAAAGTGATTGATTCCCGCCCCATTGAAGAGGGGAACAGCATTCGCCGCCGCCGCGAGTGCCTTGCCTGCCAGAAAAGATTTACCACCTTCGAGGTGGTGGAATCCGTGCAAATTCTGGTGGTGAAAAAGGATGGCACGAAGGAGCTGTTCGACCGCTCCAAAATGCTTTCCGGCATTATGAAGGCTTGCCAGAAGCGCCCCGTAAACGGTGAGGAGATTGCCGCACAGATCGAGGCGGAGCTTCAGAATGATATGGTGCAGGAGATCACCTCGCGCGAGATCGGCGAGCGTATTATGATCAAGCTCAAGCAGCGCGACGACGTGGCATACGTGCGCTTTGCGTCCGTGTACCGCGAGTTCAAGGATGTGGATACCTTCCTTGCCGAGCTGAAGGAACTGAAGGATAAGAACGAGCGAATTTAAAAAAAAGGGCGGACGGCGTCCGCCCCTTTTTATACCTGGGAGATGAAAAATGAAAACAAGAAATTTACTTTGCATTCTGCTTGCCGTTTTGATGCTTTCGGGAAGCTGCTTGCTTTTTGCTTCCTGTGCTGAGCAGGACGGCGAGGTGAAGCTCAGCGGCAGCACGCAGGTGGATCTTACGGGATACGCCGTGGTGTATGCGGAAAGTGAACAGAAAACGCCGACATACAAGGCGGTGATTACGGAGCTTACGCAGATCGTATCCGCGATCAGCGGCACCAAGCTTACGTCCGTACAGGATGAGCGCGCCGCCGAGCAGGAAAAGGAGATCCTGATCGGAGACACCTCGCGCGCGGAAAGCGTCAAGGCGCAGGGGCGCATTGACGGGGACGGTTATGTGATCGAGGTCACGGAAAATAAGATCGTGATCGCAGGCACCACGCCGTTATATACGATGAAAGGGATGGAGTACTTTATCACCAAATATCTGGCAAACGCGACCGCCCCCACCCTGACGCTGAACAAGCGCGCGCTGGCTGAGAATTGCGAAAGTGTTTGTATTGCGGATGCGGACGGTGCATATTACACCTTCCTGCTGGATAAGGATCTTGACAACAACTCCAAGCATAATGTCGTGTCGGGGGCGGTGGGTGACTACCGCGACTATCCCTGTATCGCGATGAGCGCGGTGACGGAAAGGGTCAAGCAGCTCACGGGCGTGCGAGAGCATCTGCTGAAAAACGAAACCGACGATGCCGCTGCCGTTGAAACGGAATTGTCTGTGGGTATTGTAGATCGCAAGCAGAATGCCGAATGTCTTTCGCAGCTGAACGGCAACGGCTACGGTGTTTTCATCCGTGCGGGACGCGTGATGGCAACTGCCTGGAATGACAGAGCCCTTGCCAAATGCAAGGATGTGCTGCTGGACATCCTCAGTGAGGGCACAATCACCCGAGAGGACGGCAAAAAGGCGATCATGCTGCCTGCCGAATTTACGATCACGGGCATTGACGGCGAGGCGTTTGTGACCGATTTCCCCAAGCCAGAGGGAGAGGGAATTGCGCTTTATAACACACTGGATGTGGAGGATAATGCGCTTCAATATCTGTATCTTGGAGAGGGTGTGAACGAAGCGGCTTATCAGAATTATTACAACAAGCTGCTTGAGGCGGGCTATACCGTCGTCACGCAAAGCGAGGTGCAAGGAAGCAAATTCTGCACCCTTGTCAACGAAAGCGCAGAGGTTTCTCTTTACGTGGCGTACAACGCCTATGCGCATGCGGAAAAGTATAACCGTACATTCCAAAAGGCGTTACGCGTGATCTCCGCGCCTCTTTCCGATGCGGCATTGCCCGACGCGACGTTGCTTGTACAGGATCTCGGCTACGCGCGCCGTGCCGAGCCCGCTATCACCGCGATCGAGACCCCCGGCACTTCCGGCGGTAACGGTATGTCCTACATCGTGACGCTGGAGGACGGTCGCTTCATCGTGTTGGACGGCGGCGGCGTTTCCGCGGACAATAACAGTGATACCAAGCTCTGGCAGGCACTTGTTAATCTGCACGAGAAGATTTATCCCGCAAAGGGAAGCGTTTCCCCCGCCAATCCCGTTCATCTTGCCGCGTGGATCATCACGCACTCGCACTGGGATCATTACGATACCTTCCGTCGTGTGATGGAAAGCGAGAAAAAGAACAGCCTGAAGATTGACTATATTCTTGGCAACTATCCCTCTGAGAGCGGGATCCCCTACGAGTATGACGACCATCAGGCGATGATGCCTGCGTTGATCGATCGGTACTGCGGCACGGAAGAAGGGGACACCAAATTCGTCAAGGTGCATACGGGGCACAAGTATTATCTGGCTAACGTAGAGCTGGAGGCGCTTGTCACACACGAGGACGTCAACCCCAAGCGCATTGATACCTCCAACGACACCTGCACGGTGTTCCGCTTCTCTATCAAAAACACACAAGCTCCCGCGGCAGAGCCCACTACCGTCATCTGGACGGGTGACGCGAACCGTTACCAAAGCCGCTTTATGTGCGCGACCTACGGTGATTACCTGCAAAGCGATATGGTGCAGGTGGCACATCACGGAGCTGTGGGCTGCGAAAGCGACTTCTACGATACCGTGGCGCCCACCGTGCTTTGGTGGCCCGTGGCATACGTGTCCTTCGAAAACCAAGCAAAGCTTGAAAACAAGGGTCAAAGCGGCTCGCTTGGTGTGGACTATCAGCTGATATACGAAACGTCCAGCGTGAAGTATATCTACGTATCCGACACCTATAATACCACGCTTACACTTGGCGTGACCGGCCCCGAATACGGCGCGATCTATGACGCGCTGACGGGAGAAACGATCACCTACAACGGTGAACAGATACGGCAGAAATAAAAACAAAAGGGACGAGAATTTCTCGTCCCTTTTGTTCTGCGCGAGGAGAAAAGTAGGCGGCAGATTTTGGTGCAGAAGGCGTGATCTCGGCACGGTAGCTGTATACGATACTGCGAGTGCCGAGAGCGCGACTGAAAAATACATTAAAATGGGAATTCTGCAAGAATCCCTACCAAAAAACCGCTTTCTCTGCCTTTGCGCGACAGAAAAAGCGGTTCTTTTTATTATTTTGTGTTTTTTGTTCTGCGCGAAATATGTCGTCCTTACTCTGCAATAAGGTCGGCGAGGTACTCGCCCAGCTTGCGGTAATCGTCCACCTTCACGAAGTCGATGTCGGAAAGGTAAACCTGCTCGTCGTTGCCGCCCACGCCGTAGTCGTCACCGCAGAAAAGGATATCCTTGTGGGTGATGCCGTTCTCCGCACAGTATCTGTCCAGTGCGTTGAGCTTGTTGTGAGGAGCGGGAGCCATATCGAAGGAGGAGGAGCCACCGATGAAGACGGTGTAATCCGGGAATGCGGCTTTGACCTCTTCATAGAACACCTTGCGGCGGCTACGGTCGGGGTCGAACGCCAGCTTGTCGGCAATGTCGGCCTTGGTGCCAAGCAGGGGGAAGGTGATAGAGCCCGTGGGATGGTACTCTACGTGCTCACCCTTGTACTCGGTGAAGCCGTACTTTTCACGGATCTCCTGGCAGATGCGGTCGGTGCGCTCCTTGTCGGGGGCGATGTAAGCGGTCTCGATGATGTCGAGCTGCTTCGTTTCGGGATTGTACTTGGAGATCTGCATGCCGTAGTTACCGACGATGTCGATGGGGAATTCGTTCATCTGACCGAAGATGCGCGTGCAAGCGCCTGCACCGATCATAATGAGCTTGTATTTCTTGGAAAGCTTTTCCAGTACGGCGCGGTTTTCCTCGCCAAGTTTGGTGCGGTGCTGGGTCAGCGTGCCGTCCAGGTCGAATGCAATCAGCTTGTAATCTGTTCTCATAACAAGTCACCTCTTTTATAAAGTGATTTTATTATAGCACAAAACGCACGCAAAAGCAAGATAGGCGCGGTGTTTTTTGATAAAAACGCAAACTTTTGTCATAATTCGTCAAAAATGCGTGAAAGGGTGTACTTTTTTTTCAATTTATGATATAATATAAAATGATTAAGTATGTGCGCCGCGCGCGTGGAGGATTTTATGGAATATAAAAAAAATCAATATCATAAGGCACGCCCCGACAAAGCGGGCTTTAAAAAGGAGCGCCGTGAGGATCGTCCCACCACTGCCCGTGAGGAAAACGAGATCGGCAACGGTGCTGTGATCGGTCGTAACGCCGTGCGCGAGCTGCTGCGCTCGGGAAGAGCGGTGGACAAGCTGCTGGTGCAAAGCGGACCGCGCGAGGGTGCGCTTGTGCCCCTTGTCGGCGAGGCGCTGGAGCGCGGTATTCCCGTGGTGGAAACCGAGCGCCGCAAGCTGGACGCTCTCTCGGGCGGTGCGCCGCATCAGGGCATTATCGCGCTTGCCGCAGAGAAGGAATATTGCTCGGTTGAGGATATTCTTGCCATCGCCGCTGAGCGCGGCGAGCAGCCCCTTATTGTGGTAGCAGATGGCATTTCCGACCCCTATAATCTCGGTGCCGTGATCCGCTGTGCCGAGGGGTGCGGTGCCCACGGTCTGATTATCCCCAAGCGCCACGCGTCGGGTCTTACCCCCGTGGTCAGCAAGGCGTCTGCGGGCGCCATCGAGCATCTTGCGGTTGCGAAGGTACCGAATATCGCCGCTGCCGTGGATAAGCTCAAGGAGGCTGGGGTCTGGGTATATGCCGCCGAGGCGGGTGGCTCGGATCTGCGCGCGACCGATATGAACCGCGCCGTTGCCATTGTGCTTGGCAGCGAGGGGGCGGGCGTTTCTGACCTGGTGCGTAAAAAATGCGATTATCTGATCTCTATCCCTATGTACGGAAAGGTGAATTCCTTTAACGTATCCTGTGCTGCCGCCGTGCTGCTGTGCGAGGCTGCGCACCAACAAAGAAAGGGTTAAAAAATCCCTTTCTGTGGAAAGGAGGTGCCGTTGTGGCTGAAAAAAAGAAATACCGCCGTGCGAAGAAGAACGACGTTCTGATGCCCCACGTAGCGGATGACGCGCAGGCTTGTGAAAAGGAGCTCTCGTCAGAGGCGCAACGCTTTCAGGAGGCTGTTGATGAGCTTTGCCGCGATTTGTTCGGTGAAAAGGCAAAAAAGGCGGTTGCGGTCGCAACCGTGCAACCACCGGAGCGGACGGTAAAGAACGAAGGCGAGGAAGAAGAGGCACTCGCGCAAAAGAGTGTCCCCGCAGCCGACGAAGAGGAAAATACACTTTCTGTCATAGAGCCCGGTGATACATATGCCGATCCGAGTGAGGTTGAAGACATTCCCTTGTCCTTTGACGATGAAACAGGCAAGGTGCTTTCTTTTAAAGAGCATTTGGAGCAGAACAGTAACGATTTTCGCTTGCTTTTGGATCTGGAATATGAAAAGGAGCTGGGCGACGCCATAGGCTTTGAGCGTATCCGCTCATATCACGAGCGCAACATCAACAGTAAAAAGTCGTCGCGCAATCGCAACCAGGAAAAGCGCGATGAGTATGATAAGCCGGATCAAGATGCTGAAATTGCAATAGGGCGCCGCTATAAAAAAGCGCATTCGCGCTGTATGATGCGGCTTGTGATATCCTTCGTTTTGTTCATTTTTACGTTGCTTTATGAGAATGGAAATTGGATGGCGTCGATTTTCGGCGGACCCTTGGACGGTGCAAAATACCCCGTGCCATATATTTTGATCGGCATACAGATCCTGATCCTCAATGTGGCGCTTTGCTATCGCTCGCTCTGGGAGGGCTTGCGGCAGATCCTGCACTTTTCCCCTGTGGACCATTCGGCACACGCCGGGGTGCTTTTGATCACGCTTTTGTATCACGTTGTGCTTTTGTTTGTTCCGCATACGGCATGCCCGGTGCTGTTACTTTCTCCGGCGGCGCTTTGCCTTTTGTTGCTGGCGGTGACTGAGCTTCTCAATTCCTATCGCGAGGCTCTGGCGTTTGGGGTGATATCAAGAAGACAGCAGAAATACACGATGCTCCCCCGTATTTCCGTGGGCTCCGTGCAGGAAAGCGCGCGTGCGCGCTTGCATAAGGGGGCGAACGGGGGAAATGTGTGGTATCTGCGTCCGATCAGCTTTGTGCGTAATTATTTTTCCAACACGGCGTGTCACGCGTCCCGCCACAGTAATTTGGGCGCGCATTTTCTGCTCATTCTGGGGGGAGGTGCTGCGCTTGGAATTTTTGCCTTTGCCGGAAACGCGGGGGCTGCCCGCGTGTTGGGCTTTGCTATGGTGGTAACGCTGCTGTGTGCCCCCGTGATCTCTGCAATCCTTTCTTCGCTGCCGCTGTTCTTTTCTGCTGTTTTTTGCCTGAAAGGCAAGGCGGCTATCATCGGTGAGATCCCCTTGGAAAGAAAGCTGTCGGGCGATACGTTGGTGCTGCCGGATAACGAAATCTTTCTTTCTATGGAGCGAGAGCGCTTCCGTTTGCTGGGGCTTTGTGACGTGCATCGTGTGACTGTGCTTTTGCGTGCACTTTTGGAAAAAATCCAAAGCCCGCTTGCGGCATCCTTCGGTGTGGACGCCGACTCGCGACTTTCCACGGCAGAGGTCACGCTTTCTCACATCGGAGAGGAGGGCGTGAGTGCCGATTTCGCGCGCGAGGGCTGCCGTATCACGCTGGGTACCGCAGAATATATGACCGCGCGCGGTATGTGCTTCAAGCCCGTCGCGGACGACAACGGACGCCTTTTGTACGTGGCGATGGATGGCTGCGTGTGTGCCGTGTTTGGCGTGCGATATACGCTGAGCGCAGACGTAGAGCCGCTTTTGAACGATCTGCGTCGCGTAGGACTGAAGGTTGCGGTGCGTAGCAAAGATCCGTGCGTACGCGAGGACGTATTTGAGCAGCTTCTGGAGGGCCGCGTGGGGAAGATCGCAGTGAGAAAGCCCGCCGTAAACGAGCTGGATCTGCGAACAGAGCGCGTGGATGCCACCGTGGTGGCATTGCATTCCTGCAAGCAGCTGGCACGTACGATCGTCGTGTGCTGTCAGGTTGGTCGCGTGGGTGTGTGGGGTAAGCTTTTGCAGCTGATTTGCGCATTGGGCGGTTCCGCACTTGCCGTTTTGCTGACGTTTTTTGATCTTCTGCTTCCCGGCGCGCTTGTCACGCTTTGGATCTTTTTGTGGTGCGGTTTTTACGCACTCCTGTCCTATTTCTATCTCCGCCGTCCGACGGAGGATATATAACAAGGTTTAACGAGGTTTGTTATGAATGAAAAAATCAGCTCTGTGCTGAAATCAGTGGAAAAGCCGGGTCGCTACTGCGGTGGAGAGTACGGCGCCGTCATCAAGGATAAAAACGCGGTGAAGGCGCGCTTTGCCTTCGCCTTTCCCGACACCTACGAGATCGGTATGTCCAATCTCGGTATGCGTCTTCTGTACGGCTCCTTGAATGCCCAGGAGGATATCTGGTGTGAGAGAGTGTTCTGTCCGTGGGTGGATATGCAAGAAAAGATGCGCGAGATGGATATCCCGCTCTGGGCGCACGAGAGCGGCGACCCCGTGGCGGAGTTCGATATTCTCGGCTTTACGCTCGGCTATGAAATGTGCTATACCAGTGTGCTGGCTATGCTGAAAATGGCGAAGCTGCCTCTGCGTGCGGCAGACCGTACCGAGGAGCAGCCCATCGTCATTGGCGGCGGTGCGTGCGCTTACAATCCCGAGCCCATTGCTGACTTTTTCGATTGCTTCTCGATCGGTGAGGGCGAGGATAACCTGGTCGAGTTCACCAAGCTCTACATCCGTATGAAGGAGGAGGGCAGATATACCCGTGCGGCATTCCTGCACGAGGCAGCCGCCACCATCAAAGGTATCTACGTCCCCTCGCTCTACGATGTGGATTATAATGAGGACGGCACGATCAAGTCGGTCACGCGCAAGTTTGACGACATCCCCGAGAAGGTGGAGAAGTGCATCATCGCGGATATGGACAAGGCGTATTTCCCGGATAAGCTGGTGATGCCTTATATCGAGGCGGTGCACGACCGCATTATGCTGGAGGTCTACCGCGGCTGTATCCGTGGCTGCCGCTTCTGCCAGGCGGGTATGATCTACCGCCCCGTGCGCGAAAAAACGCCCGATCTTTTGAATAAGCAGGCGCGCTGTCTGTACGATGCCACGGGCTACGAGGAAATTTCCCTGATGTCGCTGTCGATCAGTGATTATACGAAGCTGGAGCCCCTCACGCGCTCCTTGCTTGATTGGACGGACCGCAATATGGTCAGCCTTTCTCTGCCTTCCTTGCGCGTGGACAGCTTCAGCAAGGAGCTGATGGATCGCATCGCGTCTGTGCGTACCTCGTCGCTGACGTTCGCGCCCGAGGCGGGCACGCAACGCTTGCGTGACGTCATCAACAAGAACGTGCGCGAGCAGGATCTGATGCACGCCGTGAACGTGGCGTTCGCCGGTGGCAAGACCAACGTCAAGCTCTATTTTATGAACGGTCTGCCCACCGAAGCAAACGAGGATATCGAGGGCATCGCCGAGCTTGCACATAACGTGGTGCACGAGTATTATCAGAACCCCAACCGCCAGAAGGGAAGATCCCCGCAGGTCACCGTCAGTGTGTCCTGCTTTATCCCCAAGCCCTTCACGCCCTTCCAGTGGGAGGCACAGGACACGATGGAAATGCTCGCCGAGAAGCAGAATTTCCTGCGTGAAAAGATCACCGACCGCAAGGTGCGTTACCAGCACCACAACGCCAAGGTCAGCCGTATTGAGGCGGTGCTCGCGCGCGGCAACCGTAAGCTTTGCGCCGCATTGGAGCTTGCCGCGAACGAGGGCTTTTGCTTTGATGCGTGGGACGAGTTTTTCGACTACGACAAGTGGCTTTCCGTCTTTGAGCGCACGGGTGTTGACCCTGCCTTCTTTGCCAACCGCCAGTTCGGTCTTGACGAGATCCTGCCCTGGGACATCATCGACTGCGGCGTGACCAAGGAGTTCTTCAAGCGCGAGAGGGCAAAGGCCTACGAGGCCGCCACCACCCCCAACTGCCGCGAGAAATGCGCGGGCTGTGGGGCAAACCGACTGGGAGGAGAGCGCACGCCTTGCCCCGCGTGCCACGGCAAAAATGAAGGATAACGAAAAGAAATTTACGCTGCCGATGCTGGAAGCACCGCGCACCGTGCGTGTCAAATTCCGCAAGGTCGGCAATCTGCAATACATTTCGCATCTCGATCTGCAGCGCACCTTCAATCGCGTGCTGGTGCGCGCGGGATTGCCGCTTTGGTACACCAAGGGCTTTAACCCCCATATCAAGATGGTGTTCGGCCTTCCGTTGCCTGTTGGGTGTGAGAGCGAAACCGAGTTCTTGGACATTCGTATCGAGCGCGATATGCCGCTGGACGAGATCAAGGAGCGCCTGAACGCTGAGCTGACGCACGAGCTTGCCGTGAGCAAGGTCTATTTTGCCGAGCGCAAATTCACGGACATCGCGCTTGCCGCATACGATTATACGCTGACGCTGCCCGCGGCCAGCGAGGAACTGGCAAAGAAGATCGAAGCGACACTTACCGATGGCCCGTTGACTTTTATGAAAAAATCCAAATCGGGTGAGAAGGAAGTGGACGTGCGCGACTTTATCCACGCCTTTGAGGTAAAATATGAGAATGGCGACATTCACCTTGCCGTGACGCTTACGGCAGGGGAAAAGAATACCCTGACGCCCGAGGCGATCGTGACTGTGCTGAGGCAAAAGTTGGGACTTTTCGCGGGCGATCCCTTAAAGGAGCGCTACCGCATTCTGCGCCGCCGCGTGCTGATGGCAGACGGCGTGACGGAGTTTGAATGATCAAGGTAAGAAAACGGGCTGAAAAGCCCGTTTTCTTACACCGTTATGGCACTTTTTGTCGAAAGGAGAGTACATGGAGATCCTTTTTGAAGATAAGTATATCGTGGTCGCGGTAAAGCCGCGTGGCGCGCTTTCCGAGGCACACGCAAGCGAGGAAAATATGCCCACACTGCTTGGCGGCAACGTCTACCCCGTACATCGCCTAGATCGTACCGTAGGCGGTGTGATGGTGTATGCCAAAACGCGCGAGGCGGCTGCCAAGCTCTCTGCCGCGGTTCAGCAAAACAAGCTGGAAAAGGAATATACCGCCATCGTGTCGGGTGTTCCCGCGCCCGCCGAGGGTGAGATGCGCGACTATCTGTTCAAGGACAGCGCCAAGAACAAAAGCTTTGCGGTGGATCGCGCCAGAAAAGGCGCCAAGGAGGCGGTTCTTACTTATGTCACCGTTGATACGCGCACACACGAGGAAAACGCCCTCACGCGCGTAAAAATCCGCTTGCAGACGGGACGCTCGCATCAGATCCGCGTGCAATTTGCCTCCCGCACGTATCCGCTTGTCGGTGACGGGAAATACGGCTCGCGCGTAAAAGCGGAATATCCCGCGCTCTTTGCCACCGCACTTTCCTTCCCGCACCCCAAGACGGGCAAGAAAATGCATTTTTCTTCACCTGTGCCAAACGATTTCCCGTGGAACTTGTTCGGCACCTCACAATATGAGATCGAGCGCAAATATCTGATTGAATACCCCGACAAGGCGATGCTGGAGCGTGCCGAGGGCGTGCGCGTCAAGCGCATGGAGCAGACCTATCTGAGGGGTGCCGAGGGGGAAACCCGCCGCGTGCGAAAAATGACGGAACAGGGCGTGACGCGCTATATCGAAACGCGCAAGTACCGCGTGAGCGATCTGCGCGCGACGGAGGAAGAAAAAGAATTGACTGCCACTGAATATGAGGCTTTGTTACAGCTTGCCGATCCCGCGCTGCGCCCCATCTGCAAAACGCGCTACGCGATCCCGTACGCGGGGCATACCGTGGAGGTCGATCTGTACGATTTCTGGCAGGATCGCGCCACGGCCGAGGTGGAGCTTGCAAGCGAGGAGGAAGCGGTGGAGCTGCCCCCGTTCTTGCACGTGATCCGCGAGGTCAGCGAGGACAAACGCTATAAAAACGTCAATTTAGCACGAGAATTGCCCGAAAAATAACGGGGAAGTGCACGAAAAAGCGCGGAAGTAACGCTTCCGCGCTTTTTCCTTATTTTTCGCGCACACGCAAGATTTTTGTCGGAATGTATGCTTCCGCGTGCTTCCGACAATTTCCGAAACAGAAAAAATGTCCGTGTTTGGAAAGAAATTTCGCAAAACCCCTTTACAAAAACGGAAAAATGTGCTAAAATGATACCAAACAAGGAAATTGGAGGTGCGATATGGACTACATCAAACGCATCAAAGAGGTAAAATCCGCCCGTAAAATGACGAATGACGAGCTGTCGGAGCGCACGGGGATCCCCGGTGGCACGCTTTCCAAAATTCTCGCAGGGATCAGCGAAACGCCCAAGTTCTGCAACATCGTTGCGATCTGCGAGGCACTGAATTGCTCGCTGGATTACATCGTTTACGGTCTGGAGGAAAACAAGAACAACTATACCCTTACCGACGAGGAGATCGAGCTGATCGAGGATTATCGTGCGCTGGATCCCCGCGGTCAGGAAACTGTCACCGCATTGATTGAAAGCGAGAGCGCCTATGCGCCCCGCGCTGCACGCTTGCCCTTGCGCAAGGGGGCAAAGATCCTTTCCCCCGAGCCGCTTGCCGAGCGTCTTTCTGCGGCGTATGCTTCCAACTCCAACGGGCTTGCACGCCGTGATCTGCCGCTTTTTGATCTGCCCGTTTCCGCAGGCCCCGGTGTCGCACTGGACTACGAGCATCCCGATACCACCATCGCGGTGCGCGATACCACTCGCACGCGTGCGGCCGACTTTGCGCTGCGCATCAGCGGTAACTCGATGGAGCCCCGCTATCACGACGGCGACATCCTTTTGGTGCAGGAATGTGAAACGCTGGAGTTTGGCGAGCTTGGCATCTTCATTCTGGATGGCTGCGGCTTTTTCAAGGTCTATGGTGGTGACCGTCTGTATTCCCTTAACGAGGAGTACGGTGACATCCTGCTCAAGGATTTCGAGGATGTTCGCGTGGCAGGCCGTGTGATCGGCAAATTGAAGAAAAGATAATTTATGTGTATTCAAATAGATAAGATGCTGGGGGAGCGTTTGCTCCCCTCGCTTTTCACTCGCCCCACCTCCGAGGAAAGCTTTGAGGCATATCGCACAGAGCTTGTCGCTCTAATGGAGCGCGAGGTATATGGCACCGCTCCTGCGGCGCCTGCTTGCGTGCGCGTGAGCGAGCTGAAATGCAAAGAGAAGGATTTTGCAGGGAAGGGCACCACGCGTGAGCTGATGCTTTCCTTTGACACGGATAAGGGGGAGTTTTCCTTCCCCGTAACGGTGGTTGCTCCCAACGGCATGGCAGGCCGCGTGCCGATGTTCGTGATGCTGAATTTCCGCCCCGATGTTCCGGACAAGTATCTGCCCGTTGAGGAGATCCTGGACGCAGGGTGCGGCGTGCTGCGCATTTATTATAATGATGTTACTGCGGACAAGGATGATGGATTTACAAGCGGTATTGCCGCGATGTATGATCGTGGGCGGTACACCTGGGGCAAGATACGGATGTGGGCCTTTGCCGCCTCGCGCGCTTTGGACTATCTGCTGACTACCGACTATGCCGACCCTTGTCGCATTGCTGTTGTGGGTCATTCTCGACTTGGTAAAACCGCGCTTGTTGCCGCTGCAACGGATACGCGCTTTGCACTTGCTTGCTCAAATGACAGCGGCTGCTCGGGTGCGGCGCTTTCCCGTGGTAAGGGTGGGGAAACGGTGCGTGACATTACCGCTCGTTTTCCGTATTGGTTCTGTGAAAACTACAAAAAATACGCGGATAATGAAGGGGATATGCCCTTTGATCAGCATTACCTGCTGGCCGCGATCGCACCGCGCCGCGTAGCGGTCGGTGCGGCATTAGAGGATACTTGGGCGGATACCGATGCGCAATATCTGGCGTGCTGCGCAGCTTCTCCTGCGTGGGAACTTTGCGGCAAAACGGGCTTTGTGCATCCCGACCGCTTGCCGCAGCCGGGCGACTTTTTCAGCGCGGGCTCTGTGGCATTTCACTTGCGCGACGGCACGCACTTTTTCTCGCGTGCGGACTGGCATTGCTATCTTTCCTTGCTTTAAAACAAAAAAGAACCGAGCAAACGCTCGGTTCTTTTTTGTTTGATCAGATGCCAACGATCTCGCCTACATCGCGCAGGATATACTTCGGGCAGTAGGGGAAGCGCTGAATATTCTCGCGCGTGCTGACGCCGGAAAGCACCAGAACGGTGTCCAGCTCACTTTCAATACCCGCGATCATATCCGTGTCCATACGGTCGCCGATGATGGCGGTCTCCTCGCGGTTGGTACCCAGCTTCTTGAGTGCGTGGCGCATCATCAACGGGTTGGGTTTACCTACAAAGTAGGGCTCCACGCCTGTGGTCATCGCGATGGGGGAGATCAGCGCACGGCAGGCGGGAATGATGCCGTTTTCCGCAGGTGCCGTAAGGTCAGGGTTGGTGCCGATCAGCTTGGCGCCGTTTTGCACCAGTTTTACCGCACGCTCGATCTTTTCGTAGTTAAGCGAGCGCGTTTCACCGAACACCACGTAGTCGGGACTGACGTCATTCATATTAAAGCCGGCCTCGTAAAGCGCATAGGTAAGACCGGGCTCGCCGATAACGTATACCGAGCCGCCGGGGCACTGGCTTTTGAGGAAGGAGGCAGTAGCAAGGGCACTGGTGTAGAAGTGATCCTCGCTGACGGAAAGTCCCATGCGGGAAAGCTTCATTTCCAGCTCCTTGGGCGAGCGCTCGGAGGAGTTGGTCAGAAACAGGAATTCTTTATTGTTTTCAAGAAGCCATTCCACGAATTCCTTCACGTTGGGAAGCAGATTGTTGCCGTGATAGATCACGCCGTCCATGTCGCAGATAAAGGCTTTTTTTTCTTGCAGTAATTTGATTTCAGGTGTCATATTGAAACCTCCTTTGCGGATATATGAGTAGTATATCACGGCATTGTGAACAAAATGTGAACGACGGGGCTTGCCGAATAGAAAAAAGGAGGCATTTGCCTCCTTTTTTCTATCAGAACATCTCGTTGATCTCGGCAAGCGTCTTGCGCACCAGCTGCTCACCGCCGACGTGCCCCACGGAGCCGCTGGAAACGTATGCGGAGTAGTGAGAGCCATCCTCGGCCTTCTTGGTGGGCAAGTAGCCTTGCGCACCGCAGGAAAGCTGTACAAGGAAGGTCTGCGCGGCTTTGCTGCGCGCGCGGATCTGGTTGCCGTAGTTGAGGAACAGCTCGAAGGGGTTGGTCGCGAAGGCGATATCGCCAAGGCGGAGCACGTGTACCTCAATGGGGACGATGTCCTTCGTCTGCTGAATTTCATAACGCGCGATCGTGCCGGCATATACGTGCATGCGCGCGTTGTCGTTGAAGTTGATGGTGCCGGTGCCAAGCTCCTTGGCAAAGTCCTCAATCGCTTTCTTTGCGGCGGCGTACTCGGCAGGCGTTACGCGACGAAGGGGAAGATCCACCGTCATCGTCTTGTGCGCAAGGACGGTGTCGCCCACGTACTCGGTCACGTCCGCGATGGCATACTCGACCTCGGTGGCGATACGGCGCGCGATGCGCTCGCAGCCGGCTACGTCGAACATAGAGGGATCCTGACGGCGGTACTTGGGCTTGATGCGCTCGATGTTGGGATCGTCGATGGGGGACTCGGGCTGCACCCAACGGATCATATCGCGGGGGCATTGGTCACCCGCGGGGGAGATCAGACCAAGCAGCTGAACATCCTTGCCGAACTTCTCGCGCAGGATGCGCTTGAGCTTGCCCACGTAGTCGGAGGAAATGAAGCTTCTGTGCTCCAGCACCTGCGCGGGGCATGCCACGTTGGCGATCACGCCCGTCAGCTTCTTATCGGGGGTATAGGTGAACATCAGCTCGATGCCGCTGTCGTTGCCTGCCTCCAGCTCGGTGAAGTTGGCGCTGTCTACGTCGCCCCACATCTTGGCGGAGCCGTCATCGTAACACACGCGGCGGCAAAGACCGACGGATGCGCGACCGAAGCCGGTGGCGTACAAGCCCTCGGCACGGTTTGCCCATGCCTCGGTTGCGGCGCGGGCGATGCGCTCTACAAGGAAGCTGCGCGCCTCCTCGCCGTCCAGCAGGTCGTCGCCCTGATAGCTGACAAGCTCCTCGTACTTGGCGTTCGGCATCATTTTGGTCAACACGTCAAGCGAGGCGCCGCCTACGCTGTCGCTTCTGCGCGCGTAGCCCAGCGAGGTGTGCGTGTGGATCGCGCTGATCATCAGCTTGTCTGCGGGGAAGGAGGGATCGTTCTTGAGAATGTAGTCGCGAACCTCGTTCAAAAGGTTGCGGGGCGTGGAAACCAGGTCACAGCCACAGAAGATGGCGGCATCGCCGTCGCATTCCATCGCCAGAGCAGTGACGGTGATGGGGGTTTCCACCACGTCGGAGATGCGCTCGTAAAACTGACCGACAAGAGAAACCTTTTTGCCCTCGGGAACGATGGATACCTCGCTCCAACCAAATTTGATCTTGCTCATTTTATTTCTCCTTACTCAATGATCTCAATGCCGAGAATGTCGCACAGGCCGGTGATGATCTCGCGGTTGTCGCCATAGGAGATCACGTAGTGCTGGCACATCACGTTGTCGGCGAAGGCGGGCACGTCGTCCAGCTCGATTTCAAGACCGGGCAGCTGGGGCGCGGGCTGCGTCCAGCCGGCCTCCTCCCACTTGGGAGGCGTTTTGCCGTTGCCCTTGACCATATGCATATAGTAAGCGCCGTCCACGCAGGTCAGGCGGCACATCGTCAGCTCACCGGTCTTTACCTTGCTGACGTTAAGGATACCCTCGTTGAGCTCACCGAAGGCGGCGGGCATCACGGTGACGTCACCCTCTACCACGGCAGCGGGCACGTAGTCGGGCACGCCGGCAAGCACGCTGTTTTCAAAGAATTCGTAGAACTCCAGATAGTGCGCGGCACCGCCGACCAGGTACTTGACCATCAGCTGGGTCACGTTGCCAAGGCAGTCGTTCTCCGGCACGGTGGCAACGCCCATTTCGTCGCCAAGCAGCATAAAGATGGGGGCGGGAGGGAAGCCGCAAAGCTTCTTCATGCCGTCCACGTCCTTCAGGGAGATCGCCTCGTAGCCGCGCTCCTCGATGATGGACTTTGCCGCAAGGTAGTAGCCGGCGGCCATCTCCATGCTCTCGCGCTTGGCGGGCTTGAGGAACTTCCACTTGGACATGCAATTCTTGATCACCTCGTCCTTTTGCTCGGCGGTGATCTTCTCGTAGCGCTGCTGAAGCTCCAGCATCTCAAAGGTTTCGATCTCGGTACCGACCACGCGCTTGAGAGAGGGGCCGTCGGCCTGCGTGCCGTACAGGTTCATATCGCGATAGCCTGCCATGCCCACGCGGGAGTGACGGAGCTTTTCAGCGGCTGCTGCGGCGGTGCAGTAGCGAGCCACGCGTGCAGCACCCGAGGGCTTGCCGATGATGTCATATACGTACTTGAAGGTGTAGCCAAGATCATAGAAGGTCTTGCGAATGGCAGTGGTGCCAGCCTGATCAGCGGTGGTGACCACGCGACCGTCGCTTTCGATCCAGCCGCAAAGACCCCACAGGACCATGGGCTTGTGGCGGAAATGCTCGGTCACCTTGACCACGGCGTGCGTGGGGATCCAACCCGCGATGCAGACGACAAGGGCATCGAAATCCTTGCCCGTGAGTGCATCAACAGCCTTTTTAACGTCCTTTTCGGCGTAATCGTCGGTGACGGGATAGACCTCGATCAGCTCTGCGCCGGTTGCCTTGAGGTCGGCGGCAGCCTTCTCGCACTTCTTTACGATAATGTCAATGGGGGTATTGACTTCGCCGAAGCCAACGAATGCAATTTTGCTCATAATCATACTCCTTTATAAAATAAAGATAGAGTTTACTTTTTCATTATAACATAAAAAATGCAGATAGGTAAGCTGTTTTTTTCAAATAATATTCTTTTTTTGTCAAAAATCCCCGAAACAACCGTTTCGGGGATTTTATATTGGGATTATTCGTGCTCGTAATAATGCGTGCGCAGGAACTTTTTCCACATCGGGGCGATGATCCACAAAAGGATGTTGGCAATTACAAGAAGCACGATCCATACCCAGATGGTAACGTGCCAGTTGAAAGCCTCAACCACGCGTGTGAAGACGAAGTTCGAAATCACGATACCAAGCGCGGACATCATGTTGAACGCACCTGCCAGTGTGGCGCTCTTGCCCCACTTGTTAAAGCGGGCGGCAATATAGTTGGTGAACAGTGCCGTGGAGTTCATCAAAAGGATGAAGATGGAAAGGAAAATAACGATCCACCAGTAATGCACCTTGCCGGTCAGTAGCAGCAACACACCAAAGGGAGTGCCTACCGCGAACAGAATGATGGTTGCGGTGATCTCGTTTTTCACAAAGCGGGGATAGATCTGATGCGCCAGCGTGGGGCCGAGTGCACCCATGACCAGAATAATGATGGTAAGGGCGGTGGCAACGGCCGGCGTTACGTTGTCGTAGTTTTCGTTGATCATCGTGGCGACCAGTGTTTTCAGGCCGTTATCAAAGATGGCGCGCGTTAAGTATACGACAAGGAACAAAAGCATGCCGCTTGCGATCATCAGGGCGATGAAGTTGATGTCCTTTTGCTTTTCGTGGTAGTGGGTGTGCACGGGAGTTTTGGGAGCCTCTACCATCTTTTCCTCAATATACGGACGGACACTGTGTACCAGGATCTCCCAGAGAAGGGCAAAGACGATCAGACCCACCGCAGAGATCAGGAAATTGATCTTCCAATGGGGGATCAGTGCCGCCACGGCGTAGTTGATGACCGTGCCCAGCGAGTTGGCAAAGGAGATCAGGAACAAAGCGGTACCGCGGTGCTCTTCTTTGAGCGTGCTGGAACACATTTTGAATACGGCGGGCCAAACTGCGAACTGCGAGCAGGCATTCAGTACCCAAATCACGATCACGAAGGCAAAGTTTTGGTTGAAATACACCGCCAGATTGCAAAGACCTGCACCGATAAAGCCGAAGGTAATGAAGCGCTCGGGGTTCCATTTATCGGTCAGAATACCGCCGACCAACTGCAAAATGCCGTAGATCAGGTAGAACACGGCAACGATGGTGCCGGTCTGCGACTTGGTCATAATACCTTCTTCCACGATGAATGCCATCGCAGAAGAGAAGCATCCTTTCGTCATTGAAATGAAGGTGAAGGTGGAAAGCAGAGCTGCAAAGACAAGAATGCTGGCTTTTGCGTTATTTAAGTATCTTGTTTTGATCATTATAAGCCCCCGTTCACGCGGAACGGAGTACGTCCTTTCTTTGAAAAGATAGGGAGTTTCACAGGCGCATAATAGTATAGCACATTATTGTAAATAATGCAAGAGTTTAGATGGATTTTGTTTTTTCTTTGCTTTATTTATATAAAAGTTTCGGGTGGGAAGATTGAATTATTTTTCGCGGATGCGAAAAATAAGAAAGAAGGGCAGCCCCTTTTCAAAAGGGGTGCCCTTCTTTTTATAACTCGTATTAGCCCAAATTAGTACATACCGCCGCCCATGCCGGCACCGCCTGCCATAGCGGCAGCAGCGGCAGCGTCAGCTGCGGGATCCTTCTTATCGGAAACAACGCTCTCGGTGGTCAGGACCACGGAAGCGATGGAAGCGGCATTCTGGAGTGCGGAGCGGGTCACCTTGGTGGGGTCCACGATGCCTGCCTGCATCATGTCGCAGAAGACCTCGTTGTAAGCGTCGAAGCCGTAGCCGACCTTGCCGCTGGCAAGGATCTTGTCAACGATCACGGCGCCGTCAAAGCCTGCGTTTGCAGAGATCTGACGAACGGGCTCCTCAAGAGCCTTCACCACGATGCGCACACCGGTCTTCTCGTCACCCTCAACGGTGTCGATCAGCTTCTTGACCTCGTCGATGACGTCCAGATAAGCGGTACCGCCGCCTGCCACGATGCCTTGCACAACGGCAGCCTTGGTGGCGTTGAGCGCGTCCTCAATGCGCAGCTTCTTTTCCTTCATCTCCGCCTCGGTAGCAGCACCGACCTTGATCACGGCTACGCCGCCGGCAAGCTTTGCAAGACGCTCCTGCAGCTTTTCGCGGTCGAAGTCGGAGGTGGTGGTTTCGATAG
Organism: Eubacteriales bacterium; assembly: GCA_045643765.1. Lineage (GTDB taxonomy): Bacteria > Bacillota > Clostridia > Oscillospirales > CAG-272 > Firm-07. The sequence continues at coordinate 22,676 of JAZRFS010000111.1, forward strand.
CGTGCTTGATCTGGTTTACGCGAGCCTGGATAGCCGCAGGATCGCCTGCGCCGCCCACGATGATGGTGTGCTCCTTGTTGACCTTGATCTGGCGCGCCTGACCGAGCTGTGCGGGAGTTGCGTCCTTGTGCTCAAGGCCGAGGTCTGCGGAGATCACCTGACCGCCCGTAAGAACGGCGATGTCCTGCAGCATCTCCTTGCGGCGGTCGCCGAAGCCGGGGGCCTTGACAGCCACGCAGGTGAATGCGCCGCGCAGCTTGTTGAGCACGAGAGTGGTGAGCGCCTCGCCCTCCACGTCCTCGGCAACGATCAGCAGCTTGCGGCCGGTCTTTACGATCTGCTCAAGCAGGGGAAGAACCTCCTGAATGCTGGTGATCTTCTTATCGGTGATCAGAAGGAGCGCGTCGTCGATCACAGCCTCCATCTTATCCATATCGGTAGCCATATAGGGGGAGAGGTAGCCGCGGTCGAACTGCATGCCCTCCACAACCTCAGAGTAGGTGTCGGCGGGCTTGGACTCCTCTACGGTGATAACGCCGTCGGAGGTGACCTTTTCCATCGCGTCGGCGATCAGCTGACCGATCACCTCGTCACCGGCGGAAATGGTGCCTACGCGTGCGATGTCCTCGGTGCCGTTGACCTTCTTGGAGTTGGCAACAAGGCACTCAACAGCGCGATCAACTGCCTTCTTCATGCCCTTGCGCAGAACCATGGGGTTCGCGCCTGCGGTCACGTTCTTCATGCCCTCGCGAATGAATGCCTGAGCCAGCAGGGTTGCGGTAGTGGTACCGTCGCCTGCGGCGTCATTGGTCTTGGTAGCGACCTCACGGACAAGGCGTGCGCCCATATCCTCGGCTGCGTCGGGGAGCTCGATCTCCTTGGCGATGGTCACGCCGTCGTTGGTAATCAGGGGTGCGCCGAACTTCTTGTCAAGCACGACGTTGCGGCCCTTGGGGCCCATCGTGATCTTGTCGGTGTTTGCCAGCTTGTCAATACCGCGGCACAGCGCGTTGCGCGCCTCAATGCCGTACAAAATTTCCTTTGCCATTGGTGGTGTTCTCCTTTGTTAAATTACTCTACGATGGCCAGAATGTCGCCAAGACGGACGATATTGTAGTCCACGCCGTCGCACTTGACTTCCGTGCCGGAATACTTGCTGGTGATCACGCGATCACCAACCTTAACGGTCATTTCAATCTCTTTGCCGTCCACAAGTCCGCCGGGACCCACGGCAATTACCTCTGCCCACTGGGGCTTCTCCTGAGAAGCGGCAGTAAGGAAGATGCCGGAGGAGGTCTTTTCCTCCGCCTCAACGATCTTGATGACAACGCGGTCACCCAAGGGTCTGATAGTCATATTTTGCCTCCTTTTGGGCACTTTCGCCCGTGATAACTTTGTTGAATTCTGGCACTCATAACGAGGGAGTGCTAACTCATAAGATATATTATACTACAAATACTGGAAAAATCAAGCAAAAAGCGGATTGTTCACAGAATATTAATAAATAAAGAGAGGGAACGCGCGATGGCTGTATTATCTGGAGTGATATTGCCGTTTTTTCTGCTCGGTGCGGGGGCGTATTTCGCAGCCTTGCTTTTGCCGCGGCTTTTAAAAAGAAAAAGGCGGTGGGTGAGGGGAAACGGCTCTGCGCGCGCACTTGCAGTGGCACTGGCGGGAACGCTTGGTGTGGGAAATATCGCGGGCGTGGCATCTGCCATTGCGCTCGGCGGTGCGGGAGCGGTGTTCTGGATGTGGGTATCGGCGCTGCTTGCGATGTTTTTGAAATATGCCGAGGTCGTGCTGGCGGTAAAATATCGTCGCTATGATGCTGCGGGTCGCGCACACGGCGGTGCCCCCTACTATATGAAAAAGGCGTTCCCGGGGCGTGTGGGACGCGCACTGGGCGGCATTTTTTGCCTTTTATGCCTGGCTTGTATGTTCACGCTTGGCGGCGTGGTGCAAAGCGCCGCCGCAAGCGAGGCGATGTCAAGGGCTTTCTCGGTACCGCCGGCGCTGACGGGTGCCGTACTTGGTGTCTTGGCGTGTTTGATCTTGTGGCGGGGAAGCGCCGGCGTGGCGCGCGCGTGCACGGTATTGGTGCCCGTTGTTTGCGCGTTGTTTGCGGTGGGCTCGCTTGTGGCAATCCTGATGCGTGCCGAGGCACTTCCCGTGGCGTTTGCGGCAATTTTCAAAGGCGCGTTTTCCATGGAAAGCGTCGCGGGTGGCGCGCTCGGCTTTTTCACCTCGCGCGCGGTACGCTACGGCGTGGCGCGGGGGATCGTGTCCAACGAAGCGGGTTGTGGCACCGCCCCCATCGCGCACGCGGCGGCAAACGTGCGTTGCCCTCACGAGCAAGGCGTGTGGGGGATCGTAGAGGTTTTCGTAGATACGATCCTGCTTTGCACGATGACGGCACTGGTCATTCTCACAAGCGGGGTTCCCGTGCAAGAGGGGGGCGGCATGTCGTATGCGCTTGCTGCATACGCCGCGGTGCTCGGTAAAGCCGCGGCGCCGCTGCTTGCTGTGTCGGTGCTGATCTTCGCCTTTGCCACCGTGCTTTGCTGGGTGCATTACGGCGCAGAGAGCTTATATGCCTTGACGGGGCGGAAAAACAGCAGAATTTTGCCGCTTTTTGTGGCGTTTTTCTGCCTTCTTGGTGCCGTTGCCGCCCCCTCGCTTGTCTGGGATATTACCGATCTTGTCCTCGCGGTGATGACGCTGCTTAATCTCGTTGCGCTTCTTGCGTTACGCCACGAAGTGCTGGAGGGAAGCGAGCATTTTTAAAGAAATGAGCGTTTTGCATTATGCGAATGCCCGCTAACAAGATGGCGGCGCGCATTTTCCTTTGTATAAAGGTTTTCGGTGTGAGGGTGAATTTGCTTTCGTGCGGGCGAAAACAAAAAAGGGAGAGCCGCCCTTTTTCAAAAGGGGGCTCTCCCTTACAATCAAAGCACTCTGATGCAAGAAGCAAGCACAAGTCCGGTCTCGGCGGCAAGCTTGACGGCTTCGGTCTCAGAGATCGCATCGCTGATGAAGGAAACGCGATCGGCGATGGTGACGGTCTGTACGGGACCGAATACGCGACCGATCTGCTCCAGCGCATCTGCACTGTATGCGAATGCGAAGCAACGGCGGCACTTGTACGCGTCAAAATCGGCGTAATCGGCATCATTTGCCACGGTGAACTTGGGGGCACGCACAGCGGTACCGAGGTGTGCCACGATATCAATGATATCGGCAACCACAGCGCTGGCGGTGGGGAGCTTGCCCGCACCCTTACCGTAGAACATCGCCTCACCAAGCATATTGGCATCTACCAGAATGCCGTTGAACACGTCGGACACACCCGAAAGGGGATTTGCCGCAGGGATCATACGGGGGGATACCATTGCGAGCACCTTGCCCTCAACCAGCTCGGTGTGACCGATCAGCTTCACAGAGCAGCCGAGCGCCTTGGCGGTTTCGGCATCCTCAGCGGTGATCTTGGTGATGCCCTCGCAGTGGATCTTGTCGGGGGAGAGCAGCGTGCCAAAGGCAAGTGCTGCAAGAATGACGATCTTACGTGCGGCATCCAGACCCTCTACGTCAGCGGCGGGATTTGCCTCGGCGTATCCCTTCGCCTGGGCGTCCTTCAGCGCGTCCTCGTATGCGGTGCCGTTTTCCAGCATCTGGGTAAGGATATAGTTGGTCGTGCCGTTGAGGATGCCGTTCACGGAAATGATCTCGTTGGACGCGAGGTCGTTGACCATCGGGCGGATGATCGGAATGCCGCCGCCCACGCTCGCCTCAAACAGATAGCGCACGCCGTTCTTTTCTGCAAGCTCTAACAGCTCTGCACCAAAGCGAGCCACAACCTCCTTGTTCGAGGTCACAACGCTCTTGCCTGCCTCAAGGCAAGCCTTGGTGAAATCGTATGCGGGATGAGAGCCACCCATCATCTCGGCAACGATCTGGATATCCTTGTCGTTCAGAATATCATTGAAATCGTGCGTAACAAGATGACCGAAGGGGCTGTCGGGGAACTCACGCAAGTCAAGAATGCGCTTGACTGCAACGGGGGTGCCCAGCTTCTTTTCGATAATAGCGCGGTTGTTATGAAGGACCTCAGCGGCGCCGCTGCCGACAACGCCAAAGCCCAGAATGGCTACGTTTACCATGGGAAAAACTTCCTTTCTGTGGTTGATACCTTATCATTATACCACATCTTGCGCGTAAATGCAAACAAAACTATTGAAAAAAGAATAAAAATATGATAAAATAAGTGCAGTTCCCGCCAAAAAAGGAGGAAAAACGATGAGTTCCACGGTTGGAAGCATGAAAAACGTAAAGATCTTCGTTCTGTATTTGATGGAGAATGTGGGAAAGCCCCTGGATTTTGTCACGCTCAACGATATCGTGATGCAGACGGATTATATTATGTACCTGGATTTTGCCGAGGCGTTCAACAAGATGCTGGACGACGATCTCATTGCCGAGGCAGGCACCGAGGACGGCGACACGGTGTACGAGATCACTGAGCGCGGTCGCAACGTCGCGGAAATGCTGCACAGCGATATTCTTTCCTCCATTCTGGACAAAAGTCTTGCCGCCGCTCTCCGTTATCTGGACTTCAAAAAGCGGGGAATTGAAGGGCACTGCAATATTCAACGCCGCGAGGACGGCAGATACGACCTTTATTGCGAGCTTTCCGAGCGTGGAGAGATCATTTATTCCACGACACTGGTAGTGGACAGTGCGGATCGCGCGAACCGTATGAAGGAGAATTTTTACGACCGTCCCGAGGTCATTTATCGCGGTGTGCACGCGATGCTTGCGGGAAATATGAACTTTTTGTTTGATGATTGATGTGAACAAATTGTAAATTTTGCATCTTTCTTTGACGGAAAGATCAAAAAAATAAGCGAAAATGCAAGAAAAAGTGTCTTGTTTTTGTGCATAGTGTCAAAATGTAGCAAAAGAACAGAGAATATTCTGTTGACAATTTGTAAAATTATGTTATAATTGTTTGTGTGAGGTGTTATGCAACAGTCGAACGATAGCAAACGCGAACAACTGCATACGAAGATCCTTTCGGTTCGGGCGGGCGATCAGTCTGCTTTTTCTGATCTGCTGGTAAGCTACGATCCGCTTCTTTGTGCCGAGGTTTCCCGCCACGCTACGGGACTTGGCAAGCAGGATGTAGAGGATCTGCGTCAGTGCGCGTTGCTTGCGCTGTATCGTGCGGCGCTGAACTTTGACCTTTCTCAAAGTGATGTAGAGTTCGGGTTGTACGCCAAAATCTGTATCACAAACGCGCTTGTTTCTCAGTTGCGCGTCATCAACCGTTACCGTACCGAAGTATCGGTGCCCGATGCGCGCGATGCAAACGAGGTGGGAGAGGATCCCGCCGCCCGTGTGATGCAGGAGGAGGCAGCTGCGGCGCTTTATGCCCGCGTGCGCGCGTTGCTCTCGCCTTACGAAAACCGTGTCTGGGCGCTTTATATGGCAGGTCTTCCTGTTGGGGAGATCGCCCGCCGTCTGCAAAAGGACACACATTCCATTGAAAATGCCGTTTATCGTATTCGCAAAAAGCTGCGTGCAGCTCTTGGGAACGGTGCGCGGGATTGATATATGCCCCGGTAGCTTAATCCAGAGCGTTGAAATTCTCAAAGGTATCGGTCGAAATCCGATTAAGGGCAAAAACCATAAACCACAAGCGAGGTAAAAGCAAATGAACGAAGAAGTAACCATGGTTGGCGCAACCGAAGTCTTTGAGGACAAGACGCTGGTTTGCAAGGAATGCGGCAAAGAGTTCGTGTTCACTGCAGGCGAGCAGGCCTTCTACAAAGAGAAGGGCTTTATGAACGAGCCTAAGAGCTGCAAGCCCTGCCGCGATGCGAAGAAGAACGCAGGTCGCGCGCAGAGAGAGTACTTTATCACCACGTGCGCCGAGTGCGGCGGCGAGGCTAAGGTAACCTTCCAGCCCTCCAGCGATCGCCCTGTATACTGCAGCGCTTGCTTCGAAGCTAGAAAGAACGCTCAGTAATTTGGCTTCAAAAAAAGACGTGTGACTTCGTTGCTCCTCACAAACAAGCTCGACGAACGCTCAGTTCGCCTTCGCCTGTTTGCTCCGGTGCGCCTTGTCACGCGTCTTTTTTTATTGCCAAAGGCTTCTGCCTTTGAAAAATGGCGTGGAACTTCG
>JAZRFS010000112.1:0-2991 GCA_045643765.1 Eubacteriales bacterium
TACCGGAGCAGCCGATGGTCTCAACCAGGGCCTCCTCAATGATGCCGTTCTTCACGTTCAAAGACAGCTTGCACGCGCCCTGCTGGGGTGCGCACCATCCCACACCGTGGGTGTATGCGGAAATGTCGGTGATCTGCTTTGCTTGCACCCACTTGCCCTCTTCGGGAATGGGAGCGGGGCCGTGATCGCAGCCCTTCTGTACCTTGCACATGTGCTGAACCTCAAGGCTCTGTGCGTAAGGCATTTCACTTACGTTGCTCATTTGTTTATCTCCTTTTTAATTTTTTTACAGTTGTAGATCAGACGATCTCGCCCATTACCTCGCCGAAAGCGGCGGCGGCGTTGCACTCGTCGGTGTCGATGTGCATGGCAAGCGCGAACTTCTCGGAAACGCGCACCACGGTGTCGCCAAGGATCACGGGACGGGCGGTGTCAAGCTTTACGCTGACGATCTGCTTGTCCTGAACACCAAGCTCAGCGGCAACGGCGGGAGTCATGTGGATGTGGCGCTTGGCAACGATGGTGCCCTCTGCCATATCAACCTCGCCGCAGGGCCCAACCAGCTTCAGACCGGGGGTGCCTGCCACGTCGCCGCTCTCGCGAACGGGAACAGCCTTCAGACCGAGCGTGCGGGCATCGGTGTAGGAAAGCTCTACCTGATCGGCGGGACGGAAGGGACCAAGGATGGTAACGACCAACTCGCCCTTAGGACCAACCAGCTTCACGCGCTCGTCGCAAGCGAACTGACCGGGCTGAGAAAGATCCTTCTTGTTGTGCAGAACGGCATCGGCACCGAACAGGGTGGCGAAGGTTTCTGCGGTCACGTGAATGTGACGTGCGGAAGTTTCGACAATGAATTTCTTTGCCATTTTTCACACCTCGTAATGTAATATGAATGAGAATTTGCGGTCTTTGCCGCAGACAGCATTATTATAACATAAATTTTTGTTTTTGTAAATGAAAATTTGAAGAAAACTTGGGAATAATAAGGAGAAAAAAGCAAAGGAGCAAAAAATGGACGAGGAAAAGGATAAAAAAGACGCCGAGGAGCGCCTGGATCAGATCATAGAGCTTGGTACGGCGGAAACGGGACGAGAGGGCGAGCGCATCCATTGTCTTTCGATCATCGGGCAGATCGAGGGGCATTATCTGCTTGGCAACGAGCAAAAGGCAACCAAATACGAGCACCTTATTCCGCTTCTCGTGTCGATCGAGGAAAATCCCGATGTGAAGGGCCTTTTGGTGGTGCTCAATACGATGGGCGGTGACGTGGAGGCGGGGCTTGCACTCTCCGAGCTGATCGCCTCGATGAAAAAACCGACGGTGTCGCTTGTTCTTGGCGGGGGACATTCCATCGGTGTGCCCTTGGCTGTTTCTGCCAAGCGCTCCTTCATTGTGCCAAGCGCGACGATGACCATTCATCCCGTGCGCACCTCCGGGCTTGTGCTCGGCGTGCCGCAAAGCTTTCGCGCTTTGAAGGAAATGCAAAAGCGCATCAGCGAATTTATCTGTCGGCACTCGCGCATCAAGGCGCAAAAACTGGAGGAGCTGATGATGCGCCCCGACGAGATGGCGACCGACGTGGGCTCGGTGTTGGACGGCAACGAGGCGGTCGCGTGCGGTCTTATCGACGAGGTCGGCGGTCTTGCCGAGGCACTCGCGGCGCTGCGCGGGATGGACGCGGAAAAATAAATTTTCGTTTAAAAAAATTTTCCTTGCGCCTGCGCTGGGGGTGTGCTATAATGGTGGTATCAAGCAAAAAGGAGCGTGAGATTATGATCCGCGTAACGATTTGGAATGAATATCGCCACGAGAAAACAAGCGAAGAGGTGCGCGCCCGCCGCGATCAGTGCGGAATTTGACAACACCCGTTGCCCCAAGCAAACCGAGAAAATCTGAGAATAAAAAAGAGCGCGAAGCAACCGCTTCGCGCTCTTTTTTGCGTTGTGTCGTTGGGTTGTATGATCACTTGCCAACGATGCGGCTGCGCACCCCGCCTTTTCTTCAAAGGATTTTGAAGGGGTTGTAGGGGAAACTTTTGCAAAAGTTTCCCCTGCGCGTCTCCTGCGCGTCTCCTGCGCGTCTTCTACGCGTCTTCTACGCGTCTCCTTCGCGCCTTCTCCACAGAGCCGCGCGAGCGCGGGGGGCGCATTTTTCTAAAATGTCAAGTCCCTCGTATACCGCAAGGACGTTGTAAAGGTCATATCCCCTAAGACGGGTGAGCTTTCCGAACTCTTTTGCGGTAAATTCCGCGGGCAGAGCGGGCAGGAGCGCAAGGAAATCCTCGCGGGTGGAAAGACGGTGAACCGCGATAAGCGCGCGGGGCAGCAGCTCGTAGCGGTGCGAGCCGCGCTTGCCGCCGCGTCCCCAGCCGTCCTGCAAGCGGTATTCCTGCGCTTCAATGACAGGGAAGATCAGGTGGAAGCGGGGAGTGCAGAGATAGGGAAGATAGGCTTTCAGCTGTGCCACACCGTGCAGCACGCCCTCTCGCACAGGGGATCGTGCCGTGGTGATCTCGGCGGTTTCGGGGCGGATCCAAAGGATCTCTTTTTTGCCAATGAGCGGGTGCAGCACCGTGACCTTGTGGTCGGTTTCGGTCATATAGAACGCGATCTTTTTTTGCATCGGGTAAAGATCACCCGTCTGGATCTCGAAGATCTCGCCGTCCTTGGTGAGAACGTCTGCCACAAAACGGCGCGATTTTTCACCCCGTCCGGGCACTTTTTGCTCGTGCGCTTCAAAATCGTCGCAGATCCAGCGCTTGAAGATGCTGTGCAGGCGCTTTTCCTCCAAAAGCCCGATACCGTCCCGTACCTTTTCGCGGGAAAGCTCCTCGTGGCAAAGGCGGGAAAAGCGCAATTCCTCGGCGACGCTCACGTGGCGATCCCCGCGAACTGGTTGGCGTAAAGCGCCGCGTACTCGCCACCCTTGGCGAGCAATTCATCGTGCGTACCCTGCTCGGCGATCTTGCCACCCTTGAGCACCACGATG
>JAZRFS010000113.1:0-31421 GCA_045643765.1 Eubacteriales bacterium
GCGCTTCTCCCTCGGCGTTCAGGGGGAGTTTTTCGTGCTTGGCCTTGTTGTCGCTATGGAAGCTTTCCAGCTGAAGCGCGGGGGCGCCGCCGATCACGCGCAACGTGCCGACAATGCGCAGAACGTCTGCGTTATCCCCCATAATGGGGCGGGAAAACACCATTTTTTTCAGTGCCGAGGCGCGCGATGCCAGCATCGCGAGCGCGGCGAATGTTTCATGCTTGCTCACGGGATACCTCACGCGTTCTTGTCATCGGCATTGCTGCTTTCGTTCTCGTTCTCGTTCTCGTCCTCCTCGGGCTCGTAGCCGTTGGAAACGGGGGCGGATGCTACCGTCTTGGGCTTGAACAGATAGAATTTGCGCTCGTTGCCGTCAAAGATGCGGCGCAGATTGCTGCGGTGCGCCCAGGTGATCAGCACGCCCATGGCAACGGCAAGCAATACGTCGGTGCCGTAAGGGGGGCGCAGCGAGGTGATGTTGGCGATGGCGGAGAGCATCAGGGGATAAAAGAGAGCCACCACCACTGAGGAAAGCGAAATGAAGTGTGACAAAAGCACCATTGCGCCGTACATCACAAGCAAGAGCATGAAAAGGAAGGGATTGAGCACCAGGATAACGCCCGCCAGGGTAGCAAAGCCCTTGCCGCCGCGAAAACGCGAGAAGATCGGAAAGATGTGACCGATAATGCAGAAAAATGCGGAAAGGTAGGCTGCGGTGACCAGGTGGAAATGATTGGTTTCGGGGAAGGGGCAGCCGAACAGAATGCAGGCAAACAGCACCGCCAGCACACCCTTGAGCGAGTCGCCCGCAAAGGTGAGGATCGCGGGCTTTTTGCCATAGGTGCGCAGTACGTTGGTCGTGCCTGCGTTACCGCTGCCGTGCTTGCGCACGTCATCGTGGAAAAAGCACTTGGATACAATCAGGGCGGTGTTGATGCTGCCCAGCAGATAGGCGAACAGAATGCAAAGCAGAAAGCCTGCGCCAAGCAACAGCGCTTTGCCCCAATCCTGCGCGACGTGGGGCAGGATGGCGCGGATCACGCCCGTCTTGAACAGATCCTGAATGCCGATGGCGATAAATTCGGAAAAAAGCATAATGCCTCCTCAAGAAAAGAGTGGTTTATTCGGCGGTGGTGTCGTCCTTTGCAGTAGCGGCTGCCTCGGTGGCGGGGGTCTTTTTGAGCTTGGAGAGCACCCAGCGCACGGCGGTGACGATGGGATCGGAATTCAGATAAAAGGCGCAGATCTTATTTTCCTTGCGTGTTTCAAGGAAGCGGTAGAGCAGATACACCAGTGCGAAGCCGACAAGACCGCCCACGGCACCCGCAATAAGACCGCCGATGACGTCGGTGGGATAATGTACCACGAAGTAAAGGCGGGTGAAGCCCATCAGCACGGGGAAAATGAGCACGGGCCACGTGCGCTTTTTGTTTTGCGAAGCGAGGAAGATGCCCGTCATTGTCGCCATAGCGGAGGTGGTGTGCCCCGAAGGGAAGGAGCGCTCGCTTTCCACAAGACCGCCCATAATCTTTTCCCACATCACGCGATATTCCTCGTGCGTGTAAGGGCGTGCGCGGAAGACCAGAGGCTTGAGCGTGACGTTGGTGATGAGGGCGCCCACTGCGATGGCAAACAGTGCCGCAAGTCCGATCTTTCGCGTGCGCTTGAAGGCGAAAAGGATAAGACCGAGCGCGATCATACCGTAGCCGTGATCGGCAAGCATTGTGATGGCGCGCATGAAGAAGGTCATCACGTCTCCTGCGGCAAGCGCGAAGGCGTGAATAGCGGATAGCACGGCGTAGTCAAAGCCGTGGCAGACGGTGTCTAACCAAAGAGCCATAAAATTTTCTCCTTTTAGGAATAGTAATTTCGGGATAACAGCGCAGATAGCTGATATTCGTAGATGAACTGCACGACCACGGTGGGGGTCGCCTCGGCAAAGGTTACGGGATCATCGTACCAGTTGGTCTGATAGGTAACCTCGGAAAAGACGTTCGAGAAGAAGGGCTCGGATTGCAGCTTTTCCCAGGAGCCGGGGAACTGCAAAAGGATCGGGGGCGTTTCCAGTGCGCCGAGGGGGTGATCCTGCCCGTCCAGCATAGTCTTGGTGGCGTAGGAGCTCTGATACACGGTCTGATAGCCGCGTATATTTGTGTTTGCCAGCGATACCGTCAGATTGAGAATGGTATCCCCAAGCCCCGCCCGCTGCGAGATGGTTTTGCCTGTGGTACGGTGCGTGTAGAAATCGTAATGTGTCGGGATAGGCACCTGAATGCCGTAGTGCTTTGCAAGGTACTCGCACACCGAAAGGTGGGTGCGGTAAAGCCCCAGCGAATTCAGTGAATTTTCCGTTGTGTTGTAAAGCTGCCCCATGTCCTTATAGGCGATCAGATCATCCGTCATATTCAGCATACTGCCAAACCCGTTTTCCTTGAGATATGCTTCCAGGCGGGAAAGGCGGGTGTTGTCCGAGCTTGGTATGTAGGAGGGCATATTTTCGCTGTAAACGCTTTGTGCGTTCGGCAGCACGACCAACAGGTATTCACAATTACGCGCGGCATAGCTCTCTTTGCGCGCTTCCAGAAGGGAAAGGATCGCGGCAAGCTCCTTTTCGTCAAAGGCACTCTCGCCCAGATAGTCGTCCAGGTAATGATAGCCGGTTTCGCTGTCCTGTATTTCAAAAAGGAAATTATCGTATCCTGCGATAATATTGGGATTGTTCACGCTGTGGAAGAGCAGATAGTTGTATTCGCGGATACGGGAAAGCGAGTTTTTGTTCTGGTACACCGCACGCGCGAAGCGGGAGTAGAAATCCTCTCCCTCGATCCGTGCGCCGTCAAGACAGGTATCAGCCACATCGTGATCGTGCTGATAGGCGGTGCAGATCAGATAAAACAGTGCAAAGGAAAGCAGAATGCCGACGAATAGCGCCGTGACAAGCAGATGAAAAATAGATTTTTCTTTTTCCATAGCGGCACCTCACGAAAGCAGCTTACCATAGGTAAGCATATCGTATTGCGGGAATTGCGGCAGTATCAGTAAAAGCGCAAGGAAGAATGCAAAAATTGTGATCAACGCCCCCGTGTAGCGCGCAACCGTCTGCACGCGCGCGGGGCATTTGGCGATCAGACGCGGCACAAAGCGGGAAAGCGGCGCGTAAAGAATAAGGAAGATCAGCACCACGATCAGGTGGTTGAGATGTGTGAAGGAGAGCAGGACGTGATACAACGTCAGCGGATCCGTTTTTTGGAAGGCACCCGCAAGCAGCGGGAACAAAGAGAGGGGATTTTCCAGCATCAGCGCCAGCGCAAAAAGGGAAAGGCAAAGGGCGGAAAGCAGCGCGAGCGGGATGCGCGCCCCTGTGTGCCGCGGGCGGCGCAGATAGCGGGGATGCTGTGCCAGTAGTGCCGCGCACAAAAGAAGCGGCAGCGCAACAAGCAGCGTTGCGGGGTGCGTGCGGTAAAACAGCACCGTACACAGGCATACCAGCAAGGCGGCTAACGCCTTGCCGCTCTTGGTGGGCAGCAAACGGCGCACGGGTGCAGCCAGATAATCCTCAAGAAATGCGTTCAAAGAGCAAAGCAGGGCGCCCAGCATATGGTGTGGGGCGACGTTGTCAAAGAAGCGTCCCTGGCCGCGCGGCGGACGGTAGCCGTACAGTTGCATAAGCCCCCGCGACATATCGGTAATACCGGACACGGTGAAATAAAGTGCAAGGAAAGCGAGCAGCAACGCCAAAAGCAGTACGGGCAGCGGCAGAATGGCATCGCTTTGCAGAACGCCGAGAATGCTTTGCAGCGAGGCGAACAGAATAGAGCATACGGCGATCCGTTTTAAAAACCCTTTGATGTAAAGCAGGACGCCCGCAGAAAAACCGGAAAGAGAGGGGCGTGCGTGCTCGGCAAGGTACAGATATTGCTTGTAGCGCAGCACGGGTCCCAGTGTGACGGTGGGGAAAAAGAGCAGATAGCCGATGACGCCAAGCGGCGTTTCGCGGTCAGTAACGTCCGCACGGTAATGGTCGATACAGATCGAGATCGCGCCAAGCGTGACAAGCCCGAGCCCCACGGGGTAGGTGTAATGCTGCGGGAAAAGCTCCGCTGCAAGGCGTGACGCAAGGAATATGGCAAGCGAGAGGGAAATGCCGAGAATAAGACGTGGGCGGGAAAAGATTTCACAGGGGATGCAGACCAGAAGGCAGGTCAGCAGCAGCGTAGCGGCAACGGGTACGAGCCCCCACGGATTTTGCAGATTGGCGAAAAGGAAGAAGGCGAGCGAGATCAGCGCCATTGCCGCCTTGCGGCGTTTTGGGGGGAGCAGAGGCAGGAGCGGCAGCGAAAGGGGCAGAAAAAGAAACAAAAAAAGCGGACTTGATATTTGCACGGTGCAGCTCCTCCTTCCCGAAAGTAGATATATATAGCAATTATAACATAAAGTTATAAACTTTGCAACATTATAATTTTTGCAATAACAAAAGAACCCTCGGGGAATACGAAAAATTTCCGTTTTCGGGCAGAAAAACTTCGAAAATGAACAAACGCCTTGCAAAACGCGGCGTTTTGTGATAAACTAAAGGTGTACTATCATTACGGCACGTTTTGCCGAAAGAAAGGAATACAATATGAAAACCAGTCTTGTGATTATGGCGGCGGGCATCGGCTCGCGCTTTGGCGGCGGCATCAAGCAGCTCGCCCCCGTGGGACCCAACGGCGAGATCATTATGGATTATTCCATCCACGACGCCCTTGAGGCGGGATTTGACCGCGTGGTCTTTATCATTCGTCACGATCTGGAAAAGGATTTCCGTGAGGTGATCGGCGAGCGCATTGAAAAGATTTGCCCCGTGGCATATGCTTTCCAGGAAAAGGAGGATCTTCCCGAAGGCTTTACCTGCCCTGCAGAGCGCAAAAAGCCCTGGGGTACGGGTCAGGCAGTGCTTTCCTGCCGTGATATCGTGAACGAGCCCTTCCTTGTCATCAATGCAGACGACTACTACGGCAAGGAGGCGTTTGCGCTGGCACACGATTTTTTGGTAAAGAACGGCGACAAGAAGGGGAACTTCTGTATGCCCGGCTTCATTCTGAAGAACACGCTCAGCGAAAACGGCGCAGTGACGCGCGGCATCTGCACCGTGGAGAACGGATATCTGACCACCGTGACCGAAACGGGCGGTCTTGTGATGGATGGAAAGACGGGTGCGGCTGTGGAAAAGGACGGCGCGCGTACGCCGATTGATCCCGAAAGCATCGTTTCCATGAATATGTGGGCACTTACCCCCGATTTTATGCAGGAGCTGAAAACGGGCTTCCCCAAGTTCCTGGCAAACGTAAAGGAGGGCGATCTCAAGGCGGAGTATTTCCTGCCCGCCGTGATCGACGGTCTGGTACAGTCCGGCAAGGCGACCGTACGCGTGCTTCCCACGCACGATCGCTGGTTCGGGGTCACCTACGCCGAGGATAAGCAGAGCGTGATCGACGCCTTTGCCGATCTTTACGAGAAGGGCGTATACAACAAAAACAACCTTTACGAAAAGTAAGAAAAGAGCGCGGGGCGAGTGAAAACTCGCCCCGTTTTGTCATTTAGTGCCGGAACGGTGTGAGTTTTGGCGGCTTTGCGGCGCGCCCGTTGTTTCCCGCTTCTGCTGTGCTTGCACGCAAATTTGCTTGCGTTAAGGTGGGGCGGCGCCTCGACGGCCCGTATCCGTGTGCTCCCGTGTGGAAATTTCTTAAAAATGCTTTCCCGCCCCATATAATAATAGGAAGCGTTGTGCGGTGAAGCGACATTTGTCGCGCCGCGGAGCCTCGGGAAGGGTATGTGGTTGTGCAAAATGCACAAAAAATGACAAAAAACATCGTACAAGTTTGCGAAAGTGACAATTTTTGCAAAATCTGCACAATTGTGTTGACTTTTGTTCTTTACTGTGTTAAAATATTGTCAAATCCGCAGAACCCTTAGGAATTGCAAAAGACCGAAGGGGGAGGACGCTCTGGAGAATCTCCCATGGAGTGCCGAAGGTGCAAGGCGCGCGATAAAGGCGTTGCCGAATCTCTCAGGCCAAAGGACAGAGCAGAAAAACGCCATAGTTTTCTGTTTTATCTATCTTGGGAATATTTTTCGGAGTTGCCGCGCGGCAACTCTTATTTTTTTCTTGGAGGACATTATGGAATTTCTCGCAAATCTTGTTGACAAGATCAACGGCTACATCACTGACTACTGTCTGGTGTTTCTGCTGATCGCCGTCGGTTTGTTCTTCTCCATCCGCACCAAGTTCGTGCAGGTTCGCTGCTTTGGTGAGGGTATGAAGAAGGTGTTCGGCGGCATCAAGCTCAAGGGCGGCAAAAAGGAGGGCGGTCTTTCCTCCTTCCAGGCGCGTGCTACCGCAATCGCAGCACAGGTCGGTACCGGTAACATCGTCGGTGCCTGCGGTGCGATCCTGATCGGTGGCCCCGGTGCCATCTTCTGGATGTGGGTGATCGCCTTCTTCGGTATGGCAACCATCTACGCCGAGGCAGTGCTGGCACAGAAGACGCGCGTGGTCAACGCTGACGGCTCTATCGAGGGTGGTCCCGTTTACTACATCAAGCACGCCTTCCAGAACAAGTTCGGCAAGGTGCTGGCTATTTTCTTTGCTGTTGTAACAATGCTGGCGCTCGGCTTTATGGGCTCTATGGTACAGTCCAACTCGATCGCAGGCACCGCTACCACCGCTATGGGCATTGATGCCAGCTGGGGCTGGATCATCGGCCTTGTCGTAGCGGCTCTGGCAGCTCTTGTATTCCTTGGCGGCGTGAACCGTCTGGCTGCCGTGACCGAGAAGCTGGTGCCCGTTATGGCACTGCTTTACATCCTTGGCTCTGTGGTGGTAATTTGTGCGCGTATCACGTACATTCCCGAAACCTTCGGCATGATCTTCAAGTATGCCTTCAACGCCAACGCTCTGATCGGCGGTGGTATCGGTGCCGCGCTCAAGGCGGCGATCAGCCAGGGTGCTAAGCGCGGTCTGTTCTCTAATGAGGCGGGCATGGGCTCTACTCCCCACGCACACGCTCAGGCAAACGTAAAGGATCCCCACGAGCAGGGTATCACCGCTATGATCGGTGTGTTCATCGATACCTTCATCGTGCTGACCATGACCGCACTGGTCGTGATCTCCACCCTGTATGCAGGTGGCGGTGTGCTTGGTAATTCCTTGGCATATAATGCAGTCGAGGGCGGTCTGCTCAATGCTGCTGCATTCCCCAAGGCAAACCTTGCACAGATGGCGTTCGGCAGCGTGTTCGGCGAGACCTTCGGTAACATCTTCGTTGCCGTATGTCTGTTCTTCTTCGCCTTCTCTACCATTCTCAGCTGGAACTTCTTCGGTAAGATCAACTTCCAGTATCTCTTTGGCAAGAAGTGGACACCCGTATACACGGTGATCGCAGTTGGCTTCGTGTTCCTTGGCTCCATCTTCCAGGATGATTTCGTTTGGAACCTGACCGACTTCTTCAACAACCTGATGGTAATCCCCAACGCGATCGCACTGATCACGCTTGGCATTGCCGGTATGGTAACGGGCTATATGGCAAAGAAGTGCTGCTGCAATTCTGATTGCGCGCTTCCCGCAGACGCTCCGAAAAGCGTTGCCGAGGAGGAATAATATTTGACACGAAAAAACGGGCATCACGCCCGTTTTTCGTGCTTTTTAGAATACTTGTGCCTTCCCCCGCATAAAGTCGGATAAGTGGGGGTACGGTATGAAAAATACGCAATTTCTCAAGCAAATCAAAACGTGCAAGTCGTTACGATGCGGCTCGCGCACAGCGCTCCTTTTTGAAGGTGAACTGCCTGCGGGCGACACGCCGATGGCGCGCCACGCGCACGAGCTGGCGGGGGCGCTTTGCGATCACGCCGAGCGGGAATATTTTCCTGCGGCATCCGAGGAGCTTGCGCAGCTGGCAAGCGTGGGGCGGGGGTATGATTTTGCCCCGCACCGCGTGCAATTTTGTGCAAGTGCGCGCCTTGTGCGTGGCAAATTGCATCTGGAGCTTTCCCTACGCTATAAGGTGGGCGGGGAAATCCGCGCTGTGCAAAGCGCGAAAGAGATCTGGGATGCGGGCGGTGTCTTCCGCTTAAAATAAACCGCGCGCTGCGCACTTGCATATTTTAAATTTTCATGATATAATAATATATTACAAACTTGTATTATCGCAAAAGGATGGTGAAGAAATGTCACAAAGTGCGATTGCAAAAATTACCGAGGCTGAAGAACAGGCTGAGGTGCTGTGTCGTGTTGCCGAGGAGCGTGCCGCCGAAAGACTTGCTGTTATGAAGCAAAGAGCGGGCGAGCATCTTGCCGAGGTGGCGCGTATGGCTACGGCGCAAAACGAGCAAAAGCTTGCACAAACGCGCGAGCTGACTGCGGCACTGATCGAGAAAAAGCGTGCGGAGGCGGAAGCGGAAGCCAAGGACGCCGAGGAGCGCGCGAGGGAAAGAATGGACGAGGCGGTAAGCGCCGTCGTTTGGGGGATCGTGGAAAATGTCAGTAAGTAAGATGGAAAAGCTGACGGTGGTGGTACCGCGTGAAAACACAGACGCCCTTATGCGGCGGCTGATGCGCTTGCGTGCCGTATCCCTCACCGATGCGACGGCGCGTGAGGAGCAGAGCGCGATCTCGCACGTACAAAGTGACGAGAGTGCCGCCGCAGAGCGCGCGGCACGCGTGGACGCAGTGCTTCCCGTGCTGCAAAAGCGCAGCACGCGCAAGTTTTCGCTCTTTCCCGCCCCGCACAAATGCTCCTATGCCGAATTCCGCGCAGGCGAGCAGTATACGCTGGCATGGAAGATCGTAACAGAGGCAGAAAAGCTGCTGATCACGAAAAAGGAGCTTGCCGCCGAGCGCGAGCAGCTCTACTCGCAGATGCAGAGCTACACGCCGTATCTGGATTGCGAGCAAAGGCTGGATTTCACCGGTACCGCACACGCGGGATACGTCCTGGGCGTGCTGCCCGCAGGCATCCATCAGGAAACGGTGCTGGAAGCCCTGGAGGGGCGTGCGACCGTTATGCAGGTGCTTTGCGAGGATAACACGGGATTTTACGTGTCGGTGCTCTTTCACCGTGCGGAAGAAGAGCAGGTGATGCGTGCCCTTTCCGCCATCGGATTTCTTGCGGCAAGCTTCCCCGATACAAAGGGAACGGCAAAAGCGCTGTTTGACAGTGCCGACCGTCGCCGCGCGAAGGTAGAGGCGGAGGCGGAGCGCGCCGAGCGCCGTCTGTGCTCGCTTGCCGAGCGCCTGGATGAGATCGAAATGTTATCTGACGTAGAGCATACGGCGCTGCATGCCGAAAAGCAGAAAAAGCAGCTGCTTGCGACACACAATTGTGCGGTGCTGACGGGGTGGTGCCCCGTACACGAGCGCGCACGCGTGATCCGTGTGCTGGAAAGCGTGGAGGCGGCGTATGATTTTGAGGCACCCGTCGAGGGCGAGGAGCCGCCCGTGCTGCTGAAAAACAACAGCTTTGCCCGTAATTTCGAGTGGGTGGTGGGTATGTACTCTTACCCCGCTTATGGAAAATTTGACCCGACCTTCGTGATGAGCATCTTCTATATGATCATCTTCGGTCTGATGTTTGCCGACGCAGGCTATGGCTTGGTGCTGTCCGCCGCGTGCTTTTCGCTGGTGCGCTTTACTCACCCGCGCGAGGGGATGAAGCGCTTCCTTCTGATGTTCGGCTATTGCGGACTTTCCTGTATCGTGTGCGGCGTGCTGTTCGGCTCGTATTTCGGAAACTTCCCGCTTGCGTTCCTCGAAAATTTCGTGGGACAAGCACCCGAGCAGCTTCCCAACTGGTCGCTTCTGCCCTCTGAGGCGGCGAACGTGGCGATCATCTTTGATCCGCTGCAAAACCCGATGGGCTTCCTGATCGTATCGCTTGCTATCGGCGCTGTGCATCTGATTGCCGGTATGGCGGTGCAGGGCTATATCCTTTGCCGCCGCGGAAAGGTGCTGGACGCGCTGTTTGATATCGGCTCGTACTGGCTGTTGTTTGCGGGTATCGGCACGTTTGCGCTGGGGCTTCCCGCGGGACTGTGGCTGCTTCTTGGTGGCGTGGTTGCCATTGTGGCTACGCAGGGACGCAACAAAAAGGGCCTCGCCGGCAAGCTGGTCGGTGGATTTGGCGGGCTTTACAACCTGATCAACTTCGCGTCCGATCTGCTTTCCTACTCGCGTATCCTTGCGTTGGGTCTGGCGTCTGCGGTCGTGGGTCAGGTGGTCAATATCCTGGCTACCCTTAAGGGCGGCAGCTTCATCGGCTTTATTCTGATGATCGTCGTGTTCTGCGTCGGTCACCTGCTTAATCTGGTCATCAACGTGCTTGGCACCTTCGTGCACACTGCCAGATTGCAGTATATTGAATTTTTCGGCAAGTTCTACGAGGACGGCGGCACGCCCTTCCGTCCCATCAAGGTTGCCGACCGCTATTCGGAGGACACCACCCCCGAGGCACCTGAAACAGTATCTCAAAATCAAATATAAAAAACAAAAGGAGATTTTATCATGTTTATTTCGGAATTGTTCAACGGACAAAGCTTGGCACTGCTTGGCGCAGGCCTTGCCGCAGCTTTTGCGGGCATGGGCAGCGCGAAGGGCGTTGGTATGGTGGGTGAGGCCGCTTCGGGGCTTCTCACCGAGGATCCCTCTAAGTTCGGTAAGGCACTCATTCTGCAGGCGCTTCCCGGCACGCAGGGTATTTACGGTCTGATCACCGCGTTCCTGATCATCTTCAAGATCGGCATTCTCGGTGCACCCGTTGAGCTGACCATTGGTCAGGGCGCATACTTCCTGATGGCAGCGCTGCCCATCGCGATTGTTGGCTACTACTCCGCACTCAAGCAGGCGCGCGTGGCTGTGTCCGGCATCAATCTGATCGCCAAGAAGCCCGACGAGGTCGGTAAGGCGATCACCTCTGCCGCACTTGTTGAGACCTACGCGATCTTTGCCGTGCTGATCTCTCTTCTGCTGGTGCTCTTCGCCCCCGTTGGCGCTTAAGCTATGACGGGACTGGAAAAAATTATCGAGCGCATTCAGACCGAAGCGCGTGAGCGCGCGGGCAAGACACTGCAGAATGCAGAGCAAGAGGCGACTGCGCTGGCGCAGGAATACGCCACCCGCTCTGAGGAAGTGCGTGCACGCATTGAAAAGGAGGGTCTGGAGGCTGCGCAGGCGATGCTGAACGCCGCCCGCGCCGAGACCGAAAAAACACATACCGAGATCCTGCAGAATATGCGCACAAGGTTGATTGACGAGGCGTTTGAGCGCGCCCGCAAGGAGATCTGCGGCACGGATTACGGTAAGTATCGCGAGCTGCTTACGGCACTTCTGACAACGGCACTGCTGGAGCAGCATCGCACCGAGCAGCAGAGCATTGCGTTTGGCGACGAGGTAGAGCCCTTTGAGCACTTCCTGGTGGTGCTGAACGCCGCTGACCGTGAACGCTTCGGCACGCAGGTCATCGCCGACGTCCGTCGCGCGGTGGAGCGCCGTATCGGCGCCGAGAAGGCAGCCAAGCTTTGCCTTGCCGAGGAAACCGCAAGCATCAGCGGAGGTCTTATTCTGCGTTTTGGCGACGTAGAGCTGAACTGCACGCTGGACGTGCTGATGGCGGATATCCGCCGCGAGCTCACGCCCCGCGTGAGCGAAATTCTGTTCGGCGAGCGCGCATAAGTGAGGAAAAACAATATGGCTGTAAGTTATAACCCTACAGACTATCTGTATCTGAGCGCGCGCTTGCGCGCCAAGGAAGCGGGTCTTGTGGGCAAGGAGGATCTTTCTCGCTATGCCACGATGAAGGACGCGCGTGAGATCACCGCGGCACTGGTGGCAGAGGGGAAGTTCCCCGCCGACACATCGCGCGAAGAGGCACTTCTGGCTATGCTTAGCGAGGGCTTTGCGACCGTGCGCGAGGCGGCACCCGATCCCGACGTTTTTGCCTTTTTGCAATACCCGTACGACTGTCATAACGTCAAAACGGTGCTGAAATGCTATTTTGCGCACCGCGCACCCGACGCGCTTCTCTTGAACGTGGGCACCGTGCCCACACAGGCGCTTTCCGATATTCCCGCAAGCGTTCCCGCCGCACTTCCCGCAAATCTGCGCGAGGCGGTAGGAAATGCGCGCGAGGCGTATGAGAAAACGGGAGATCCCCGCGAGATCGATTTCATTCTGGATGCCGCATGCTTTGCAGATATGGCAGAGGCTGACAAGAAGCTGCCTGCCGCTGAAAAATTGGTGCGCGCCCGTGCTGAAATGACGAATTTGCGCACCGCGCGCCGCGTGCTTGCGATGCAGGCGGGCGCACAGGGCGAGCAGATCCTGTCCCACGCATTCCTTGCGGGCGGCGTGAGTGACAAGGAAAGCCTGCTTGCCGCGTACCGCGAGGGACGCGAAGCGCTGGACGCGCTTGCGGCAAGGGGAGATTTTGCCCGTGTGCTTGCAAGCGAGGACCCTGCCGAGATCGACCGTGAAATGGACAATGCCTATCTGCAAATTGCACGGGAGCTTTCCCGCGTGCCCTTTGGCGCAGAGGTCGCCGTAGGGTATCTTGTCGGCGTGGAGTATGCGGTGAAAAATCTGCGTATCCTGCTTGTCGCCAAGGAAACGGGCGCGGATACGGCGACGCTGAACGGGAGGCTGAGAGAGAATTATGTATAAGATCGGAATTATCGGTGCGGGGGAAAGCGTCACCGCCTTCCTTGCGCTGGGTGTCACGGTTTTTGAGGCATTGACCCCCGCCGAGGCAGCGGAGCAGCTGCATAAGGCAGTTGCCACGGGTGAGTATGCCGTGCTTTATATTGACGAGGCGCTTGCCGCTGCGATCCCCGAGGATGTGGCACGCTATAAGGATGATCCGCTGCCCGCGATCACGGTGCTGCCCGGTAAGGACGGCAGCAAGGGCTACGGTGCGGCGGCGATCAAGAACGCCATGGAACGCGCGATCGGCGCGGATATTTTGTAAACCGAGGATTGAAAAATGGTTGAAGGAAGAATTTTGAAGGTTTCGGGTCCTCTCGTGATTGCCGAGGGGATGCGCGAGGCGAATATGTTTGACGTGGTGCGCGTGGGTGAGGCTCGCCTGGTGGGCGAGATCATCGAGATGCACGGCGACCGCGCCTCTATTCAGGTCTATGAGGAAACCGCGGGCATCGGTCGCGGTGACCGCGTGGTATCCACGGGTGCGCCCCTTTCCGTAGAGCTTGGTCCGGGTCTGATCGGCAGCATCTACGACGGTATCCAGCGCCCCCTGGAAACGATGAAGATCAAATATGGCTCGAATATCACCAAGGGTATTGACGAGCCCGCGCTCTCCCGTGAGCGCACCTGGTATTTTGAGCCCGCCGTGTCCTACGGCACCGAGGTGCAGGAGGGCGATATCTACGGTTACGTACAGGAGGGCGCTGTGATGCGCCATAAGATCCTGGTGCCCCCCGGGGTGCGCGGCACGATCGCCGATATCCGTGCGGGCGAGTTCACCGTGACCGAGGCGGTGGGTAAGCTCCGTCTTGCGAACGGCGACATTCAGCCCATTACCTTGATGCAGAAGTGGCCCGTGCGTCGCGCACGCCCCATCAAGGAAAAGATGCCCCCCGCCGAGCCGCTGATCTCGGGTCAGCGCGTCATTGACGCCCTGTTCCCGATCGCCAAGGGCGGTACCGCTTGCGTACCCGGTCCCTTCGGCTCGGGCAAGACCGTGGTACAGCATCAGCTTGCCAAGTGGAGCGACGTGGATCTGGTCGTGTATATCGGCTGCGGCGAGCGCGGCAACGAGATGACCGACGTGCTTCGTGAGTTCCCCGAGCTGCAGGACCCCCGTACGGGTAAATCCCTGATGGAGCGCACCGTGCTGATCGCCAACACCTCCGATATGCCCGTGGCGGCGCGCGAGGCGTCGATCTATACGGGTATCACGATCGCCGAATATTACCGCGATATGGGCTACTCTGTCGCCGTTATCGCTGACTCCACCTCCCGTTGGGCAGAGGCGCTGCGCGAGATGTCGGGCAGACTTGAGGAAATGCCCGGTGAGGAGGGTTACCCCGCGTACCTGACCTCGCGTCTGGCACAGTTCTACGAGCGCGCGGGCAAGACCGTGTGCCTTGGTCGCGACGGCCGCGTGGGCACGCTGACCGCCGTCGGCGCGGTATCCCCGCAGGGCGGTGATATTTCCGGGCCCGTGACGCAGGCAACCCTTCGTATCGTAAAGGTGTTCTGGGGTCTGGACTCCTCGCTCGCCTACCGCCGCCATTTCCCCGCGATCAACTGGCTCAACTCCTATTCGCTGTACCGCGACCGCCTGACGGATTGGTTCTCGCAGAATGTGTCCCCCGCATGGATGGACAAGACGGGCGAGCTGCTTCGCATTCTGCAAAAGGAGAGCGAGCTACAGGAGATCGTCAAGCTGGTGGGTGTGGATGCGCTTGGCAGCGACGACCGCGTGACGCTGGAGACCGCGCAGTCCGTGCGCGAGGACTTCCTGCAGCAGAACGCGTTTGAGGAAGGCGACAGCTACACGCAGATGGAAAAGATGAACGGACTGATGGATCTGATCTTCGCGTTTGACGAAAAGATGCGCAAGGCAGTGGACGCGGGCGCGGATATCAACGCCCTTGCCGCACTCCCCGTGCGTGAGCGCGTGGGCCGTGCCAAGTCTGTGAATTTTGCGGATTATAAAACCGAATACGCCGCTATCCTTGCCGAGATGGATGAGCAGATCGCCGCGCTTGCGGCAAACAAATAAGGAGGGAACGTTATGATTCGTGAATACAGAACGATTGAAGAAGTAGCGGGACCCTTGATGCTTGTCAAGCAGGTGGACGGTGTCAAATACGATGAGCTGGGTGAGATCGAGCTGCCGAGCGGCGAGATCCGCCGCTGCCGCGTGCTGGAGGTCAACGGCCGCAACGTACTGGTGCAGCTGTTCGACTCTGCCGCGGGTCTTAATATTGCCAACAGCCGCGTGCGCTTCTCCGGTCACGGTGTGGAGCTGCCCGTGGGCGAGGGGATGCTTGGACGCGTGTTCAGCGGTATGGGAACGCCCATAGACGGCGGCGCGCCCGTGCTTGCCGAGTGCTCGATGGACATCAACGGCACGCCCATCAACCCCGCTGCAAGAAAGTACCCCTCCGAGTTCATTCAGACGGGCGTTTCCGCCATTGACGGTCTGAATACCCTGGTACGCGGTCAGAAATTGCCCATCTTCTCGGGCTCCGGCTTGCCCCACGCCAACCTTGCCGCGCAGATCGCGCGTCAGGCAAAGGTGCGCGGCTCGGACGAGAAGTTTGCCGTGGTGTTTGCCGCTGTCGGTATCACCTACGAGGAGGCGGATTTCTTCATCTCCGACTTCAAAAAGACGGGCGCGATTGACCGCACCGTGCTTTTCATCAACCTCGCGAGCGACCCTGCCATTGAGCGTATCACCACGCCCCGTATGGCACTGACCGCCGCCGAGTATCTGGCGTTTGAAAAGAATATGCACGTGCTGGTCATCATGACCGACATCACCAACTACGCAGAGGCATTGCGTGAAGTATCTGCCGCGCGTAAAGAAGTGCCCGGTCGCCGCGGTTATCCCGGCTACCTTTACACCGACCTTGCCACGATGTACGAGCGCGCAGGTCGTAAGGAGGGCAGTGAGGGCTCGATCACGATGATCCCGATCCTTACCATGCCCGAGGACGACAAAACTCACCCCATTCCCGTCCTTACGGGCTATATTACCGAGGGTGAGATCATCCTGTCCCGCGAGCTTTACCGCAAGGGGTATCTCCCCCCCATCGACGTGCTGCCCTCGCTTTCCCGTCTGAAGGACAAGGGTATCGGCAAGGGCAAGACGCGCGAGGATCACGCGGGTACGATGAACCAGCTGTTCGGCGCGTACGCGCGCGGCAAGGAGGCAAAGGAGCTGATGGTGGTGCTGGGCGAGAGCGCTCTTACCCCCGTTGACCGCCTTTACGCCAAGTTTGCGGATGCGTTCGAGGCAGAGTATATCAACCAGAGCTTCCGCGAGGACAGAAGCATCGAGCAGACGCTGGATCTTGGTTGGAAGCTGCTTTCCATCCTGCCCCGCAGCGAGATGAAGCGTATCAAGCCCGAGCTTGTGGAAAAATACTGGCCCAAGACCGAAGGCTAAGGGGATTTTGCTATGGAAATGCGAGTAAATCCCACGCGTATGGAGCTCAAAAAGCTCCAGGCGCGCTACGCCACTGCAAGACGCGGGCACAAGCTGCTCAAGGACAAGTGCGATGGGTTGATGCAACAGTTTTTGGAGATCGTGCGCAAAGCGCGCCAATTGCGCGCCGAGGTCGAGCCGAAGCTGGTTGCCGCCTACGCGTCCTTTGCCGCCGCGGGTGCTGTGAGTGACCCAAAAATGCTGCAAACAGCATTGCTGCTCCCCCGTAAATCCGAGGGAGTGGAGGTCAGCTACCGCAACCGTATGAGCGTGAACGTGCCGCAGTTTAGTAGGCAAACGGGTGGCGAAAGCGAGCTTTGCAACTACGGCTTTGCCTTCACGGGCGGCAGTATGGATGCGGCGATCGCCGCACTATCCGAGGTGCAGGGTCAGATGATCGAGATGGCACAGCTGGAGAAGGAAGCCATGCTGATGGCGGACGAGATCGAGCGCACGCGCCGTCGCGTCAACGCGCTGGAGCATATTATGATCCCGCAGTATCTCGCGGGCATCCGCCAGATCAAGCTCAAGCTGGACGAAAACGAGCGCGGAAACATCACCCGCCTGATGAAGGTGAAGGATATGATGCTTGCGGCGCAGATGCAGCAGCGCAAAGACTTTATCCCTGACGACGAATAAGCGGCGCCATACGGCGTTGCCCCTCGTCGCGGAACGCTCGACGTAGGTTACTACGCCTTCGCGTTCCTTGCTCGGTTGCGCCTTGTCTGACTTGCTTCTTCGCCGTCAGGTGATGGGTGCGCGGTCAGTGGTTTTGAATTGTAAAAGAAAAACAGGTCGTCTTGCGACGACCTGTTTTCTTTTTTGTTAGATTGTAGCGCGGCACAAGGGATTTTTCCCAACAATGCGGCTACTTGTTTTTCCCTTTGATTGAAAGGTTTTGAAAGGGTCGTAGGGAAAACTTTTTTAAAAGTTTTCCCTACACGCATCCCCCTGACGCCGCCCCTTACTTCTCCACCGTGAATGCGCAGAAGGCGAAGGGCGGAATATCCGAAAGCGTGACGGTGCCATCCGATACCGTGGCGGTGGTATTCACCGTGTCCGCGACCGTGGCGTAGCGCTCGTCCAACGTGAGCGTGGGCGCGAAAACGGTGTCGGGGAAGCAATTATAAAGACCAACGGTCAGCGTTTTCTCGCTCTCGCGGCACATCACGTAAAGCTGCGGATGCTTTTCGCACTTGACGGGCAGCGGTCGCTTTGCGACCCATTCCACGCCCTTTATCATTGCCTTTTGAATGAGATACCCCTCGGTGAGGTCCGCGTCGCGCTTGATGCTTGCCGCGTGGAAGAGCCACACAAGGAAGCGCTGTCCCTTTTCGTTTTCGTAGGTGTAGCAAAGCGGCAGTGTTTCACCGTTTGCCATCACGCGAAGAAGAATACGCGCGTTTTCCTTCAATGTTGCCGCGAGGAACGTGCCTTGGGCGCGCACCAGAACGTCGGGCGTGCCGTCCTCGTCCAGCACGCGGTTGGGGGCAAGCACGCGCAGGGACGCGCGCAGATCCTGTCCTTGGCCCAGTCCCACGTCCACACCGCGTTCGGCAAGAAGCAGAGCGGAGAGCGCATCCAGCACAAGTCCCTCGTCAAGCGCCTTTTCGGGGAGCTTTGTGACCGCCTCACCGAATATGGCGCGGCAGATGCCGTTTTCCGTGTAGGTCGTGGGGATCGTGCAACGCGTGAGCATCGTGCCCGCGATCGGGCGAGGCATTTGCGAGTAGGGGGCGGTGAGGTCGCTGTCATTCTCCCCGATCATGTGCGGCTCAATGCACACGCGTACGCCTGTTTGTTCGCCTGCGGAGAACATTTTTTCAATCTTTTCCAGCGCGGGGAGATCGCGGTTGTGAGCATCCAGGTATCCCGTTTCGTGCCCGAGGGGGGAAACGTAATCGTACATATATTTCAGTGCCCCGTGTGTCTGGTTGTCGGCGCGCATGACGGCATCGACAAGCTCCATATAGGAGGCGGGACAGTTGCGGCGCGGACGGGGGTAGGCGTCCAGCTCGTTCATCAGCTCAAAGCCGTTGCCCGACGAGAGTGCGGCAAACATACGCGCGTGCTCAAACACGTGGGGCAGATCCTTGTCTTGGGAGAACCACGCCCAGTAGGGCGCGCCGTGCAAGCGCAGAAGCGGCTCGCGCTTTTTGCCGGCAAAAATTTTCGTCAGCTCTACGGGGTCAGCACCCTCCAGATCCCAGTGGCTGTGTACGGTGCAGAGCGCAAGCCCCACCGTGTCATCCGCCTCATCCACTGCCGCGCGGAGCTTGGCGGCAAGGTCGCGCAGGGTATCGCCCATCGTTTGCAAATAGACGTTGCGCAAGGGGTTGGGACCGCCGTGCATCACGGCATCGCGCACCTGCCCTAGCGTAACGGGTGCACCGTAGCGGCGGGACATTTCGGCAAGGTGCGCGTCGCACACGCAGGCGTGAACGCGGCCGCGATAGGACATACGGAAATCGTCGTCAACGAGAATATAGTCGGGATGCGTGCCGGCAAGCGTGGCGAAAATTTTGGCGAGATTTTCCGCAAAGCGCTTGTCGGTGGGGCAGCGCGTGCCGCCCTGATCTGCGCCGTCAAAATTGCGCAGCGGTGTTAGCGCGGGCTTTCCGTCCTTGCCCTTGGCATCGTGCAAAAGACCGCCGTGGCCAATCGTTTCTCCTGCCCAGATGGAAGGGGAGATCCCGTGCGCGCGCAACCATGTGATATTTTCGCCAAGCAGGGGAATATCATACACTTCGCCCGTTTCGAAATTGTATTTCGCGATCAGAAACACACGTTCGATCTTTGCTGTGCGGAAGGTCTGCAAATATGCCTCGCGTTTTTCGGGCGTGATGTGGGAATTGTAGATGGGTGCGGAATAGCGGTACATAAGAAAGCCCCTCCATTTGTGTGATGTCCCCAGTATAGCATAGCGACGCGGAAAAAGCAAGAGAAAAGAAGAAAAAAGCGGCTGAAAGCCGCTTTTTTTCTTGAGGCATCAGCCCTTGAAATAGCCGATGTTCTTTTCCTTGGCGGGATCAAAGGTCAGGTTGCAGATCGAGGCGACCAGACCGTAGATGCCGAGGGTGAGGTAGGTAAGGAAGAGGTAAGCCAGCGTTCTCGACTTAAAGCCCTCGGGCTTAAGAGAGGTGTGATTGATGATCAGACTACCGATCCAACCAAGGAAGAAGGTCAGCAAAAAGCGTACTACCTTTTTGTTATCCATTGTCGTACTCCTTTCATAGATTAATGCCCCATATATAGGGCATACTGACATTATACCCCATTTATTGACAATTGTCAATAGGGAGAGTACATTTTATAATAAAATATACGGAGGTGGTATGATGATTTCCTATGAGCCTTTTTACGAAACGTTGCAGAAAAGGGGGGTCAGTACCTATAAGCTGATCAACCAATACGGCATCAGCCGTGGGCTTCTGGACCGCCTAAAGCACAACAAGCCCATCAGTACGGTCACGCTCAACGACCTTTGCACGATCCTTTCCTGCGGCGTGGAGGAGATCCTACGCTTTATACCGGATGAAGAATAAAAAGAAGCGGCACAGCGTGCCGCTTCTTTTTATTTGAGGAGGACGTTTGCCGGAATGCGCGTGAAAAGCACCTGCCCCTCGTGGCAGTGAAGCATGCCGACGGTTTGCTCGTTGTCCAGTAGGCAAAGGTCGCTGTACCCGGGGCGTACGTCTCCTTGCGGCATGGGAAAATGCTTGAAAAAAGTGTTGCCTCCATCACAGCTTATGCAGATCTCCATATCGCGGCGGTTCTCCTTTTCAGGGCGCGAAATGCGCGAAAGCAATACCGTTGTGGCACTATTTGCGGGATCGGGCAGGGAAATGAGCCCCGCTTCGCACGCAAATGCGGGCGGTAAGGGCAGGATCTGCGCCGCGTCCCAGGTCACACCGCCATCCACGCTTCGGGTGAAGGCATGCTCTGTGCCAAACGAGCGCAATGTCCACAAAACACCCTTGCTTGTTTCGCAAAGCGCACTTTCGTTGGCAAGGACCTCCGCCCCCAGCGGCGGGATATGTGTCCAGCTTTCTCCGTGATCGTCGCTGTAAAGGAGGGACACACAGTAGCCGCGCTCCTCGCGCGGGATCTTTATGCTGGGGCCGCGGTGCCACAGCTGAAGCAAAAGTCGCCCCGTGTGGGGGCTTTTTTGCAGTTGAATGCCGTGTGCGGGGCCTGGAAGGTGAAACTTTACGTCGGTTTTTTGCGTGATGAGGTGTGTGACGTCCCTCGGCTCGCTCCAACTGGCGCCGAGGTCATCGCTGTGCGAGAGGTGGAGCGTGGTGCGCGCGTTTTCAAAATTTTCCGCAAAAAAGAGTAGAATGCGCCCCGTTATAGCATCGTGGATCGGGGTGGGATTGGTCAAGCACCGTCCGCCGCCGAACAGGCATACGCTTTTTTCAAAGGTCTTTCCGCCATCGGTACTGCGGCGCATGACGATATCGTGTGTCTCGCCTGCATCCTTGCCGCCTTGTCTTGCCTCGGCAAAGGCAAGCACCGTGTCCCCGGCGGCAACCAGACCAAAGACGTGAAACAGGGTATAGCCACTCTCGCCGTGCTGCCAGAGCGTTGTGTTTTCAAGCGTTTTATCCATAAGCTCCCCCTTAAATGATCGCGCCCTGCGCGATCAGCGTGTCGCGCAAAAGGGCGGTATTCAATACCGTTATGGCACATTTTTCACGAACGGCGAGTGCCGCCGCCGTGCCTGCGGTCTTGATCTCCCCCGCGACGGGGAGCTGTTTTTGATAGGAAAGACAGGAGATTTTCACATCTCCTTTTGCTTCTTTTCTTTATTTTATCATATTTTCTTGACAAAGTAAACGGAAATAGAAAAATCGGAGCGAATGCTCCGATTTTTTTCAAGACTGATCAAATTCTTGTTGCACTTGCGCGACCTCGGCGGCACTCGGTACGCGTGTGGGGAGCGCGTGCGTCATTCCGAGCGCGCGGTACTTGCTGCCCGCGAGATCGTGGTAGCCAAGCACCTTGACGGGGTAGCGGTGCGCCAGCGTTTGCAGATGGGCGCGGATCGCGGTGATCTCGCCCGCGTTGCAATCGGGCACGAGGGGCACGCGGATCTCCACGCCCGCGCCCTGCGCGTCCAGGAAGGCGAGGTTGGCGAGAATATCGCACTTAGAGCGCCCCGTGCAGGCGATATGCACCTGCTCGTCAATGGCTTTGAGGTCAAAAAGAAACAGATCGGTAAAGGGCAGCACCTTTTCGATGCTCTCTCGCGGTACCGCACCGCAGGTGTCCACCGCGGTGTGAATGCCGTGCTTTTTCAGTTCCTTGAGCAGCTCTGCGCAAAAATCCGCTTGGCAAAGGCACTCACCGCCCGACAGCGTTACACCGCCGCCCGATGCCTCGTAGAACTCGCGGTCGGCAAGCAGAAGGGGGAGCAGGTCATCAACGGTCACGGTTTTGCCGTAAAGCTGAAGCGCGCCCGTGGGGCAAGCATCTGTGCAAGCGCCGCACGCGGTGCAGCGCTCGCGCAAAAAGTGCCTGGACGGGGTGAGCTTTTGCGCGTTTTGCGGGCAGATTTCCGTACATGCGCCGCAGCTTGTGCACTTGCTTTCAAAAAAAGCGAGCTGTGTTTTTTGGGAAAGCCCCTCGGGGTTGTGGCACCATGTGCAGCGCAAGGGGCAGCCCTTGAAAAACACGGTGGTGCGAATGCCGGGGCCGTCGTGCACGGCAAAGTGCTTGATCTCAAAAATCTGTGCGGTGCTCATCTGATATTTTCCGCGCGCAGAATATAGGCGTTCTGCTCTTTTTCGTCCATGCTGTTCCACAGCGCGTTCCAGCCCGCCACGCGTACCTGCAAATTCTGATACCGTTCGGGGTGTAATTGCGCATCGCGCAACGTGTTGGCGTCAAACACGTTGAACTGGATCGTCATGCCGCCGCGCGCCATATAGACGTCCAGAAGCGCCTTGAAGGCGTCAAGCCCGTCCTCGCCCGAAACGGCGGAGGGGTGCAGCATCACGTCCAGCACGCAGGCCTCGCCAAAGGCATCGTGCGGGAAGGCGGTTGCCGAGCGGATCAGCGCCGTCACACCGTTTTTGTCCATGCCGATGACGGGGGAAGCGTTCTTTGCCGTTTCCGTGCCCGCAAGCCGCCCGTCGGGGGTGGCAATGGTCTTCTCTCCCTGCCAGATATAGAAGCGCGCCGAGGCAAGCGAGGGCTTGAACACGCCGCCGCGTCCGTTGGGACGCCCGCTCACGCGCGCGGCAAAATGCGTGGCGATCTTGGCATAAAGTGCATCCGCCTCGGCGTTGCCCGTGCCGTATTTGTAGGGGCAGCGCAACGCTGCCAGACGCAGCTCTTCCGCGCCCTGCCAGTTGTCCCTCAAGATCTGCAAAAGCGCGGACATGGTGACAAGCTTTTTCTCAAAAACCAGATAACGTAGCGCCAAAAGCGCATCCGCGGCGCTGGCAAGTGCGGATAACGGCACCGAGGAATTGTTGAACTTCACACCGCCGCAGTAGCCGTCCTTGGCGTTTTCCAGACTGCTTTTTACGGTGGCGGAATAGACGGTGGAGGGGTTGATCGTGGCAAAATACGGCTCGTAGGCGCTTGCAATTTCCATGCAGGCGTCGGTGAGATAGTCAAGCTGTGCAAGGAAGGCGTCCGTGGCTTCGTCGAGGCTCTGCCAAGCGGTGGCGTCGGGTGCTTTTTTGCCGATTTTCTTACCCGTCAAGGGGTCAATACCGCCGTACATCGCCAGCACCAGCGCGCCGAGCGCATTGATCGTGCCCGCATCGGCAGACACCTCGTTGGCACGCACGCCAAGCTCAAAGCACCCGCGCATATCCGCGGTGCGCGCTTCTTCAAGTGTGGCGCCGTAGCGCATCATCGCGCGGGTGATGGCGGGCTCGCAGCAGAAGGTGAACGCACCGTGCGCGCGGCGCACCATATCCAATGCTTTTTTGACAAAGTCGGCGGGGGTGCTCGCGGCATACTTGATCTGGATCTTCGGGCTGTAAATATTCAGCTCGTCGTATACGTCCAGGATCTCATAGGAAAGCTCGTTCACGCGTGTGTTGCCTTGCTCGTCAGAGCCGGCGAGGTAAAACGGGTGTCCCCAATAATTGCCGATGGCGGAGAATTGGAGCATAAAGTGCGCCAGAAATTCGCGCATCTGTGCGCGTGTAAACCTGCCGTTTTGGAGGTCGCGCTGCCAAAAGGGGAAAAGCGTGTGGTCAAGCCCGTTGCCAAGCGAGCGCATCTGATAGTAATCCACACACTCGCACACGATGGCGAAGATATACATCAACTGTAGCGCCTCGTAAAAATTGGTGGGCGCACCGTCGCGCAGCTGCAAAAGACACGCGGCTTGCGCGGCTGCCTTTTCGTGCGTTTGCGCACACGCGTGGCGGTAAAGGCGGTCAAAAAACGCGATCAGCGCCGTGTACTCCTCCTCAATGCCGTCAAAAAAGGCGATCTGCTCGGCGGTGAGGGGGGCGCGCTCCTCGTGCATTTTGCGGTAGTCACGGGCGCGCCGGCGCAGCCCCGTGATGCCAAGCGTCATCACGCTGTCCCAATCGGGCACCACGTGGTCGAAGTCGGGGCCCATCGTCATAGCACAGCTGTCGTTCAGCTCGTCCATACGGGCAATTTTGTCCGCAAGCACGCCGTCAAAGATCTCGCGGCGCCACTTGCGCACCGTGGTTTCGGT
This sequence comes from Eubacteriales bacterium, assembly GCA_045643765.1. Classification (GTDB taxonomy): domain Bacteria; phylum Bacillota; class Clostridia; order Oscillospirales; family CAG-272; genus Firm-07. The sequence continues at coordinate 23,902 of JAZRFS010000113.1, forward strand.
GAGCAGACGGTTCAGGGAGTAGATGCCCACGAACCAGTCGTGCTTGCCCACCTCAATACGGGTGTTTTGCAGCACGTAGTCCACCGCGCGCGCCTTGGCAACGGGGTGGGAAACGCCCTCGTTTTCCTTGGCGAGCACGCGCAATCCTTCCTTGATCTCGGCGTCCGTCATTCCCGAGGTCACGTCAAAATCGTGCCCGTGGTGCGCCATACGCGCAAGCGGGTTGAAGGGCTCGTTTTTCTTGTGGTATTTTTCCTCGATCCACGCGCGATCGGCAAGAGCGCAAACAGACATAAAAACACCCCTTTCTCTGCTTTCATTATACACACGCGCGCGGGCGTTAGCAATACCCAAAGCAAAAGCACTTGACTATTTCAAAACAAAAGTATATAATTAAAGCGAAGGGGAGTGATGTGATGAAACGCTTTTTATATGAGGATATTTGCGTGACGAAGATCCGTCTTGCCTGCTCCGTGCCGGCGGGGGCGGGCGCGCCGATCCATAAAAATCGCCCCGCCTACGGGTTGGTTTACTATACACAAGGGGCGGATCGGTACGAGTTTTCCACGGGCGAGGTGCTCACGGTGCGCGCAGGAGACCTGCTTTTTTTGCCCAAGGGGGCGGATTACACCGTCGCGGTGCTTTCCCCCTCCTTTTGCTATGCGATCAACTTTGACATTTCGGAACAGGCAACACACGCGCCGTTTGTCTTTTCCGTCAAGAACGGCACGGACGTGGCAAGCGCGTTTTCGGTGGCGGAGCGCGCGTGGCGGCACAAGGGTGCGGGGCACGAGGCGGCGTGCCGCGCGCAGCTTTATCATATTCTTTCGCATCTGCAAAAGGAGCAGCACGCCGCGTATCTTGGCAAGGAAAAGCACGCCCTGATCGCGCCTGCCGTGGCAAAAATACATGCCGATTATACGGGCGAGGGTGTGGGCATTGCCGTACTGGCGGCGCTGTGCGGCATTACACCCGAGTATTTTCGCGCAATCTTTCGCGGCATCTACCAGACCTCGCCCCTCAAATACATCAACGATCTGCGCCTTTCCCGCGCGGCGGAGCTGATCGCCTCGGGCGAATATTCCGTGAGCGAAGCGGCGCGGCGCTCGGGTTTTTGCGATCCAGCGCACTTTTCCCGCGCATTCAAAAAGCGCTTTGGCGTGCCCCCCGTGGCGTATAAAAAATAACAAAAAAGGAGCAAGCTTGCTTGCTCCTTTTTATGATGCAATTTATCACAGCGCGGCGAAGATCGCCGTGCCTCTTTTGCGCATCCAGATATAAAGCGCCGCGCACGCGCCGATCAGCACGGCACAGCAAAGCCCGAGATACAGCGCGGGGTGGATATGCCCGTGCAGCGGGATATACAAGGCGCCGAGCGCCAGCACCGCGCCCCAGCTGCCGAACAGCGTGACCATCACGCTCAACGATTGCTTGACGGGGACGGTTTCGCTGGTCCAGGCGAAATTGGGGAATTTCAAATTCATGAAAAGTCCGAACAGCGCGATCAGCACAAGGAAGGAAAGCGCTGCTACGGGAATGAAGAAGAAAAACGGCAGGGACGGGGGAATTGCCACCAGCAGGCAGACTACGGCGAAAAGCAAAGGGGGGGCGCCTACGGCCAGGTGCAGCTTCAATTTGGCGTGCAGGACCTGCAGGGGCGTGACGGGCAGAGATTGCAGGATCCAGAGATTTTTGCCCTCCAGCGAGATCGAGGGGGCGGTGATATCGATCATCGAGCACATCATACAAGCCATCGCCGCTACCAGAAGCGGCATCACGTCGGCGCTGCCGAACAGCTCGGCAAATAGCGGCAGGAACGCCACGATATCCGCACGGAACACCAGCAGCATCACGCCTGCAACCGGCAAAAAGAATGCGCCAAGGACACAGTTCAGAAGGTAGACGGGGCTTGCAAGCATACGCTTGAGCTCCTTGCCAAACAGCGCCTTGCTCACGCTTTTTTGCGCGGTGCGTTCGCGCTTGTACGCTTTTTTCACACCGCCCTTGTTGGTGGTGGCAAGCTTGAGGAAATTGCGGGAAAGCAGGACGAACACAATAAGGAAAATGCCAAGCACGATGGCGGCGAAGATCAGGAAGGAAAGTCCCTTTCCCTCGGCAGAGAGCCCCATGTGGTAGAAGGGGAACAGCGGCCCCTTGACCTTCTCGGCAATATCGCCCACGATGGCAAGCAGCTCCGTAAGCGAGGACATGATCTTGGTGTATCCCCACATATACAGCGCGAAGGCGCCGAGCGAGATCACCGTGATGACCAACGATTTGCGCTTGACGTGTGTGCTGATCACGGCCACCAGAAGCCCCATCAGGCAGGAAAGTGAAAGCACAAGGAAGGAAAGCACGAAGGGGATCAGCAGCGCAAAGATGGCACCGGACACGGTGGGGGTGCCGTAGATGAACCACGCAAGGGTGGCGGGCAGCATCACGATCAGCTCGAAGAAAAGCCCCAGCGCGTACACGCCGGAAAGGCGCGCCAGAAGAATATAGTGCGGCGGGATCGGCATGGAAAGAAGCATGTCGTTATCCTTGGCAAGATACAAAGAGGCGTAGGTGTTAAACACGCTGCCGAAGACGCCAAGCAGCAGCGCCAAAAGTCCCATGATCGTGAAATAGAACCAGGTAAGCCCCATCGGGGCAAGCGCCGTGCAAAGCGATTTTGCCATGATGAAAAAGATCACGGCGAGATAGGCGATCAGTGCGGTGTAAAGCAGGAGGAAGCAGACGATGCCCTTGCCCGTGCGCCGCGCCTTTTTCTTGGTATCCATAAAGATCCAGGAAAAGACCTCTGTCATCTGTTTTTTGAAAAGTGCCTTGATCATTGGTCGGCCTCCAGCTCAAGGAACACGTTCTCCAGCGAGGTGTCACCCTTGACCTCATCCATCGCACCCGCGCGGATGAGCTTGCCGCCCTTGATGATGGCGACCTTGTCGCACAGCTTTTCCGCAACCTCCAGCACGTGGGTGGAGAAGAAGATCGCCGCGCCCTCGCGGCACATCTCGCGCATCAGTTCCTTCAAAAGGTGCGCTGCCTTGGGGTCAAGCCCCACGAAGGGCTCGTCCATGATGATCAGGCGCGGTGCGTGAACGAGCGCGGAGATGATGGCCAGCTTTTGCTTCATGCCGTGCGAGTAGGTGGAAACGGGCTGTGCCAGATCCTTCGTCAGCTCCAGCATATCCGCAAAGCGGTGGATGCGCTCGTCGCGCGCGGCAGCGTCCACGCCGAAGATATCTGCTACAAAATTGAGATATCCGATGCCCGTCATAAAGTCGTAAAGGTCAGGGTTGTCGGGGATATAGGCAAGCTGCTTTTTTGCGGCAAGCGGATCTTCCTTTATGGAAACGCCGTCCACGAAAATTTCACCCGCATCAAAGCGCAAAATGCCGCACACCGACTTAATGGCGGTGGTTTTGCCCGCACCGTTGTGGCCGATAAAGGCGCAGATTTCGCCCGGGGCGATATGAAGCGAAAGATCGTCTACGGCCTTTTTGTCACCGTAGGTTTTGGTCAGATGCTCGATTTTCAGCATAAGCGTACTCCTTTTTGCCGCACGCGGCGGATCGTTATTATAATCGTTACTATAAGTATAATATAGCACACATACGGTGTCAATAGACAAAATGCCAAAAACGCCCCTGCTTTCCGTAAAGGGGCGAGTGCAAATAACGCGGTTGTGTGCCCACCCTTTCCATAAAAGGTTTTGAGGGGGATAGGGGGAGCTTTCCCAAAAGCTCCCCCTAACGCCTCCCCTTACAGCGGTATATGATGATCCTCTGTAAACTCGGTCACGCCAAGCGCGATCAGGCGCCCGTAGACCTCGTCAAAGTCGCAACGGGGGAGCGCCCACGCGGCGGCGAACATGCCCGCCGCGCGAATGCGCGCGACGTCTTCGTCCTTGAGGTTGCAAAGGCGCACCTCAATGCCGACGCGCGATCGTGTGGGATCGATCCCCGTGGCAAGCACGCGGGCGACGGTGTCCTCCTCCATTTTCTGCACGTCAAGCGTGTAGCCGTCAATCTCGGTGCCAAGCACCTCAAACGCCCCTTGCAGGGTGTCCGTGTCGGGGGCTTTTACGTGGAATTGCGGCAATAACTCGTACCGTTGCAGCATTTCTTTGACCGTCAACCATTGTTCGCGCGTGAGTGCAGGGTGTGCGCTGAACATTGGGCGCATGCCCGTTTTTTGGCAAAGCGCGAAGAAATCCTCGAGGCGCGCGATGCGCGTGCCCGTGAAAACCGCACCCTTGCGAATGCCGAAATCATAGGCGAGGAGCTCGTCATAGGTGAGGTTTTTTACGTAAACGTCGCTCTCCGGCTCGCGCCCGTCGGGGTAGCGCGCCGCGTGGTTGATGGTCGTGTCGTGCGTGCAGACAAGCACTCCGTCGCGCGTGACCTTGGGCACGCAGATGCAGGTGTCAAAGCCGCAAAGCGCCGCGAGGCGAAAGGCGATCCCGGTGTTCTCGGGCGCCATGCCGAGAAAGCCAAGATGCGCATTATACCGCAAAACGGTATTCGTTTTCGGCATTTTGGGCGCGTGGGAAAGGTCAAGATCCCTCACGAAAAGTGTGCTTCCCTCGGGGACGGTCACGCAAAGCTCCAGCGTGATATTTTCCCACAGCACGGGCGGCGCGCCAATGCATTTTTTGCCGTGTAGCGTGTAGGTGTGCGACTGATACAGCGGCTTTTCGCGCCCCGGCTGCAACAAGCGGAAGAAAATCTTGGCAGGCGCGCCCTCACAGCGCGTATCAGCGCAAAGCAGCATGATCTGCTCGCTTACGGGGGCGGTCGTAGTGAGAACAAAGCTCTTTTTTATGCAGATCTCGCCGTTTTCCTCTTTGCCGTGCGGCAGGAGATCGGTAAAAGTAAAAACAGAAGACATCGCACTCCCCCCTTTCATTAAAATCATTATAGCACCCCGTGTGGGCGGTGTCAAGATGCGCAATTTTTGTCTTGCTTTTTACCATAAATGACTTGAAATTGCAGAAGATGTCCTTTATAATAAAATCAAGTACCTAACACGGAGGTTTGCTATGATCGAAACCGTCGGAAAGCCCTTTGGACGGGCAATGCACTTTGACTGCCACACCTGCCCCGGGGTGGAAGCACCCTTTTCCCGTTTTGATGCCGAGGCGTTCGCCGCGCGACTTGCCGAGATGCACGTGGAGTACATCAATTTCACAGCGCGCTGCAACATGGGCTTTAGCTATTACAATACCGCCGTGGGCAAGAAATATCCGGGACTTGGCGAGCGCGACCTGCTTCAGGAAACCGTAGAGGCATGCCATAAGCGCGGCATTGGCGTGACGGCATATCTCAACGTGGCGCTTGATCACGAGATTGCCGCCGATCATCCCGAATGGCTGCGCATCTTCTCGGGTGGGCGTATCCACCGCGAGGATAAAAAGGATAATTTCTTTCGTGAGATGTGCTATAACTCGGGGTATAGAGAATATTTTCTTTCCGAGGTGCGCGAGCTGCTTTCCTACGAAATCGACGGCATTTTTTTGGATTGCGCGACCTGGCGCAAATGCTACTGTCAGCATTGTATGCGCGATATGAAGGCGCGCGGTGTGAACGTCGACGATCCCGACGCGGTGTACGAATACGCGCACCGCTTGCAGGAGGAATTCTGCCGCGAAATCAGGGAAACGGTGGACGCGTGCGGCAAGCCCTTGAAGGTCTATTTCAACGGCTCGCCGTGGGAAAAAGAATACGTCACACACGTGGAGGTCGAGTGCCTGGTGACGGGTGTCTGGGGCTACGATAGCTTCGATACGATGGCATCTTACGTGCGCACGGTCGCGCGTGATCGCGTATTTATGAGCGGCAGATTTCAAAGCATGTGGGGGGATTTCGGCGGCATCAAGACGCTCCCCTCGATGCAAAATGACCTGTACGATGCGATGATGAACGGCTTTGGCATCTCCTTTGGCGACCATCTGCACCCCGTGGACGGAATGGAACAGGAGGTCGCGCGCCGCGTGGGCGCGGTGATGGCGGAGCACGTGCAATACGCGCCGTACGCGCAGGGCGCCGAGCCCGTGTGCGAGGTCGGCGTGCTGATGCGGAACAATCCGCGAAACGGAGGTCCTACGCTCAGCGGCATTTCCCGTATGCTGGGCGAGCTGAAGATCGGCTATAACACCTATCGCGTAACCGACGACAGCAACCCGTTTGGGGCGTGTCGCGTGCTGATCGTATGCGAGAAGCTGAACGCCGACGAGGCATTTCTTGAAAAAATGCGCGCATTTTCTACGCGCGGCGGAAAGTTTTTGTTTGTGGGCGAGGGTGTTGACCTTGGCGTGCGCGCGGGGCTTCTGCCCGAGATTGGGGAGCTTGCCGCAGACGAGAGCGACAACGCGTATTTCACCTTCCCCGAGGGCGGAATGCGCTGGGCGATGTATCAGCCTCGCCGCCGCTTCGTGAAAACGGGCGGCACCGAGCTTGCCGCTTACGTGGACAAGACCTTCAACTTCATCTGGGACGGCAGACAGTCCTATTTCTACCGCCCGCAAGGAAAGCCCACGGCATACAGCGCGGCGGTGGCCGGCACGCACGGCGCGGTTTGCTTTGACGTGTTCGCCGCGTACGGTGAGACGTTTATGCAGGAGCACAAAATTCTGGTTTCGCGTATGCTGGAGCTGCTTTTGCCCGAGCGCACCGTGCGCGCGGAGCAGATGGCAAGCTATGCGCGCGTGTCGCTTACCAAGGGCGCACATACGGTGCTGCACGTGAAAGCGACCCACCCCGAGATCCGCGCAGGGAAGGGCGTGATCGAGGAGCATCACCTGATGCCGAGCGCTGACGTAAGCGTGAAGGGAAAATACGAGGTGCTTGCGCTTCCTGCGCTCACACCCGTCGAGAGCCGCACGGAAAACGGCAGAACGGTATTTGGGACGGGGGACGTCCTTGGTTACCGCGCGTTTTTGTTAAAGGAAAAATAAAAACAACCGCGCCCCGTGGCAAGCCACGGGGCGCGATGTTTTTTACCCGTTTGGGGGCTAATCAGCGCTCGTTGCGGTGATTGTGCGTCTGATAAAGCTGCATCCACACGTCAAGGTGCGCTTCGCAGTCGAGGTAGTGCGCGAACTTTTCAAAATACTTGGGCTCAAGGGTTTCGCCCACGCGCACGATGGCGCGTTCGTAGTTTGCGCGCTGGCTCTCGCAAAACTCGCGCCAGCCGTCCTGCCACGTGCCGTCCTGCAGCTGCGCGTTGCGCGCGTGGAAATCGGCAAGCAGCTTGTCCTTTTCCGCGCCCTTGGCAAGCGCGATGCCCACGCCGCTTTCCACGGTGGGGACGAACTCGATCTCGTGCGTTTTGCTGTCGTAGCGCACGGCAAGCTCGCTTCTCCAAAGCTCGGGGGCGGACACCTCTTGCCCCTTGACGAAATGGAAGTTGCCCTGACCGTACAGAATATGGCAGCCCTCAAATTGCTCGTAGCAGCCGATGCAATGGCTGTGCTGGGTGAGGAGCAGATCCGCACCGCTTTTTGCCATCGCGCGGCAGGC